>DATBAX010000208.1:0-2924 GCA_036271275.1 Terriglobales bacterium
AAAGCGAACAAAAGGCGAATATCAATGTCGACTCTTCCGCTATTTGGCGAGATTTCTCCTAAGCTGGTCGGCATCGCCCGCCTCGCCGCGCAAGGCGATTCCCTGCGCGAAGGCCACGATGTCGAATACTTCACGCTTCCCGTCCGTTCCCTCCTCAACCGTTGTTCGGGCGCGCGCATGCCTTTCGATTGGACGATCAATCCTTATCGGGGATGTGAGTTTGCCTGCAAGTATTGCTATGCGCGCTATACCCACGAATTCATGGAAATGCGCGATGGGTTGGATTTTGAACGCAAAATTTACGTAAAGCAGCACGCCGCTAATTTATTGCGGCAGGAACTGAGACAAGTCAAAGCAGGCGAAGACATTGCCATCGGCACGGCCACCGATCCTTATCAGCCGGCGGAAAAGCGTTCTGAGGTTACTCGCACGATTCTCGAAGAGCTTTCCCGGCACAGTGGCTTGCACATGGGAATCATTACCAAATCGAACCTTGTGGTGCGTGATATTGAACTGCTATCCACCATCGCCAGGAATAACCGGCTATTTGTGAACCTCACAATCACAACCCTGAATACTGATCTTGCAAGGCTTCTCGAACCACGAGCGCCCCGTCCGGACCTGCGGATGGAAGCGCTACGTAAATTAAGCCAGGCTGGTATTCCAACCGGCGTCAGTTGCTCACCCGTGCTACCTGGGATCACCGACTCGCCTCGCGATTTGTCTGCGCTGGTTCAGGCCGCCGCCCAAGCTGGGGCCAAACATATTTTTGCGAATCCGCTGTTTCTAAAGCCTTGCTCGGCGGCGATTTTCATGCCGTTTCTGGAAAAAGAATTCCCGAAACTTGCCGATAGTTACAAACAACGCTATCAGGGACGCGCCTTTGTAACCGAGCCCTACCGCAAGCGACTGGCAGAACTCATGCAAAGCCTGCGCGAAAAACACGGCATGGGCAATCGCTACGAGCGTTATCAGAGGCTTGCTCCCGGCGCTGACGCTGTAACGCAACCCGGTTTGTTCTGAGGCGGCTCCAGTAAATATTCTCGACTATAATCACTGCTCACGATGCCTTACCCGCCGCAACCCGATCGTCCGCCCCGGCCTCGACCACAGTCGCAAATGTTTCTGCACCAATTCTGGCAGCGGGTTACCGATGGTCTCGAAGTCGGACAACTCTGGAAGCAGTTCCACACTGACGCTCGCGCCAGCTACAGGTTTTATCGCAAGGATTTTGACGCTCGCGCCCCAGAGAAAATGCAGCGTCACAATTTCTGGCACACCATGCACGAACTCATGTGGGCGATTTTGGAAAAGCTCACTCCAGCACGGCGTGTGTTGTTGCTTCTCGGCGTGATCCTCTTGATTTTTCCGAGCGGCGGCTTCAGTTACCACGGCAAAAGCGGAAGCGTTGAAATTGTCGAATTCGACATGCGCTTTTACGGTGGAGCGCTGTTGTTCATCCTGTTGATGCTGGAAATCGCCGATCGAGTGGTGATGAAGCGCGATCTGGAAATCGCTCGCGATATTCAGAGCTGGCTGTTGCCGGTGCATCCGCCCGAGGTACCGGGGGTAGGCATTGCGTTCTTTACTCGCGCCGCCAACACCGTCGCCGGAGACTACTATGACGTGTTCGCCCGCACACCCGCAGCCCCCGGAGACTCATCGTTCCTGATGGCAGTCGCCGACGTTGCCGGCAAAAGCATTCCAGCCGCTTTGTTGATGGCAACGTTTCAGGCCAGCCTCAAAACTCTTTCCGTGACTCCCTGCTCCCTGGCCGAACTGGTTGCCGGGATGAATGAATACGCTTGCTCCAACAGCCAGAGTGGCCTGCGTTTTACCACCGCTTTTCTAGCGGAATTTATGCCCGCCAGCAAGGCGCTCTCTTATATCAATGCCGGACACAACGCGCCGATTCTGCGCAGGGCTTCGGGCACAGTGGAACGCCTGACAAATGGCGGAGTTCCCTTCGGCATTCTGCCGAATGCCCCTTACGAGTCTGGAGAAGTGGCTTTACAATCTGGCGACTGGCTGGTGATCTTTACCGACGGCGTCATCGAAGCCATGAATCTTCAGGGTGAAGAGTATGGAGAAGATCGGTTGCTGCAAATAATCGCTTCTGGCACCGCCGCCACACCCGACCAGATGTTGCTCCGCATCATGGACGATTTGGATTTGTTTGTGGGAACCACGCCGCAGCACGATGACATCACGTGCCTGCTGCTCAAAGTCACTTAAGCCATTTATCGTTGCATCATCTCTTCATACATCCTATGAAATGCGTGAACACCTTTCTCCTGCTTCACGCTATAGCGTCCACGCTCATAGCTGCGCGAATGTAAATTCTTTTGTACGGTCTCGCAAATGGCGACATCTTCGATCTGTATCTGATCGCTGAATTCGACTGAGGCCTTTGCAGCGGCGCTTCCCAGATCGCTTTCGGGTAAATACCATTCGAAGATGGCCAAAGACCGTTCCGTATCCACGGGCAATACAATATTCAGCGAAACATTATCGGGATAACAGTTCAGCATCCAGTTGGGAAAAATCCAGAAATAGTCAGTGGTCAAGTCTTCCTGCGCTTCCTGATAGCGGCGAGGCGTGGCATCTCCAGTCTGCGCGCCCCGAATGGGGCTGAACTGCCTCACGTGCCGCGCACAGGGCTCGACCGTGTAGGAGTTGTAATCCAACTCGCGATTCAATCCGGGATGTACGCTTGGCAGGTGATAGCCCTCGAGATAGTTATCGATGTAATTTTTCCAATTACATTTCATCTCGTAAGTGCGGCGCTCGAACAGCTTCATTCCGCTAAATCCGAAACGCTCCGCCTGTCTGGGCAATTCGCCGAGACTGCTTGCAAGTGATGCGGCGTCAGGATCCAGATTGACGAATATTAGATTGAACCATTCCTCAACCCGCACCGGCGT
>DATBAX010000209.1:0-6206 GCA_036271275.1 Terriglobales bacterium
TCGCGCCAGGGCATTCAGCAACGAAGTATCGGCGTGCGAGGCCCAGACTTCCGTTGGGCCCAATCCCAGTGTATCGAAGTTAATCATGCCTTCAATTTTGGATCGCTGCTCCAAGCTGAGATGGCGAGCGTAAAAATCGGAGCCGATCAGACCTTTCTCTTCGCCGGTGAAACCTACAAAAATAAAAGTGTGGCGGCGCTTCCGACCACTAACGCTATACAGAAGACTCGGCAGCAGCGAAGCCCCGCTCCAGTTGTCGACCACTCCGTCTCCTTCGTTGACCTTGTCCGTGTGCGCGCCAACTAAAATGACGCGGTCGGTCTGCCCGGGCAAAACGCAAATCACATTCGGCGGAAGCGTTGCTTTGACGACCTGTTCGAAAAGTTGATCATCCTTGCAGCCCGATTCCTTGAATAATTGTTTGACGATAGTTTCCCGCTGGTCGTTCTTGCGGGAAAAGTTCTTGATCCGGGTTTCGATTTTGTTGTGGTCGAGCAGCCGAAAGTTCGTCTGGGCCGCGGAGTTCAGGGCCAGCAAGCAGATCCACAGACATCCCAGAGTCGATTTCGAAATTGAAAGGAGGGTCAACGCAATACGACCGCGATTCATGGTGAGAATAACATGGCGTCCAGCCTCGTATTTCGTGCCTCCTGCTATCATCTTCATTGCTTTTCGGTTTGATCTCTTATGAAAACTGGCATCATTGGCCTGCCTCAGGTGGGCAAATCATCTCTATTCCGGATTCTCACTAAGGCACTCGGCGGAGCGGCTTCTTCCAACCCCAGAGAGGCGCATCTCGGCGTTGCGAAAGTGCCCGATGACCGCCTTGACCGCATGGCGGCGGTCTACAATCCCAAAAAGTTGACCCACACGTCCGTTGAATACGTGGACGTCGGCGCGATTGGCCAGGACGCGTTGAAAGAAACTTCCTACATCGGACACCTGCGCAACGTGGATGCGCTCATTCATGTGGTCCGCGCGTTTGACGATCCGTCCATTCCGCACGTGGGCCCGGTCGATCCGTTGCGCGACATCAAGAATGTTGAATTCGACTTGATGGTCAGCGATCTCGGCCAGATTGAAAAGCGCCTGGAACGGGTGCAAAAAGATCTGAAGAAGATGAAGACGCCCGAACTGGAAAAAGAATTCGATCTGCTCAAGCGCGCCAACGAACATTTAGGTTCCGAAAAGCCTTTACGCGAAATGGAGATGACGCCGGAGGACAAAAAGCGCCTGCGCGGATTCATGTTCCTGAGTGAGAAGCCGATTCTCTATGTGCTCAACATCAGCGAGAGTACGCAGTTGGGAAAAGATCTCGACGAAGCAGTGACGAAATTCAAACTGACCGAGGTGGCGTCACGTCCGAATTCGGGCGCGACTGCAATCTGCGGAAAAGTGGAAGCTGAACTGGCAGAGATGAGCGATGCCGACGCCGCGGAATTTCTCTCCAGCTACGGTCTCACCGAAAGCGGCCTCGTTCGTTTGATCCGGACTACGTACACGCTGCTGGGTTTGATTTCATTCTTTACCATCGGCGAAGACGAGTGCCGTGCCTGGACGATACCCGTCAATACTCGAGCACAGGAGGCCGCCGGCGCCATCCATTCCGATCTGGAAAAACATTTCATCCGCGCCGAAACCATTCGTTGGGACAAGCTGCTGGAAGCCGGTTCCGAGGCCAATGCCCGCGCCAAAGGCATTCTCCGACTAGAGGGGAAAGATTACATCGTGCAGGATGGCGACGTCATGCATATCCGGCACAGCGGCTAGTTGTGTTCGGAGACTATGCGGAGTCTGGAGGATCGGTCCCATGCGTTATTGCTTGCTCGCGCTGGTTAGCGGCGTTCTGCTCACGGCCCAAACCCAGCCTCTCAGCAAAACAGATCAAGTCGCGGTCGTCGCTTTTACCCAGAAGGCTGCGGTGCAGGCGCTCAATTTTCGTCAGGGAGATCTTGCGAGCCTAACTCGTGCCCAGTCCGATTTCACAACTGAAGGCTGGGCCGACTTTCTCAAACGTATGCAGGGATTTCTCGATGAGAAAGGCGCACCCACATTTACTTCTAGCTTCGTGCCCTCGGGCGATGCGGTGATCGTCGACGAGAAGAATGGGATCATTCATATCAGGATTCCCGGCACCCTCAAACAAACTCACGATCAATCCCATGCAACTTATCGGGTCAGGATTCAAGTTCATGCCGGCGGGAAGCCAGTCAGGATAATCCGACTGGAACAAACCATGTGTATGGGTTCGAGCGCCTGCCAGTAGCAAGCGCAGGCATGGCAGAGCAAAAATCGTAAACTGTTATTATCCTCTCGACTCCCATGCATCCCATTGCTCTTAGCCTGTTGCTAGGCCTCACCGCCGCTGCCGCAAATGTATTGGGCGGCGCGATCATCGTGCAAAGGCATTGGGAGCATGCTTATCTGAAATATTTTGTGGCATTGGGCGCGGGCTTCATGCTGGCGACCGCCCTGGTGGAAGTTTTTCCTGCCAGCCTGCAATTGCGCGGTAAAGATGCGGCGTTTTTAGTTCTCTTCGGATACTTGATCATCCACTTCTTCGAGCATACGGTCACTCCGCACTTCCACTTCGGCGAAGAAACGCACAAGGAACATTTCGGTCATGGCCATCGAGGATATTCAGTTTTAATTGGACTGGTCATCCATACCTTTTTTGATGGGATCGCGATCGCGTCCGGATTTTTGGTATCGAACAGCCTGGGATGGATTATTTTCATCGCCATTTTCCTGCACAAAATTCCCGAAGGATTCACCATCGCATCCGTCATGCTGGCGGGCGGTCAGAGCCGGAGAATTGCGTGGGGAGCGTCCGTGCTATTGGGTGCAGCTACGTTTGCTGGAGTGCTGACCATGGCGGTGCTGCACAAAGAAGTGAGTTTCGGACTGCCGCTCTCGGCGGGAGTAACGATCTACGTCGCCGCTTCTGATCTCATCCCGGAAGTTAACCGGGAGCCCGGCGCCAAGGTGGCGTTAGTCGTATTTCTGGGAGTCGCGCTTTTCTTTCTACTGGAACATCTCGTCCATTAGCCCTGCAAAGACGCAGCAAGCTACGTCTCTACTCCACCGTGTGTTTCGCCGTATAGCCCTCTCTGGCAATGATGATGTATTTAACGTCTTTGCCTTTCTGGTCACGCATTTTCAGCGGGCCGCCATCCGGCGCGACTACTTCAACTTTCAGTTTGCGATAAGTGCCGTCCTGCTTGGCATTCGTTGGATGGTAGGAAATGTTGTATTGGTCGCGAATGTCGGTGCCGATCTCCTTAAAAGTGTCGACCATGTCGCCGACGAAGCGCGGTTGATAAAACTTGCCGCCTGTCAGCTTGGCGAAGTTTTGCATTTCGTTGTCAGCCTGCAGATAGTCCATTTGGCCAACGGGAATACCCATGCCATGCGACGGCGCACGTCCTCGTGCTTCTGCCATCGCGCGCGCGATCCAACCCACGCTGACTGGAAAAATGGTCACATCCTTGGTGGCTTTAATTTTCTTGAAGATCTGGTCAAGATTAATCCGGCTGAAAGTATCAACACCAGTGCTGATCAGAATGATGTACTTGTGACCCTCGATACGATCGACACGATCCAGCGTGTCGTAGAGCGCGTCGAATAGATTCGTCTCGGCGAAGCCAGGAATACGCAACTGATTCAATGCGCCGTAAACTTCCTTCTTGTTCTGGGTAAAGTCCGCGAGAATCTGCGGCTTCATGTCGTAGGAAATCACCGCGACCCAATCGTCTTTTTTCAAGGTATTGGCGAATGCATAGGAGGCATTGAGCGCGTCGACCATGAAGTGATAATTGGTCGATGCAAATTCCACGAGCAGCGCGGCCGTGATGGGAGCATCGGAAGTGCCAAAATTATTGATGGTCTGCGGCACGCCATCTTCCGAAATGCGGAAGTTTTCTTTGGTCAAGTGCGGAATCGTTTGTCCATCTTTGGTGGTGACCATGACATCCAAATTGACCAACGGGACATCCACGCGGATGGAATAATCCGGCATCCCCTCAATTTTCTTAGGGGTTTCCGGCCGCGGCGGCGGTGGTGGTTCGTCCTTTTTCTTCGGAATGGCATAAGGGCCCACGTCGGTCTGAGGGCCACCGGAAGCAGGCGGCGGTTCAGGCTGCTGGCCACTTGGCGCAGGCGCCGGTTGGTCCTGAGCTAAGAGCACCATGGATGTGCATAAGATGAAAAGCAGCAATGAGATACGGCCGACATTCTTTCGGACAAGACCAAAAGCCTGGGTGGTTCGGACAGCAGCAAACATAGAATCCCTCGGGAAACCCTGCTAGTATAGACGCAAGACTTCGCGATAGGGATGTTTTGCACGGCCTAAGATCGTTCCCTCCACCCGGCAAACCAGATACAAAACGCGAAGGGTAAGGTGTTTTTGGTGGACGCAACCGTCCTCCGGGGAAAACCATGAGACGAGCGGTTCTCGCGGGTGTTTTTGTTTGCTTCTGGGCACTGCAACCAGTCCTTTTCGCCCAAACGGCCCCAATATCTAAACCATTCGAAACCATTGCTGTGAGCCAGATCCATGCCGGTATGCGTGGCGTCGCCTACACCGTATTTCAGGGCACCAAGCCTGAATCCATGGACGTAGAGGTGCTCGGCGTCATGAAGAACGCAAACGGGCCTAAAGGCGACCTCATTCTGGTCCGCTTGGGCGGCGCGAAGGCGGAATACACAGGCGTAGTGGCGGGGATGAGTGGCAGTCCGGTTTATTTCGATGGCAAGCTGGCCGGCGCCCTGTCTTTTCGGATTGGCGAATTCTCCAAGGAGCCAATTGCCGGAGTGACTCCAATCGCCGAGATGCTGGAGATCAATGCTCTGGATCAGAGTCCGGCGCCCGCGCCGGTCGAAGCTAAAGCTACGGCAAGCACGCCCAGCAAGACTTCTAGCGCGAGTGTTTCGAATCTGCCGGTTCAGGATTTTGCCAATTATTTGAAACCAATCGAAGCGCCACTGGTCTTCAGCGGATTCTCCGAAGAAGCTGTTCAGCGATTTGCTCCTCAATTTGCGTCCGCCGGAATTGTTCCAGTCATGGGCGCGGGTTCCGTCAGTGATGACAAACAGCCCGAACCCATGGAGCCTGGCTCGGCAGTCAGCGCGATTCTGGTCCGCGGCGATATGGATATCGCTGCCACTTGCACAGTGACCTACATGGACGCGCACCATCTGCTCGCCTGCGGCCATCCTTTGTTGCAGTTCGGCATGGTGGATTTGCCGATGACCAAAGCAGAAGTTCTGGCCACGCTTCCCTCGCCGCTGAATGCTTTCAAGATCATTAATGCGACCGAGGCCGTCGGTGCATTCGTGCAAGACCGCCATACCGGAATCATGGGCGAGTTTGGCAAGAAGCCAGACATGATTCCCGTGACTCTGACCATTCATGGCGGCCCCACCAACAAGCAATTCCATTACGAAGTGCTCAACAATGCGCGCCTCAGTCCGGTGGCCATGATGGCGACCGTTTTCAATGCGCTGCATGATGTGAATGAATATGGGGAAGACATTACTTATCGGATGAACGGGACCATCAGCGTGAACGGCTTTCCCGACGTGACTTTGCAGAACATGTTCTCGGCGTCCGATGGTGGACAGCCCGCCGCCGCGCTGGCAGCGCTTTCCATCGGAGACCGTTTCGGCCGCATCTACGACAATGCTTACAGCGTTCCTGCCGTTCACGGTGTGCAGCTCGATTTCGAAATTTCCACCGAACGCCGATGGGCGCGCCTGGAAAACGCTCGCACCGATGTCACGGAAGCACGGCCCGGCGATGACATTACGATCGAAGCCGTGCTGCGTCCCTATCGTGGCGAACGCATTATCCAGCAAATACCGATTCACATCCCAGCCTCTGCGTCGCAGGGTTCGTTGCACATTTTGGTCAGCGACGGAGAAACGCTCGATCGCATCCGGCGAGGCCCACCGATGTTCAGCAACCGCCTCGATCTGGCTTCGACCATTGCGTCTTTAAATAAACTGCATGTGAGCAATCGGGTTTATGTTTCGCTGCTGGAAGGAAATCCTGGAGCCATCGTTGCCGACAAAGTCATGCCCACGCTCCCGCTCTCGATCATGAACGTAATGGACGGAATGCGTGGAACCCAGGAGATGGTGATTGTTGGCGAGTCGTCCGTAAATGAGGCGGCGACCGCGCCGTTGAATTATGTGGTCTCCGGCGC
>DATBAX010000210.1:0-3228 GCA_036271275.1 Terriglobales bacterium
GCGACATCGGCAGGCGCGCCTTCGAGAAGCTTTGATCCGTCCTGAAAGAGCACGATGGGCAGGCTGGCAGCGTCCGCTCCTAACGACTCGATGAGCCGCTTGGTTTCCGGGTCGCCGGCGGACTGCTCGACATCGATCCATTGATAAGGGACGCGATTGCGAGCGAGAAAATCCCGCAGCTCATAGGACTTGGGCGCCCAACGAGTGCCCAGGACGCGAATGCCTTCGAAAGCCGGTTTGTAAGTTGCCTGCCAGTCATCGAGCAGATCGTCCAACTGTGGATACAAATGCTCGGCCGGAGGGTCCCACGGCTTCAGGAAAAAATAATCGATGCTCACTAAATTTATGGCGCTGATCGCCGCGTTGGTATCAGCATAGGCAGTCAGCAATGCGCGCTTCGCCTTGGGGAAAAGATCGGTGGCCTCTTTCAGAAATTCCACGCCGTCCATGTGAGGCATGCGCTGGTCCGCCAACAACAGGGCCACACTATCATTGCGGACCTGCAACTGCTTTAGGAGGGTGAGTGCGCTCTCGGGAGAATCGCTGCCTATGACGCGGTATTCGGCGCCGTACTGCGAGCGTAAGTCACGCTCGATGGATCGAAGAACGTCGGAATCGTCATCCACACTCAGTAAGATTGGTTTCGCCATGATCGGTCCCAGTCGGGTGAAATGAGATTATTGCAGACTTGTGCGGCGTGCGAATAATACTTAGATACTCAAAATCTAAATTGGTCGCGTTATTCGAATAACATTTTTTTGATCTGTTGTCCTGAGTGCAGATAGGGCAGAAGCGTTTGTCGATCGCAGCCGGTAGCTATGCTCCGAAACAATCGAGAGGGCGCGAAGGTCCTCCGACTCAGGATGACACCGGTTTTGCTATAATTCAGCCTGCCTCTACGTAGTCTTTGCGCCTTCGTGCGGAAGTGGTGGAACTGGCAGACACACCATCTTGAGGGGGTGGCGCCGAAAGGCGTGGGGGTTCAAATCCCCCCTTCCGCACCAATTTAAACACTTCAGATTTAATTAGATAGAACCCACTACCTTCTCGCGAAGGGCATTTCAGACGCTCCTACCCTTCCCTGCGCGCAAAATTCCTGACTTACAAAATCTTGGCCACAGCCTTTGGTAAGGCTGTGGCCTCCTGTCTGTCTCAGCGTTTACCAAGTTTTACGCCGCCTCGAACCGGTCCTGATTCATAACCTTGCTCCACGCCGCCGCGAAGTCTTTCGCGAACTTCTCTTTCGCGTCAGAGCTTGCATAGACCTCCGCTAGCGCGCGCAGTTGCGAGTGCGAACCGAAGATCAGGTCGACGCGGGTGCCTGTCCACTTAACTTGGTTGGTCTTGCGGTCGCGTCCTTCGTACACGCCTTCCGATCCGTTGGGCTGCCATTGCGTGTTCATATCCAGCAAGTTGACGAAGAAGTCGTTGGTCAACGTGCCAGGCTTGTTTGTGAAGACGCCATGTTTAGTGCTGCCGGTGTTGGCTCCCAGCACACGCAGGCCACCGACGAGGACCGTCAGCTCTGGCGCCGTCAGTTTGAGTAACTGTGCCTTATCGACCAGTTGTTCTTCAACCGATAGACGCTGTTTGCCACGTGAATAATTGCGGAACCCGTCTGCTCTTGGTTCGAGCGGCTCGAAGGATTCGACGTCAGTTTGTTCCTGAGACGCGTCCATGCGCCCCGCCTTGAAGGGAATCTTCACGTCGGTGCCAGCGTCTTTTGCAGCCTTCTCGATGGCCGCATCGCCACCGAGAACGATCAGGTCGGCGATCGAGACTTTTTTGTTGTCGGGCGCCGAAGAATTGAAATCGTTTTGAATAGCTTCGAGTTTGTCCAATACTTTTGTTAGTTCAGAGGGCTGGTTTACCTCCCAAAACTTTTGCGGCGAGAGACGAACGCGAGCGCCGTTCACTCCGCCGCGTTTATCAGAACCGCGGAAGGTTGAAGCCGAGGCCCAAGCAGTTGAGACCAACTGAGAAACCGTTAGTCCGGACGCGAGAATTTTCGCCTTCAGCGCAGCAGCATCCTGCTCGCTGATCAAAGGATGGTTCACGGCAGGAATTGGATCCTGCCACGGCAGAGTTTCTTTCGGAACGAGTGGACCGAGATAACGCGCGACTGGACCCATATCGCGGTGCGTCAACTTGTACCAAGCCCGCGCGAATGCATCCGCGAACTGATCTGGATGTTCGAAGAAGCGCCGCGAAACTTTTTCGTATGCTGGGTCGAAGCGCAACGCGAGATCTGTAGTCAGCATGGATGGCGCGTGCTTCTTCGACGGATCATGCGCATCGGGAACCGAGCCTTTGCCCGCACCGTTTTTCGGTGTCCACTGATTCGCACCGGCAGGACTCTTCGTTAATTCCCATTCGTAGTTGAAAAGATTCTCGAAGAAGTTGTTACTCCACTTGGTAGGCGTCGTAGTCCAGGTAACTTCGAGGCCGCTGCCGATGGTGTCAGCGCCAAAACCTTTGCCAAGTTTGTTCTTCCATCCAAAACCCTGGTCTTCAATGGCGGCGCCCTCGGGCTCGTTTCCCACGTAGTCCGCGGGAATGCCTGCGCCGTGGGTTTTGCCGAATGAATGTCCGCCGGCAATCAGCGCCACCGTCTCTTCGTCATTCATGGCCATACGCTTAAACGTTTCGCGAATGTCCCGGCCTGCGGCAATCGGATCCGGCTTTCCGTTCGGGCCTTCCGGGTTTACGTAAATCAAGCCCATCTGAACTGCGCCAAGAGGGCTCTGAAGATCGCGATCGCCGCTGTAGCGCTCATCCGCAAGCCACGTTCCTTCCGGCCCCCAATTCACTTCTTCGGGCTCCCACACATCCGCGCGTCCGCCGGCGAAACCGAAAGTCTTGAAGCCCATCGACTCGAGTGCAACGTTGCCTGCGAGGATCATCAGGTCGGCCCAGGAAATTTTCCGGCCATACTTTTGCTTGATCGGCCACAAAAGTCGGCGAGCCTTATCGAGATTCACATTGTCGGGCCAGCTATTGAGTGGCGCAAAACGCTGCTGCCCAGCTCCAGCGCCACCGCGGCCATCGCCGATGCGGTAGGTGCCTGCACTATGCCACGCCATGCGAATGAACAGACCTCCGTAGTGTCCGAAGTCGGCCGGCCACCAATCCTGCGAGTCGGTCATGAGCGCGTGAAGGTCTTTGACCACGGCATTCAGATCAAGACTCTTGAATTCCCTGGCGTAGTCGAATTCTTCACCCATAGGA
>DATBAX010000211.1:0-1782 GCA_036271275.1 Terriglobales bacterium
AGGACGATGCCGCATTATAGAGAACTTTGTCTTCCTCCGAATAATGGCGGACTTCGATCGCGCTGCCCGATCGCTGACTTCTGCACCACAATCGCTGCACGTTGCCGGGGAAGACTCTGGCACTACTTTCCTATTGCCAACCGCAAACCCACTTCCCGATAATCTTGGTAAGATAGTGGGTAATCGTGTATCGCTACAGTCGCATAGATTTACTTCGGATTCTTCGGCTCACGGCGCGTCAATTGGCAGCCTGGGAAAAGGCTGAACTTGTCGCCGTCGCGGAGACTTATTCGTTTTTTGATCTCCTGCAAATTAAAAAGGTCCGCGACTTGTGCGCCCGCAAAGTGCGTCCTGCGGTCATCCGGCAATCTCTTGAGGCCATGCAAAAGCAGGTAGCCGGAATGGCGAATCCCTTACTCGAAACCAGCTCTTTCACAACCGGACGCCGCGTCGCTTTCCGTCATGAAGGCCGCGTAGTCGAGCCGATTGCCGGTCAGTTCATGTTCGATTTCCATCCGGGAGAAAAGGTCGTCAGCAGCACGCCCATCTCGCTTCCCAGGCCCGAACCGGAGCCAGACGACGTCAGCGAACTCTTTGCCCGCGGTATTTCCCAGGAAGAAGATCCGGGCAGTCAGATCCAGGCGATTGCCACCTATGAACGCGTGCTGGAGTTGGATCCCGATCATGCGGCCGCACACATCAATCTGGGCACGCTCTATTACAATCGCCAGGATTACGGTGGCGCGGAAGAACATTACCGCCGCGCGATAGAAATCGATCCGCGTTATGCGCTGGCCCACTTCGATCTCGGCAATGTGCTGGACGAAACCGGACGCGTCGCCGAAGCGATTCAGACCTATCATGCAGCGTTGCAACTCGCGCCGACGTATGCCGATGCCCACTACAACCTGGCACTGGCTTACGAAAAAATCAGAGAGCCCCGCAAAGCTCTCCGCCACTGGCGTGCGTACGTGAAGTTGGACACGACCGGACCCTGGGCCGTACACGCCCGCAATCAGATTCAACGCATCCTGCAAACGGATGGGTTGAAACTGGTGCAGGGCGGCAAGCAAGGATAGTTTTCTTTTCCCGCTAAAAAGCCAAAATCAGCTCCGGAGGAGCGGTCCAGCTTAGCCCACCGCGGCAGCGCTGGGTCAACTCGAAGCGGGCTTACGCGCCCAAAGCGCAACATCTTCCACGACGACCTGCGAGGGCGTGCAATCCTTCACGCCGGTGCTAAACTTCAAGGTTCGCATTTCCCTGCTGAAGGTGCTTTATGACCGACGCTCCATCGACCAATCCGCTGACCGCATTCACTGATGACGAAATTCTTTTTCGCGACAACATCCGTCAATTTGCCGATGAGAAACTTCGTCCATTGGTAAAGGAAATGGACGAAAAAGGAGTTTTCGACAAAGACCTGATTCGCCAGTTTTTCGAACTCGGATTGATGGGCGTTGAAATCCCGGAGCAGTACGGCGGTGGTGGCGGAAAATTCTTCGAGGCGATTCTTGCCGTCGAGGAAATGTCGCGCGTGGATGCTTCGGCAGGCGTAATCGTAGACGTCCAAAACACGCTGGTCATCAACGCTTTGGTGCGCTGGGCTTCCGATGAACAGAAAAAGCGCTATTTGCCCCGCATGGCCAAGGACACCTGCGGCGCCTACGCCTTGAGCGAAGCTGGATCGGGATCCGACGCTTTTGCGTTGCAAACGAAAGCCACGTTGAAAGGCGCCGACTATGTTCTGAATGGCCGGAAGCTGTGGATCACCAACGCCAAAGA
>DATBAX010000212.1:0-4932 GCA_036271275.1 Terriglobales bacterium
CCCCACCCCGCTGTTACAATCCCTACTTTCATACCATTACAGAACTTTTGCGGCCGTGGAAGCGTATCAATGTGTGACGGCGAGGAGTTGGTCTCTCTTCACAGCAAAAGATTTCTAGCCGGTCAATTTGTAGTTCCGGGGAGTGCGCGTTGGAAGACGCTCAGGTTGCTGCCATGCTCGTCCGTCGCTGTGTTGCAGGCGATGCTGGGGCATGGGAGGAGATCGTCCAGCGCTATCATCGGCGGATTTACAACATTTGCTATCGCTTCGCCGGGTCGTCCGACGATGCCCAGGACCTGACGCAGGAAGTATTTATCAAAATGTACAAGACGCTCAAAACTTACGATTTGGATAAAGGCGCGCTGATGACCTGGGTGACGACCATCACGCGGAATCTGCTGGTCGACCATTTCCGTAAGACCAAACAGGACCGCATGACGGACTCAATGGACACCGCGCCATCCGAACACGAAGACGCTATGCCCTTGAGCGAACAGATCCCGGACAAGGCTGCGCCGCCCGACGCCAGCGTTCAGGGGCGCGAAACACGGGAAATGGTGCATTCGGCGTTACAAAAGTTATCTCCCGAGCTTAGGGAGGCAGTCATCCTCAGGGACCTGCAAGATATGGATTACAAAGAGATTGCAGCAGTTTTGAAGGTTCCCGAGGGGACCGTGAAGTCCAGAATAAACCGCGGGCGAGCGGAACTTGCGCGCCTGCTACAACGTACATATAGGCAGGTAATGTAATGGAAGACAAAACCAAAAACGGTTTGCAGTGCGCCGAGTTTGACGCTCTTCTCAGCGACGCTCTGGACGAGAAATTGTCCGGGTCGAAGCTGGAGGGTTTTCAGGCGCACGCTAAAGTGTGCACGGTCTGCGGACCGCTCATGGCCGACGTCGATGCCGGCAAAAACTGGCTGAAGTCGCTCGAGGAAATCGAGCCGCCAGATAGCCTGATCGAAAACATTCTGGTCGCGACTACCGGCATCGATACTTTCCGGTTGCGATCAAAGTCCCGGCCGCAATCGTCCTGGCTTGGACGCATCCGCAATTGGGGCGACGTGATGATGAGCCCCATCGTCGCCATGGCCCGGCAGCCGCGATTCGCGATGTCCTTCGGCATGGCCTTCTTCTCGCTCTCGATTTCGCTGAGTCTGGCGGGAGTGAAGTTGAGCGACATTCGCCACGTCGACCTGCGACCGACTGCGATCAAGCGCAACTACTACGAGACCTCAGGCAAGGTGGTCAAGTATTACGAGAACATTCGCTTCGTGTACGAAATTGAGTCTCGCGTACGTGAATTCAAGCGGGCGACCACGCCAGCAGAAACCTCCCCGGCAAAGAAAGACAAGCAACGTAAGGACAACAGCAAGCAGGAACCAGAACAGAAGCAGGAACGCAACTACAGCCAGGGCGAAAATCAGCCGGTACTAGCATGGGCTCCGAATAACCAACCTGTAGTGACATTGAACGCTGACAGGAGGTTGTCATGAACTGCGCTAATCATCCCGCGGTTTCGAACGTTGCATTCTGCCGCACCTGCGGTAAGCCGTTGTGTGCGAACTGCACTCGCGATGTCCAGGGTGTGATTTATTGCGAGACTTGCCTGGCCGAGCGTTTGCACGGAGTGCAACCACCGCAAGCGGCGGCTGCCCAACCGGGAATGAATCCGGGGCCCGTGTATGTTGCTTCTGGCTCCGGTCCAAACGCCGCGCTGGCCGGCATTCTTTCCATATTTCCTGGCGTAGGAACGGTGTATTGCGGGCAATATGTCAAAGGCTTCGCGTACATGGGGATCTTCGTGTTTCTGATTCTGGGAACGATCCATGTGAGCGGATTGGTATTCGGTCTGGCGCTTGGTTTCTTTTGCATCTATCAAATGATCGATGCAATACGCACCGCACACGCGATTCAGGCAGGACTTCCAATTCCCGATCCTTTGCAGGTCAACCAAATATTTGGCACGGGAGAACCAACCTATCCGGTCGGAACTCCGGGAGTCGCTCTGCCCCCTGAACCGGCAAGGGTTCCGACTGGCGCTGTAGTCCTGATTGCTCTCGGCGTTTTGTTTCTGCTGGAGACCGCGGGATGGCTGGGTGACTTTGGCGTCGACAAATTATGGCCTTTAATTCTGATCGGTCTGGGCGCCTGGTTATTCGCCAAGCGTCAGGGACTGGTCGGCTCCCGTTACCGCCGCGACGGCTCCGCTTACCGAAAAGGCAATCTGATGGGCCCGGTGGTTCTGGTCACGCTTGGAACCCTGTTCCTGATTGAGAGCATGGATGGCCCTGGTTTTGGCCGGACCTGGCCGGTGCTTCTGCTTGCCATCGGATTGGTCAAGTTGCTGGAAGATAAAACTCCGCCGCCAACCATGCCGCCAGTACCGCCTGCGCCGGGAACTTACAACGATTCGTCTGCCGGACAAGTTTCGCCACCTTCGAGTGAGGTCCACAATGGCTAGCCAGGTTTCGATGCCACCGCCACCGCCGCTTCCGCCCCGGCACCGGTCGTTCGCCGGTCCCATCATTCTCATCGTCATCGGAGTTGTGTTCCTGCTGAGGACGATGGGCCTGGTGCATCTGGAGAACCTTCATCACTGGTTCGCCCACTACTGGCCGGCGCTACTCATTTTGTGGGGAGTCATCAAACTGGTCGAATACCAGCAGGCCCAACGGACGGGCGTGCGCACCTCAGGAATCGGGGCCGGCGGAATTTTTCTACTCATTCTATTGATCTGCCTCGGACTGATCGCCACCCAACTCGACCGTGTCGACTGGGACAGTCTTGGCGATCACATCAATTTGGGCGACGGCGACGATTTCAATCTCTTCGGTGGCCACAACTATAGCTTCGACGACCAGTTGCAGCAGGTTTTTCCGGCGGGAGCCAGCCTGCACGTGGTCAGCGATCGTGGTGCGGTCAACGTGAACACTTCGGACGACAACCAGATCCACATTCTGGTTCACAAACGAATTCAAACCGAATCGCAGTCCGACGCCGACAAATATAACGGCGGCACCAAGCCACAAATCAACGTGAGCGGCAATGTGGTTTCGGTTAACGCCAATACTCAGGGCGCGGGCGAGCATCGAGTCACCACCGATCTGGACATCTCGATTCCTCGCAAGGCGTTCGTAGTTGTGACCGCCCGGCGTGGCGACGTAAACATCATGGGACGCGAGGGCGACACCGACATCACCAGCCGTAGCGGCGATGTCTCAGTGACCGATATCGTTGGCAAAGTCACTCTTGATCTGAACGATAGCTCTGCTCGCATTTCGCAAGTCAGCTCCGATGTTTCCATTCAGGGCAAAGCCAAAGACGTTTCTCTTGAGGACATCAAAGGTTCGGTAAATCTGAATGGCGAGTTCCAGGAGAATGTGAAGCTCGCAAAAATCGCCAAGCCGGTGACGTTCAAGTCTTCACGCACCGACATGGAATTCACCAAGCTGGATGGCGATCTCGATCTCGATTCGGACGACCTCCGGGCCAGCGATTTGATTGGGCCTCTGCATATTTCGACCCGCGACAAAGACATTCGCCTAACGGGTATTAACGGCGACGTGCGACTGAAGAACGAAAATGGCGCGGTCGAAATTCGCATGAGCAAGATGGGCAGCATGCAAGTGGAAAATCGTTCGGCGGACATTCAGGTTTATCTGCCGGACAAAGCCAATTTCCAGGTAGACGCCCGCACTCGTGATGGCGACGTGCAAACCGATTTCAACGAGTTGAAGACATCCAACTCCGATGAACAGGGGACGGCTACCGGCACGATCGGCAGCGGCGGCCCCAAGCTGGTTCTGACCAACGAACACGGCGGCATTGAGATTCGTAAAGGTTCAAGCGCGCCGCCGCCGGAACCAGAAGCTCCGCCCGCGCATGTCGCCAAGCCGGCGAAGCCCGCCAAGCCTCCTGCAATGCCGGAAGCGACGGAGAATTAGCGAATACCGACTTTTACAAGGTGCCCCGTTCAAGCTTCGCTTGAGCGGGGATTTTTTCTGGACGACAACGCAGGCTCGACCCTCGCTTCTGCAAACCAACCCTTTTAAACCACAAAGGACACGAAGTCACACAAAGGAAATCCCACGTTGGTTTTCCTTTGCGTGACTTCGTGCCCTTGGTGGTTTCATGCTTTTGGATTTTGTTTCACCCGTGGTATGTTCAAGTTCTTCTTAAATAATGATCCGCTCTTACAAAGGCATCACTCCAACCATCCCGGCCTCGTGTTACGTGGACGAATCCGCCCAGATCATCGGCGACGTCGTCCTCGGCGAACACGCAAGTGTTTGGATGAATGCCGTAGTCCGCGGCGATGTGCACTCGATTAGAATTGGCGCGTACTCGAATATCCAGGATTGCAGCGTGCTGCACGGAATGAAGGAAGAATACGGCGTATACCTTGGCGAATATGTCACCGTCGGACACACCGTAACGCTGCATGGATGCGTGATCGAAGACCGCTGCCTGATTGGTATGGGATCGATCATCCTGAACGGCGCAAAAATCGGCGCAGGTTCGATCATCGCCGCAGGAACATTGATTCCGGAAAAGACAATCATCGAGCCGGGATCGCTGTGGATGGGTTCTCCCGGCAAATTTCGCCGCAAGCTCGATGAGAAAGATCAAGCAAGCATCATGCGGTACGCAAATAACTATTTGGGATATAAGGAATCGTACTTGGTGGAAAGAAGATAGCACTCAGCAATTAGCACTTAGCATTTAGCCCCAAAAGATTGTGCCAAGGGCTTTGCCAACGACCAAAGACCTGCGACCAACGACCGATCTTATGATTAAAACCGTCCGAGGCACTCGCGATCTACTTCCGCCGGAAACGGCGTTGTGGAATTTCGTCGAAGAGAAAGTACGTGAAGTTTTTCGCGCTTATAACTTTCACGAAATCCGCACGCCGATTTTCGAGAGCACTGAG
>DATBAX010000213.1:0-4028 GCA_036271275.1 Terriglobales bacterium
ACGTGAAGAAGTTCTGGACGCGAATCTTGAGTTAGTGCGCCGTGGCCTTGTCCTTTATACGTTCGGAAACGTAAGCGGAATCTCGCGCAAAGACGGCGTGATCGCCATTAAACCCAGCGGCGTCCCTTACGAAACCATGAAGGCCGCGGACATTGTGATGGCCGATCTTGATGGCCGCGTAATCGAAGGCACGCTCCGGCCGTCTTCCGATCTGGCCACGCATGTGGAACTGTATAAACGATTTCCGAACGCGGGGGGCGTCGCCCACACTCATTCGGAGTTCGCGACGGCGTGGGCCCAGGCGCGGCGTCCGATTCCCTGCTTCGGCACCACTCATGCGGATTATTTTCATGGGCCGATCCCCGTGACGCCCGACCTTACACCTGAAGAAATTTCCGGGGATTATGAGAAAAACACCGGCCTGGCGATTTCGCGTTTATTTAACACGCTGAAAACTGACGAAATCCAAGCCGTTTTGGTGGCCGGACACGCCCCATTTTGCTGGGGCAAAAGCGCCTCCGACGCATCTCACAATGCGGTGATCCTCGAATCGATTGCGCGTATGGCATACTACACCGTCGGAATTGCGGGCGACGCGACACCGATTTCCCGCGAACTCCACGATAAACACTATCTTCGCAAGCACGGCAAAAACGCCTACTACGGACAGGTCCAGAGCAAATGATTCCTGCTGCCTTCTTGATGGGTACCTCCCGGCTGGTCCACCTTGCGCCCGTGGACATCGTCATCATCGCTTTCTATTTCGCCCTGGTGTTAGCGATCGGCTTCTATCTGCGGGGACGCGCCAACACCGGCGAAGACTTCTTCATGGCCGGCCGTGAAATGACCGCGTGGGTCGCCGGATTAAGCTTTCTCTCCGCCAATCTCGGCGCACTCGAACTAATGGGCTGGGCGGGTTCGGCGTATCAGTACGGAATTCTCGCGACACATTGGTATTGGATCGGCGCCATACCGGCGATGCTTTTTCTCGCGCTGGTGATGATGCCATTTTATTACATTTCGAAAACCCATTCCGTACCTGGATATCTCAAGCTGCGTTTCGGTGAATCGAGCCGCATCCTTTCCGCCGTTTCATTTGCTTTTATGACGGTGCTGATGAGCGGCGTCAACATGTTTGCCATGGCCAAAGTCATGCAAATCGTGTTGGGATGGCCGCTGTCATTCAGCATTTGGATTTCTTCGATCACAGTCGCCATTTACGTCGCGCTCGGGGGATTGCGTTCGGCCATCTTCAATGAAGTTCTGCAATTTTTCTTGATCTGGGCTGGTGCGCTGCTGATTCCGATCCTTGGCTTATACGAAGCCGGCGGTTGGGCAAACTTGAAAGTGCTCATCACGCAACGAGCTTCCGCCGAGTACGTTCATCTATGGTCGGGACTCGGCTCGTTCAGTACTAACCCGATGGGGATCAATTGGGTTGGCATTGTCTTCGGACTCGGCGCGATCATTTCCATGGGCTACTGGACCACCGACTTTCTGGTCGTGCAACGCATTCTTGCCGCGAAAGATATGCGTAGCGCGCAACTCGCGCCGATCATCGGAGCCGGATTCAAGATGTTCGTTCCCATCATCGTGATCCTGCCGGGATTGTTGGGACTTGGTTTGCTTGACATGAAACTGGTTCCGGAATCGCAAGTCACAGGGCCGGCGATGCACAGCTACAACGACGTTCTTCCTCTGATGCTCGCACGATACTGTGGTCCTGGCCTGCTCGGACTTGGGATCACGGCGTTGATCGCAGGATTCATGTCTGGCATGGCCGGCAACGTCAGCGCGTTCACCACAGTTTGGACTTACGACATCTATCGAGCGCTGTTCAACAAAAAAGCCAGCGACGCGCACTACGTGAACATGGGCCGGTGGACAACTGTCATAGGCGTGCTCATCAGCGTGGGCACCGCCTACCTTGTGATGCAATCCGCCAGCATCATGGATTACGTGCAGGCCCTGTTCAGCTTCTTCATCGCGCCTCTGTTCGGGACTGTAGTGCTGGGCATGCTTTGGAAGCGAGCGACCGGTCCGGCGGGTTTCTGGGGGTTATTTCTCGGAACTCTTTCTTCCATCAGCATGTGGGCCTGGGTACACGCGGATCCGTCGGCATTACGCTATGTAGCGTTGTCTCCTGAGGCCAAACCGATGGCGCAGGACATGTTTCAAGCGCTTTGGTCATTTGTTATATGCGTCATCGTGACAGTGGTGGTAAGTCTGGTGACGAAGCCGAAAACGGATGCGGAGTTGACGGGCCTGGTGTATGGGCTGACGCCAATTCCTTCCGAAGGGACGTTTGCGTTTTATCAAAAGCCCATTTTTTGGGCGGGCGTAGTGACAGTTGTGTTTGTGGCACTGAACCTTATCTTCTGGTAGACGGCGGGTGACGAAGATGGCTAAAGGCGAAATTTCCATTTGGTTTTTTATCGGGATGTCTCTGCTGGTGAATGGAGCGCTGATCTGTGGCGCGGGAATTTACGAGTACAGCCATCCGCCGGTCGACAAGGTCGTACTCTTCGATATGCACGCTGCCATTTGGTGGGGCGGATTTCTGTTCGTGGCTGGCCTTCTTTATTGCCTTAAGTTTTCTCCAAGCCGGGCGGCGAGCAATTAGTTTTACAAATTAATTTCTGATTCATATCAAGAAGGACAGTAATTTCATGGCGAACAAGAAAATGACGATGGGCCTGATCGTGGGCAATCGAGGATTTTTCCCCGATCACCTCGCGAAAGAGGGACGAGAAGAAATGATCCGCGCCCTCCAGTTGGCGGGAATGGATTGTGTTGTTCTCGGCACCGATCAGAGCAAGCATGGTGCGGTGGAAACTCACGAAGAAGCCAAACGTTGCGCGGCGTTATTTCAAGAAAACCGGCATCGCATCGATGGCGTGATCGTGTCGCTGCCAAATTTCGGCGACGAACGCGCGATTGCTGACACCTTGCGCCTGGCACGTCTCGATGTGCCCGTACTGATTCAAGCCACGCCCGACGCAACAGCCAAGATGACGATTGCTTTTCGCCGTGACAGCTTTTGCGGCAAAATGTCCGCCTGTAACAATCTGATGCAATACGGTATTCCCTATTCGCTCACGACCCTGCACACCGTCGCCCCCGATACCGACGAATTTCGCAAAGATCTCTCCTGGTTTGCCTCAGTTTGCCGCATCGTCGACGGCTTCCGCAATCTCCGAATCGGCAGTATTGGCGCACGTCCCGCGGCCTTCAATACCGTACGCTACAGCGAAAAGATCCTCGAATCGCAGGGAATTTCGGTTGAGACGCTCGATCTCTCGGAAGTCCTGGGACGCATTAACAAATTAGCCGACACCCACGCTGGAGTTGAAGCAAAACTCGCGGACATTCACAAGTATGTGTCGACCGGTAGTGTTCCGGCAGCAGCGCTCATGAAGATGGCCAAACTCGGCTATGTAATCGATGATTGGATGAAAGCCACTGACGTAAAAGTCAGCGCTGTGCAGTGCTGGACTGCCTTGGAAGAATTCTTTGGCGTGGTTCCCTGCACCATCATGAGCATGATGAGCAACAATCTGATTCCCAGTGCGTGCGAGGTCGACGTTTGCGGCACGATCAGCATGTACGCTCTGGCGCTCGCATCCGAAACACCTAGCGCGCTACTCGACTGGAACAACAACTACGGCGACGATCCGAATAAGGCCGTTTGCTTCCATTGCAGTAACTTGCCGAAACATTTCTTCCAGGAATTCCGCATGGACTTCCAGGAAATCATCGCGGGCACGGTCGGCAAGGAAAATACTTATGGCACAGTTGTAGGCAGAGTGAAGGCGGGCGCGATGAGCTTCGCGCGCTTCTCAACCAACGATCGCGGCGGCACCATGCGCGGCTACGTGGGCGACGGTACTTTCACCAACGACCCGCTAAACACCTTCGGTGGCGCAGGCGTGGTCCAGATTCCCGGCATGCAAAAACTGCTGCGCTACATTTGCGAAAACGGATTTGAGCATCACGTTGCCGCCAACTTCTCAACCGTCGCGGGCGCC
>DATBAX010000214.1:0-4314 GCA_036271275.1 Terriglobales bacterium
TTTTTCCAGGACGTAAATATTTTCTTTGCTGAGTTGGGAATTCGGATTGGAGGCGTTGTGCGCGTCGATGAGTTGCGCCAGGCGCAAAGCGCAGGCCATGCCTGCGGGGCCGCCGCCGACGATGACAACATCGGCGGGCATCTGCGGACGTTCAATGCCTTCGAGCGGTTTGCGGAAAACTAGCATAAGTCAGTTTCGAGTTTCGGGTTTCAAGTTTCGAGTGTGCTGGAAGGCTGAAAACTTATCCTTCCCTTCTAGCCCTTCTCAATTTAAACCTAAGACTTTCGCACTCGGATTGATTCGATCAATCCGTTTAATAGCCTACCGATCTCGGACGAATGTTCTTCGAGTTTCTTGAATTCATCCTCGCCAAGAAAATGGAGGTCCAGAGCGATCGCCGACTGTGTTTCCAGTTCGAGTAGCGAACCTCTCGCCTGACCAAGGAAATGACAGAACTCGCCTTTCGTTAAACGTCCCTACCCCTCCGCAATATTTGACGCCACCGAAACCGCCGCGCGTCGAAGCTGCGAAGTCAGTCCGTAAATCTCAGTCCTGGGAAATGGTTCAGTTGCCCGATAAATCTCTGAAGTAAACGCTTTCGACTTCTGCCAAACAATCAGGTCTTGATAACGATGGCTCAAGTCGAGCCCCTTCCCCCCCTCACACACTCGAAACTTGAAACTCGAAACTATTCTTTCAACGGTTGGCAAGGCTGGCGATCTCGCGCAAGCCCAGCAGGGTCTTATCAGCAGTCACCAAGGTCAACTTCAGTACTTTAGCCGTGGCGGCCAAAAAACGATCCGCGGGGTCGGCATGAGGCAAGGGCAACGCGAAACCGGTGCGAACAATTTCCTGGGTCAACGGCGCCTCACGCAGTTGCTCGGCGGCACGCTCAACCCAAGCCAAAGGATTCTCAACAAGAATCTTCCCTTTTTGCATAAGCGCTAGCGCTTCCCAAACACTAATCGGAGACAGCCAAAGGTCATTGCTGCGCGCAGATAATTCTTCCGCAGCGCGTTTTCCAATACGCTTGGGATCCAACTTGCTCCAAATCCAAATGTGCGTATCGAGCAGCAGATTCAATCGCGATAAGCCTCAATTTCGTCCAGATCAATGACAGGGGAAACGATATCGCCAACAATTTCAGCGGTTCCGATCATGTCTCCCAGGAATTTGCGCTTGCGGTCAGGTCCCGCCGGTATCACCTCGGCCACGGGACGACCGTGGCGGGTGATGCGCAGCGGTTGGCGCGTCTTGTGGACTTGTTCAATGAGTCCCAGGCACTTGGCTTTGAACTCGGAAATAGAAACGTCGGTCATGACCAATATTTTAACTATAGTCATAATGAATGGTCAAATACAATTATTCGCTACAATTCAATCGAAAATTCGGAGGGCAAGACGGCCGCTGATAATTGGCGAAGAATCGCATTCTTTCAAGGTAGTGAAATCTGTTTTCAACGCTTACACGCGGTCCGCATTGCGTGTACCGGGGCTCGGAAGTTAAAGTGAATTGGTTTCACTGTTTCTTGACACAAGGAGTAACGACCATAGATGCCTCACAAGAAGAAGAACTTCGAAACAGTACGAACACGGAAGTTCAGAGAGAGTCAGCTAGGTCCCGAGGACGAGCGCACTATCAGTCATATCGAGGAATTTGGCTGCTCAGTCGTGAATGTCGCGCGTTCGGGGCACGGTTTCGGATGGTCTTACACGATCGGCATTCTTGATACTAGTGGCAAACCGGAAATCATTACTGTCGGACTACCCCCAAAAACTGCCCATTCGGCCCTTAACGAAGCAGCCAAGCTACTGCGTTCCGGCGTTGACCTTACCAAAGGCCGACACCACGACCTTGTAGGGCAAGTCGATTGCGAGTTCCGACCCGTTGATCCAAAGTGGGTGCGACACCTAATGGGCTGGGCCCTCTGGTACTACGACGGCAGCGACTTTCCCGTACTGCAAGCGGTGTATCCGGATCTTGAGAATCGGTTCCCGGAGGAAGAAGGGTTTAACAAATCGTTCGAACAGCCGCTAATCCAGCCCGATGTCCCCATGACCAGGGTCGGGGGTGATTTTTGGGCCTCAGCAGATCCGACGAGCAGTTTATTTAGCTGGAAATTCCCAGACCCTCCCCACACAGGAGTCTATCTCTCCAAGACGGTCAATGACGGAACTGAGCCTGTCACCTTCGTTTCACACGACGAGGAAGACGGGGCGTGGCAGTTGTTAGGTGACAGCATGTCCGACCCCGGCGGTGTGATTTCGTGCTTTCACCACCCCATCGACCGTGACCCTAGCATTGCTGAATTGGCCGACCTGCCTCTGGGTTGGTATGCCGAACGCGACAAGCTTGGAGATTCTTGGATTCGAAGAAAAAGTCTGCCAGAAGATGCTTCTGAGTGATCTCTCAGTTAGCTCACAATCACTAATGTGATTCCCTTTTTCCTGGCGGCATTGCGAGGGAAGTTCCGGGATGAATACCTGTTAACCGCCAGCCTTTGCCTTCTTCACTTCTTCGATCAGCGGCGGGACGATGTCGAATAGATTTCCTACGACCGCGTAATCGGCGATTTCGAAAATTGGGGCTTCGGAGTCTTTGTTGATGGCGATGATGGTCTTTGCTCCTTTCATGCCGACGATGTGCTGGATGGCGCCGCTGATGCCTAGAGCTAGATAAAGCTTGGGCGCCACGGTTTGTCCGGAGGAGCCGATTTGGCGGTCCATGGGGAGCCAGCCGGAGTCGCAGATGGGGCGGGAGGCTGCCAGTTCTCCGCCTAGGGCATCGGCTAGTTGTTTCGCAATCTCGATGTTCTTTTGTTCTTTAATTCCGCGGCCTACGGAGACGATGATTTCCGCCTGAGTAAGATCCACTGCCTGCTTAGTTTCTTTGAAGATTTCCTGAGGCTTGTTGCGGATGACGCCCTCGCCGATCTCTACGTTGACCGTTTCGATCTGAGCTGCGGATGTGCCGGCTTCCACTTTATCGCCACGGAATGCCCCGTTCTGGAAAGTTACGAACCAGGGGGCGTCGCAAGTGAAGCTGACATCGGCGGCGAATTTGCCTTGGAACATTTGGCGGCTGAAAACCAGTTTGTCGCCTTCTTTTTTATAGCCGATGCAATCGGTGATGGCGGTGCGTCCCAGGGTGGTGGCGAGTTTGGGGATGAAGTCGCGGACCTGGTAGGTGTGCGGCATCAGCACCAGCTTGGGTTGTTTTGCGGTGATGAATTGTTTTAGGGCAGCGGTGAAGGCGTCTGGGGTGTAGGGGTCTAGTTTCGGGGATTCGAGCGCGTAGACCTTGGCTAGTTTTTTCGCGGCGACTTCTGTCGCCACGGTTGCGGCGCCTACAACGGCGGCTTCAAGCGTCCATCCGGTTTCGGCGGCGAGGGCTTGGCCGGCGGTGATGGTCTCCCAGGAGACGCGGTTTAGTTTGCCTTCGCGTTGTTCGACGATTACTAAGATTGTGTCGGGCATAATCAGCTTCTAGCTTCTAGCTCCTAGCTCAACCGGAAAAGCGGCGCTTTCAGCGCGTTAAATCAAAGGCCCGCTCGGACGCGGCGCTGAAGCGCCGCTCTTCCACGGTTATGCCAACTTCGCTTAAACCATTTTCCTTTTCTTCTCTACATCACCCTTACTTCGTTGCGTAATTTGTCTACCAGCTTTTTGGCGATTTCTGCTGGGGAGCCTTCTATGAATTCGGTGTTTTTGGTTTTTTGTGGAACGTAAAGGCGTTCGATTTTTTGCAGGTTCGGACCGATTGCCGATTGCACGTCGGCTAGCGTGATCTTTTTCATGGGCTTGTTTTTCGCCTGCTTGATGCCGATCAGCGTGGCGTAGCGCAATTTATTGATGCCGGATTGGATTGTTAACAAAGCTGGTAGCGGCATGTCGACGAACTGGAAGAAGCCCGCTTCCAACTCGCGCTTTACTTTGATTCCAGCGTCGGTCTTTTCGATGTGCATGATGATGGTGGCGTGGGGCCATCCCAGGAGTTCGGCGAGTATTACACCGGTTTGGGCGTATCCGTAGTCGTCGGATTGCAGGCCGGTGAAAATCAGATCGAATTGTTCGTCTTTGATGGCGGCGGCGAAAGCTTTGGCGGTGTTGAAGGCATCCAGAGTGAGAAAAGCATTGTCTTCGAGATGGATGGCGCGGTCTGCGCCCTTGGCTAAAGCTTCGCGCAGGACTTGTTGCGAGCGGGCCGGGCCGGAGGTGATGACCACCACTTCTCCTCCGTGCTTTTCTTTTTGGCGCAAAGCTTCTTCGAGGGCAAAGGCATCGGGTTCGTTTACTTCGTAGGAAACGTCGTCGC
>DATBAX010000215.1:0-5682 GCA_036271275.1 Terriglobales bacterium
GGGTTCAGATGGCAGCCGGAAATGTGTCCGATGGCAAAGGCCATGGTGAGGACGGTCAGGCCGAAGGCAAGAGCAACGCCAAGAAATCCGATTCCTAATCCCGGGAAAGCTGCGGCAGATACCGCGGCGCCGCATCCGCCGAAGACCAACCAGAATGTTCCGAAGAATTCTGCCGCTGCACGTTTGCTGAGAGTCATGTTGTGATCGTCCTTTTCGAGCGCCACAGAGTAGCACACGAACCCTGAAAACCGAAGAACGATTGCAGCGAATGAATGACACGGCTATCATGCGTGCACCATGAAATTCACAAATGTACTTCTGCTCGTGCTTCTTAGCGCGCTAACTGCCGCCGCGCAGACTGCATCTTCCAAAGAAATCGACAGCGTGTATCCCGACGCGCATGCTTTGTATCTGGATCTGCATCAGAATCCGGAGCTGTCTTCGCACGAGACCCAGACTGCGGCGAAGCTGGCGGGACGGTTGAAGAATCTTGGATATGAAGTCACCGAACATGTCGGCGGCACGGGGATTGTGGCCATCCTGAAAAATGGAAACGGTCCGACGATCATGCTTCGGACTGAACTCGATGCGCTTCCGGTGGAAGAAAAGACTGGCCTCGCTTACGCCAGTAAAGTTCACACGACAGACGACTCTGGTCGTGAAGTTGGAGTGATGCATGCCTGCGGGCACGATGTTCACATGGCATCGCTCATTGCGACTGCGGCGATCATGGCGCATAGCAAAGACACATGGCACGGGACTCTGGTGCTCGTTGGGCAGCCCGCCGAAGAAACGATTTCGGGCGCGAAGGCGATGCTCGCGGATGGTTTTCTAACTCGCTTTCCAAAACCGGATGTCGCCGTCGCGCTGCATGTGGTAAACACCGCTCCCGCAGGGACTGTCGCGATTGCGTCGGGCACCTACGACACCAACGCGGATTCGTTGCGCATTACGATTTATGGCAAAGGTGGGCACGGCTCGGCGCCGCAGACTTCGATTGATCCGATTGTGATTGCGGCCCGAACGATTCTTGCGCTGCAGACGATTGTCTCGCGCGAGGTAAAACCTGGCGAGATGGCAGTTGTTACCGTCGGCTACGTTCGTGCCGGAACGAAGAACAATATTATTCCCGATCAGGCTGAACTTGGGTTGACGGTGCGTACTTACAAGGCCGATGTCCGCAAGCAGGTGCTGGCGGCTATTAGTCGCATCGTGAAGGCCGAAGCCGAGGCGGGCGGGGCGATTCGCGAACCGTTGGTTGATCGTTATGAGCAGACGGACTCCGTATATAACGATCCGGGGCTGGCCGCCCGGGAGAAGAGCGTGCTGGAATCGGCGCTGGGAAAAGAGCATGTTATGAATGAAGAGCCGATCGGAGCGTCGGAAGACTTTTCTTATTTTGTCGAGCAAGGAATCCCGGGATTTTACTTTGAACTGGGTGGCGCGGAGCCACAGGAATTTTTAAAAGCCAAAGCGGAGGGCAGAAATTTGCCGTCCAATCATTCTCCGTTATTTGCGCCGGATGCGGAGCCCGCGATCAAGACAGGAATTGCGGCGGAGGTCGCGGTTTTGAGGAATTTGTTGCAGGGATCGGCGTTTCAAAAATAAAAACCCAAACCCTTGTCATCCTGAGTAAGCGCTCTTTGCGTCGCGAAGGATCCCTGTATTCTTTTCGATCGCCTCGGGTCTTAAATAACATGAAAAGCCCCGCCCTCCGCGAAAGATGTTTTGGGATTGCATCGAGATTCGGAGATGCGGAAGGACGGGGCACCCTCGAGAGTTACGATTACGGGACTTTCGGCGTCCAGATTCTGAATTCGCCGCTACAGTGCAGCAGGCTTAATAGATAGAGCATGCCGTCGTAGTAACGCAGTTGGCCCGAAGGGATTGGCGCGTCCCACAGCGCGTTCACGAAATCTTTTGAGTGCGGATTGGTGGCGGCCAGACTGGCGACGGCGTTTGTAGCCATGAGGCCCGGAGCATGAATCGCCTCCACTTGTTTGCCATCGGGAGTGTATTCATCGCCATAATTGGAAATTCCCTGCGAAAAGAAAAAAGTTTGGATGCGGTCGCTGAGCTGTGGCTCGGTTGGAGCTTTGTGCCACCACGACCAATCGACTGACCAGTTGCTCGCCGTTCGCCATGAGTCGTAACCGAAGATTGTAGATTGCGGAAACTTACTGGTGCGCGGAGTGCCGTCGAAGTTGGCGTAGGCCGGAGCCAAGCCGGTATTCGGATTGGTGGTCTTCACGAACAATCCGCGGCTGGCAGTGGCGGCTTGCGCCCAGAACTCGCGATCTCCCGGAGGCCCCCAGCGCGCCCACAATTCGTAGAACGCCGGCAAATGATAAGAAGGATCGGTGAAGTCGCCACGGGTTATCACCGGTACGAAGCGGATCATCTTGAATTCTTCATTGACTTCGGCGGCGACCGTACGCTCGCCTTTTTTGGTCGGACCCGTTTTTTCGACGCGATGACGCATCGTGGTCAGGAGCTCATCGGCTTGCGATTTGTAATCGTAGATTCCGGTGCCGCTGCCCCAGCGGTTGGCGGCGAAATATAATGACATCACGAAATATTCTTCGCCGTCGGGAGCGGGAGTTTCTTCGTTGGCGGTGCCGTCAGTTTTGCATGACCAGGAAAAGTATCCAAACGAAGGATGATTGGGGTCGGCGATGTACATGTAGGTCTTGGCCCAGTTCCAGATAGCGTCGAACTCAGCTTTCTTGTTGAGTTGAACGGCGATCATCATTCCGTAGGACATGCCTTCGGTGCGGACGTCGTGATTGTTCCAGTCGGTGATATAGGCGAGCGGGCCATTGGGATTTCTGCCGGCGGCAAAGTAAATCGATTGGAGCTGGGGATCGCCGTGGAAGAGTTGCTGGAAGGCAGCGGTGATTTTTGCGTCAATTTCTTTTTGGGTATGTTTGGATTCGGCGAAGAGGTTGCGATATTTTCCGGTGGCGAATGCGCCAGCTTTTGGTTGGTGAGATGCGAATAAAGATAGAGAGGCGAGAATGAGGATGAGTAAGGGTCGGAGTTTCACAAAGGTATCTTAACTGGCTTCTGGTGAGAGGGCCGCTTTGTCGCGTATCACCCGGCTTCCTGGGGCAGAACTGCGCGCGAAGCCACCGTAAAGAACGCAGGAGCCCTTCGACTCCGTGGAAAGTGCGCTGGGCGCAATTTCCGCTGGGCTCAGGATGACAAGTTTTTATAGCCGACTGGACGTCCGGGCGGCTGTCCCTAAAGTTCAAACGTGTGTTAGATAATATCGGCGGGGGCGCAAATGTATATTCCCAGACACAACGAAGAGAATCGTATTCCGGTGATGCAGGCACTGATGGTTTCGCATCCGCTGGCAACCCTGGTGACGGTGGGATCTCAAGGCCTGTTCGCTTCGCATATTCCCATGGTGTTGGAGAATGACGGCTCTAAGTTTGGTTTGCTGAAGGGGCATATTTCGCGCGCCAACACGCAATGGCGCGACTTTATGCCGACGGTGGATGCACTGGCGATTTTTGCCGGCGACCAACATTACGTCACTCCCACCTGGTATTCGGAAAACGGCGAGCATGCGAAGCAGGTGCCGACCTGGAATTACGCCGTCGTCCATGCCTATGCGCCATTGAAAGTGATTGAAGATGCGCATTGGTTATTGGCCCATGTGAGTAGTCTGACCAACATTCATGAAGCGGGATTTCCTGCCCCATGGAAAGTGACCGACGCGCCCGAAGATTTTATTCAATCGCAGTTGAAAGGAATCGTTGGTCTGGAGTTGCCAATCCGGCGGCTCGAGGGCAAGTGGAAAGTGAGCCAAAATCGTACAGAAAAAGAACAGCAAGGCGTAATCGACGGGCTCGCCAAACTGGACACTCCAGAAAGTCTGGCAATGAAAGCCCTGGTAGAGGACCGCCGGAAGCGATGAGATCTTGCCTAGGATGCAGCGGCTGGCAACGGTTATAATCCACTTCCGAAACGCTGTGGGCACACGTGTGCCGCGTAAATCAGAGGATATTGGATGAGTCGCTCTCAACAAGAATCGCCGACACTGAGCCCCGTAGTGGTGCTGGTTCTTGTCATTGTGGTTTTGTATCTGGCGCGCACCGTCCTGATTCCTCTTGCTCTTGCCCTTACGCTCAGCTTCCTCTTGGCGCCAATGGTTTTGTGGTTTCAAAAGCTGCCCATGCGCCGTGTCCCAGCGGTTGCGCTGGCGATGCTAATTTCGGTCACGCTGGTGGGAGGCCTGGCTTGGGTGGTTGCCAATCAACTATTGCAGGTTGCGAACGATCTTCCCAAGTATCGTTTGAATATCCATCACCGGATCGAAGCCTTTCATTTTCCGCAGGACAGCGGGCTCGGGCGTGCGACCGAGAGCGTGAAGGAAATTGGCAAGGAGCTTTCGGATTCGGAGAACAATCCAGCAAATCCGCCGGAGGGTTCGCAGGCCAAACCAACTACGCCGGCTGCGGCGCCGTTGCCGGTGCAGGTCATTACGGTTCCTTCTAACGTCCTGGAATACTTGCGCGCGATGCTGGGGCCGGTTCTCCGTCCACTCGGTACCACGGGCATGGTCCTGATCTTCACTGTGTTCATCCTGATCAAGCAGGAAGATTTGCGCAACCGTTTGCTGCGTCTGGGAGGCCTCGAGCAATTAAATGCCATGACGCTTGCATTGGATGATGCAACTCGCCGCATCAGCCGCTATCTGGTGATGCAGTTTACGGTGAACGCCTGTTATGGCATTTGCTTCGGCGCCGGTCTGTTCTTGATCGGTATTCCGAATGCGATTCTCTGGGGAGTCATTGCCGGACTGCTTCGGATTGTCCCTTATGTTGGGGTCCTGACGGCAAGTGCTTTCCCTTTTGCGCTGGCTCTTGCCGTATTCCATGGCTGGGGACCGCCGCTGCTGGTCGTTCTTCTATTTGCGCTGCTTGAATTGGTGACCGCAAATATTGTGGAACCCTGGCTGTACGGCGCGCATACCGGGATCTCCGCGTTGGCGCTGCTGGTCACCACGGTTTTCTGGACCATCCTCTGGGGATGGGCGGGATTGGTTTTGGCGGTGCCGCTCACCGTTTGCTTAATTGTGCTGGGACGCTACGTTCCGCGCATGTCGTTTCTGCATGTTCTGCTGGGTGATGACACTGCGCTGTCGCTCGAAGCACAGTTTTATCAACGGCTACTTGCGCTCGATCAGGAGGATGCGCGAACCATTGCCACGACTTACCTGAAGTCGCATTCGGTGGCGAGCTTGTATGACAAAGTTCTGGTGCCCGCACTCACCCTGGCTGAGCAGGACCGGCACAAAGGAGCGCTCGAAGGAACGCGAGAGTCGTTTCTGTTTCTCAGCGTGAGCGAAATCATTTCAGAATTGGCGATTTATCGAACGGACGAGGCCCCGTCGAAATCGAAAAAATTGAAATTGCGATGGCGTTCGACGGGATTTCACGAAGCCCCAATGAGCAGTGCGGCGCCCACACCTTCGGCAGTCCGCGTTTTCTGTTTGCCGGCCAGCGACCAGGCGGATGAAATTACTTCGTCCATGCTGTCGCAACTATTGGAGCGTGCCGGCCACGGCGTAGTTTCGCTGCCACTTGGGTCTTCATTTGAAGAAATCTGGACTTATCTTCCGCCCGAACCACAGGATGTAGTCTGCATTTCCGCGCTCCCTCCTTTCGCTTT
>DATBAX010000216.1:0-6471 GCA_036271275.1 Terriglobales bacterium
TGGCAGTCCCAGTCGCGCTATTGCTGAAATCGACGGTGTGCGAATTCAGCGAATCCGTAGACGCAATCGAGCAAGTCGCCTTCGGCGCGGTCGTCGTGCACGACAAATAAACCCGGCCCGTGCCTGCCGTAGAATTCAAGCTGACGACGCTCGTCCCCACCTGTCCAGCCGTCACGTTAATGGACGGCCCATTCATAGTCGGCCCCGCCACTGGCGACGGTGTGTACGCGCGAACATAATCAACAAGCATCACGGCAGGGTTCGGAGTTGTGCTGTCCGGCGGCCCAGGCCAACTGCCCGTTCCTCCGACTGCAAGATTCAGCAGCAGAAAAGAATTAGCGTTGAACGGCCACGCCGTCCCCTCTGGAATATCGCTGGCGGTGCGGACGAAGAACACTTTGCTGGGATCGTCCACATAAAACTGAATCATGTTCGGAGACCAAATCGCGCCGTAGGTATGAAACGCCGTATTCACCTGGCCGCCATTGGGAAAGTTATAGTTCTGACCCAATCCGTTGCCGCCGGAATATCCCGGACCGTGAAGCGTTGACCGGATAGTCGCCGGCCCGAGGCCGGCAGAAGCCGGAACGTTTTCCATAAAGTCAGTCTCGCCGGAAGTCGGCCAACCTACGGTCGTGATGTCCGTCCCAAGCGCCCAGAACGCAGGCCAAATTCCGGGCCCGACAGGCAACTGCATGCTGGATTCGATTCGTCCGTACTTGAAGCTGGCGAGATTGTTGGCAGAGGTCAAGCGCGCCGAAGTCCAACTCGCGCTGTATGGCGCGATGCTCGAACTAATTTCAATCGCTTGGATGACTAGATGTCCGTTGCCATCGATGTAAGCGTTCGGCGTGGTGGCGCTGCAAGGAGAAGTCGAACTGCCCGGCGCGCAATAATATTCGACTTCGTCGTTTACGTTCAGAATCCCGGTGTCGTATTGCCACTTGGTAGCGTCGATCGCGCTGTTCGCCGTGCCGTTGAATTCGTCGTTCCACGAGAGCGTCCAGGATTGTGCGTGAGCAACGCCCGGCACGAGGATCGAGAACAGTAAGAAACATCGAAGGTACGGGAAGTTATTTTTCATCTTAAAACCTTTGTCATCCTGAGCGTAGTGAGTGTTTCGCGAAGCGAAGCACTCACGGAGTCGAAGGACCCCTACGAGCTCCGCGGCTCTGTCGGTGGAGTGCAGTTGCGCCCTCGGGCTGAACCAATAAAGCCAATCTCCGAGCGACGCTCCCTACCTCAACCCATCCACCAAATACAGATCCGACAACGTGCGATGGTACCCATACACGCAGGTCTTCGCATCCGGTGTAAGCAGGATAGGTCCAATCGTTTCCACGCCCGCCGGATCGCCGGGCATCAGTTGCTTCACGAAACTCTTCTGCCCGGTCGTCAAATCCAGCCGGAAAATTTTCGCGGGAAGTTCTCCCGGACGATAAACGTAGAGCGACTTTGCATCCTGCGCCCATGCGACGGGCTGCTCTCCCGCTTCCAATCCATGAATCGGCCGCGCTTCGCCGCCATTCACTGGATACAAATATCCCAACTGGTCAGGCCCAATCCCCGCGACCGACTGGCCATCCGGAGAAACGAAAAATGCGGTGGCATGCACACCTTCAGGAGTAATTGCCTTAGGTTTACCATTCTCCACATCCTGCACATACAGACGAACTCCGTGATCGGGCTCATTGCCGGAAAAAAGTACGCGCTTGCCGTCCGGAAACCAATGGCCCCAGGCATGGTTGATCGAATCATGCGTCAGAGGTTTGGAATCTCCCGCTTTCGTTGGTAGAAGCACAAGTTGCGCCGGTGAATCCTGGGTCTGCGCCATCACCCACTTCTGATCGGGAGACAACGAAATCGCCGCGCCCTCACCCAACAGCACCGCTGGAGAACCGTCCGTCTTGCGGATGTAAACCGCATAGCTGAGGCCGCCGGATTTCCCGTAAGCCAGACTGCCTCCGCCACCCTCTTCGTCAAAAAGTAGCGTCTGGCCATCGGCGGAAATATCGGCGGGATAAGAATAATCAAGCCAGGTAAGATCGCGTTCTTTTCCGTCACCCATTACTGCCGTCAACTCGCGGCGCCAACTCGCTCGGTTGAGAAGCGCGCGGCCGTCTTTCCATATATCGAGCAACATCAATGTTCCAGGCATGCGGGCGACCAGACGCTCCTTGCCGTTAAGCGTCACCGCATACAGCGCACGATCAATGCCCGACTTATTTCCAGTGAACCAGATTTCACGACCGTCTGGAGACCACGCCAGTCCCTGATTGCTGTACCACCCTGTCGACAACACGGATTTCTTGCCAGCGAGATCCACCACGGCAACCGCGCCGCTGTCATCCCCCTGCGTTGGATGATCCAGGAATGCAACGTAATCGCCCTTGGGAGACACTCGCATGTGTCCAATCCATCCGCCGGTCTCGTACAAAACTTTTCCCGCCGGATATTCCAAACGATTGCGCCCGTCCACGTCGCGAACAATCGCTACATTATTTCCGTCAGGACCCCAATCCGCCCACTGCACCTGATCGACAATTTCTCGCGGCGCGCCTCCGGCCAGTGGTGCTCGAGCCAGCGTGCCTACGCTGACCCAGGTGCCAATGGGATGACTGCCCAGCAACACCGCCATTTCGCCTGATTCGGAAACCGACATAAGCTGCGTGCGATTCATACCCAGAGCGCGGGATTCCGAGCTCTCCGGGCGCGCAGTGAAAACTTCAACCGGATTTCCCTGCCACGACGCGCTATACAAAATCGTCTGACCATCCGGCGCAAATCTTGCGGAACGCACGCTGCCTCGCCGAAATGTAAGCTGCCGGTAAACCGGAGGCGGCAGTGGCGGTGGCTGCAACCAGGTCCGGCCCGCCCATGCGCCAACCACCAGCCCAACTAGAAGTCCGGCCGTGGTGAAAACTGCAGAAGTGAATTTACTTTTTCCAGGATCAGTCGATTTCGCAATGGGAGCTGAAATCGCCACCGCGCCACTGCTTCCGGTCAATGCCGAAGTCGAAGATTCAGTATCGCGCTTGAGCCGCTTCAGGTCAGAGCGAATTTCTCCCGCGCTCTGGCTGCGCATTTCTCGATTTTTTTCGAGCGCCTTGTTGATGACGCGTTCCAGCTCCGCCGGAACTTCAGGATTCATCCGCATCGGCGGAATCGGCGCCTTGTTCAGGATGGCATTGAAAACCGCGGCGGAAGTGTTTCCTGCAAAAGGCTGGACCCCAGTCGCCATCTGATACAGCACCACTCCAAACGAAAAAAGATCGGTGCGTGCATCAAGTTCTTCGCCCATCGCCTGCTCGGGAGACATGTAATCGACCGTCCCTACGGCTGCGCCGGCATTGGTCAGATTTTCCTGCGGCACCACGGTTTCCTGGTCGGAACCGCCAACAGTGTCGGCTGGCGCGGGCTGGTTGGTGAGTTTCGCTAATCCGAAGTCGAGCACTTTCGCCTGGCCGCGAGGCGTAACCAAAATATTCGCAGGCTTGATATCACGATGCACAATGCCGGCCACGTGCGCGGCGTCGAGAGCATCGGCGATCTGAATACCAAACTCCAGCACGTCTTTCAATTTCATTGGACGCTTTTCAATCCGGTGCTTAAGCGTCATGCCCTCGAGGAATTCCATGGCAATAAAAACCTGCCCTTGGTCCTCGGCAATCTCATAAATAGTGCAAATATTGGGATGGTTCAGAGCGGACGCGGCGCGCGCTTCCCGCTGAAATCGGGTCAACGCCTGCTTGTCACGCGCCAGATCTTCAGAAAGAAATTTCAGTGCAACAAAGCGGCCCAGCGTAGTGTCTTCCGCTTTGTACACCACTCCCATGCCACCACCACCGAGTTTTTCAACGATGCGGTAGTGCGAAAAAGTTTGGCCGATCAAATTTTAGAATCCCCCGAGAGCTACAAAATATAAATTAGAGTGCTGTCGCTTCTCTTTGCGTTCTTTGCGTAGCCTTTGCGTTCTTTGCGGTCAAAAGCTTTCCCGTAGATCTCATCGCGCCGCTTTCCCCAAAGCTCTCTCCTGGCAATCCGCCGCCGCGATTAGCAACTGTCCAAACTCCGGACTCCCGCGCAATTTCGCCAGCAACGGATCTGAACGCAACCCCGCCGTCGAACAATAATTCTTTTCAATCGCACTCTTGATCATTCGCGTCGCAGCTTCGGGCTTGCCGCAATATGCCAAAATTGTCGCTTGTTCGTAGCGGGGTGCAGGATCGCCTTCGGCCAGCACAGTAGCTTCCGTCTTCTGCACAATCGCATCCATTTCGGACGCAGGCCGAAGCTGCATACAAACTTCCAGCAAGTCCCGATGATAATAAGGATTCGCGCCAATCTTGTTTACCGACTGCCGCGCCTCCTCAATCTTGCCCGCGCGCAATAGCACCGACGGCGTCATAAACGCTGCCCATTCCGAACCCGCATCCAGGCGGACAAAATCCATCGCCCGCGCATTTTCTCCCAAGCCTAGAAACACCCACGCGCAGGACCGAAATTCGTAGTTGCCCGGATCAAGCGCGATCGCCGTGTCACATTCGCGCTTGGCTTCGTCATACATGCCGGCATAACGGAAAACATATCCCATCGTAAAATGCGCGAACGCGTTCTGCGGACGCCGTTCAACCAGTTCTTTGGCCTGCTCGTAGGCCTTGCCCAGTTCTCCGGCTTCCACATGGTTGACGATCAGGTTGCCCGCCGCGCCCCCAAGATTTGGATCCAGCGCCAGGGCGCGTTCGTAGGCGGAATTTGATTTTTCGAACATCGCCGCGCCACCGTTGGAGTAGGAGCCGTCATAGTAATAACGAAGACCCAAAGACTCCCACGCCGGCGCATAGCTCGGATCAATTCCAACTGCTTCCTCAAGCACCGAAACCCCGGCCTTATTCGGCTCGGGATCATGCGAAATCGCCAGACTCCGCAAATATAAATCGTAGGCATCCTGATTCTTCGGCTTGGTCTTCGCCTCAATCAACCCCGCGGTCGCTCCCAATTGCGGCAGCAGTCCTTGCCGGACCTGGCTCGCGATCTGTCCTTGCATGGCAATCAGGTCCTGCGCATCGCTGGTAGTCGTTCCCTGCCAGAGCAACCGATTACTGTTTACATCGATCGCCTCAAGCGTCACTAAAAGTTTTTTGCCCTGCAGCAAATAATGACCGGTAAGCACAACGGCGACGTGCAACTGATGGCCCACTTGCGCCGGGTCTACATCCGAGGTTGCAAATTTGCGAGTACTCGCGGCGGGCCGCACATCGAGAGAGCGAGTATAGGAAAGCACGTTAGAAATTTCATCCGCCAGCGCGAACCGCAGATAATCGATGTTTTGATCGTTGGTAATGTTCTGCAGAGGGAGCACTGCAATGGTGTTCTTCTCGCCGCCGAAGCCGCCGCCCGTCCGGTGCCTTAACCACCAGATCCCGAGCGTGACCAGCACCATAATCAAAATTCCAGACGTTCCCAGCAGAAGATAATTCTGCCGATAAGACGACCTCTGAAAAGTATTAGTGACCACTCGCAGAGGCGCGCTATGCGAAGTCCGAGTCAGACCGGATTCCGTTTCCCTCTTCAATTTCTGAAGGTCAGCCTTCATCTCGGCAGCGGTGAAGTAGCGGTTTCGACGGTCCTTTTCCATCGCCTTGCCAATGATGGCTTCAAGTTCCATCGGCACGCTGGGATTCAACGACACCGGAGAGGCCGGCTTCTGATGCAGGACCGCATCGAGAGTAGTTACAACGTTCGTGCCCGCAAACGGCTTCTTCCCCGTCGCCATTTCGAAAAGCACTACCCCAAACGAAAACAGATCGCTGCGCGGATCCAGTTCCTCGCTCCGCGCCTGCTCCGGCGACATATACACGGCCGTTCCCGGAATCACTCCCATCTGGGTCAGCGAATCTTCATAATTTCCGTCGCTGTTTGAAACCTGTTCGCGCGCCAGCTTCGCCAGTCCAAAATCAAGGACTTTCACCTGTCCCGACTTGGTTATAAAGATATTCGCCGGCTTAATATCGCGATGAATGATCCCCTTGGCGTGCGACGCCACCAGCGCATCCGCTACCTGAACGGCAATATCCAGGATTTCATCCAACTCCATGGGCGCGCCACGGATGCGTTGCTTCAGGCTCTCGCCCTCCAGCAACTCCATCACAATAAAAGGATGGCCGTTATTGTCATCAATGTCGTGGATCGTACAAATATTGGGATGATTTAACTGCGAAGCCGCCCGCGCCTCGCGCCGGAAGCGCTCCAGCACGCGCGGATCTTTGACCATTTCTTCAGGCAGGAATTTCAGGGCAACACGGCGCAGCAGCTTGGTATCTTCAGCTTCATAGACCACACCCATCCCGCCGCCACCAAGTTTTGCGGTGATGTGATAATGAGAAACGGTCTGGTCGAGCAAGCGGAGAGGGACTCCACCCTCGCGCCGTGATGTTAGGCTTCCATCCCGCCCAAAGTCAACCACTTAAC
>DATBAX010000217.1:0-1918 GCA_036271275.1 Terriglobales bacterium
CATGCTCTGGCCTTTTCTTTCGCCGCTTCGCGCCACGGCATGTCGCTTTGCCTCCTCCCCTCCTTTACACTCCTTCCTCCAGCCCAGTACACTACTTATTCCGCTTTGTACTCTCAGGAGGCTCGATTTTATGGCGAATGAAGCAAAGAAAGATTGCGCTGAAAAGGTCAAACAGATTGTCGGCGAGCAGTTGGGCGTGGACGAAAGCGAAGTCACCCCCAGCGCGTCGTTCGTGGACGATTTGGGAGCGGATTCGTTGGACCAGGTCGAACTGGTGATGGCGCTCGAGGAAGCCTACAGCCTGGAAATCCCCGACGAAGACGCGGAAAAGATCCGCACCGTGCAGGATGCCATCGACTACATCGACAAGCACGCCAAGGTTAGTAAATAATCTTTACAGGGCCGGGAATTTCCCGGCCGGATAGCCCAAAGCCCCATCTCGTTCTGCGATGAGGCGGTTGTCCACAAGTTTAAAGCTCATCCCCAAAAACGCGTACAGCGAGGAGAAAAATGGCAGCCGTTGACGAAAAAGTGAAACAGATTATTGTGGAACAGCTCGGAGTGGACGAAGCCGAAGTCACCAACAGCGCCTCGTTCGTCGACGACCTCGGCGCCGACTCGCTGGACACCGTCGAACTCGTCATGGCCTTTGAAGAGGCTTTCGAAATCGAGATCCCCGACGAAGACGCCGAAAAGATTCGCACCGTGCAGGACGCGATCGACTACATCGGCAAACACTCGAAAGGTGGCAAGTAGTTTGGGACGAAGGGTCGTAGTCACTGGCATCGGCCTGGTTTGCGGAGTAGGCAACAGCACGGAAGAAGTGTGGAAGAACCTGCTCGCCGGCAAAAGTGGGGTGGGAAGGATCACGCATTTCGATACCGCGCTCTACGCCTGCCAGATTGCCGCTGAAGTCAAAAACTTCGACCCGTTGCAGTTCGTTGAGAAAAAAGAAGTAAAAAAGATGGGCCGCTTCATCTACCTGGCGCTCGGCGCCGCGGATGAAGCTATGAAGTCATCAGGCCTGCAAGTCACGCCGGAAAATGCGGAACGCGTCGGCGTGCATATTGGATCGGGCATCGGCGGATTCGATGTCATCGAACGCGAGCATCTGAACCTGATCAATGGCGGCCCGCGCAAAATCTCTCCATTTTTTATTCCAGCGGCAATTGTGAATCTGGCGGCCGGCCATGTCTCCATGCGCTTCGGCGCGAAAGGCCCGAACGAAGCCACGGCCACCGCCTGCACCACCAGCGCGCATTCTTTGGGCGATTCCTTCCGCATCATTAGTTACGGCGATGCCGATGCCATGATCGCCGGCGGCAGCGAAGCCGCGATCACTCCGATGGGCGTTGGCGGATTCGCCGCTATGCGGGCGCTTTCCACCCGCAACAATGAACCGGAGAAAGCCAGCCGTCCCTGGGACACAGCCCGCGATGGTTTCGTGATGGGCGAAGGCGCCGGCATCATGATTCTGGAAGAGCTGGAATTCGCCCGCGCACGCGGCGCGAAAATTCTGGCGGAAGTCGTTGGCTACGGGATGAGCGGCGACGCGTACCACATCACTCAGCCGGCTCCCGAGCATGAAGGCGGATTCCGCGTTATGCAAAATGCATTGCGCGACGCCAAGCTAAAGCCCACTGACATCGGATACGTGAATGCACACGGAACCTCCACGCCGATTGGCGACACGCTGGAAGCTCATGCCATCCGAAATTTCTTTGGAGAATATCGAGTTCCGGTCAGTTCAACGAAATCGATGACCGGACACTTGCTCGGCGGCGCCGGCGGACTCGAAGCAGGCATCACCGTGCTGGCTCTACGTGATCAGATTTTGCCTCCGACCATCAACCTGGAAAATCAGGAACCCGAAACCGCCGCCATGGACTTCGTTCCGAATGTCGCGCGCAAAGCCAGC
>DATBAX010000218.1:0-9109 GCA_036271275.1 Terriglobales bacterium
TTGATGAAGAATGCGGAGAACGCTACCAAAGTTGTGCGTGAGACCATCGCCGCCATTCCGAAAGATCGTAAATGCAAATGCGGATCGGCGTTGGCTCATGCCATCATTACCGATCGCGATAAAATCCCCGCGGCTACGCGGCAGAAGCTTTCACTGATTATTGGCAAATATCTTGGCAACTAGGACTCTTATTTCATGAGCATTCTGGTAGTTGGTTCGGTAGCGTTCGACGATGTCACCTCGCCCTCGGGAACGGTGAAGAACATTCTTGGCGGCGCGGCGACTTATTTTTCGCTCGCGGCCAGTTATTTCACCGATGTCCGCGTGGTGGCTGTAGTCGGCGAAGACTTCACCGCCGAGCACGAAGCTGTTTTTACTAAACGCAAAATTGATATTCGAGGCATCGAACACGCCGCCGGCAAAACTTTTCGTTGGGGTGGGAACTATAGCGACAACCTGAACGAAGCCAAAACAACTTTTACCGATCTGAATGTCTTCGAGAGTTTCCATCCTGAAATTCCAAAAGCTTATGCGGACACGGAGTTCCTCTTCCTCGCGAATATCCAGCCCACCTTACAAGCCAATGTGAAGCGCAGTATGAGCGGCGCAAAGCTTACCGGCTGCGACACCATGAATTACTGGATCAATAGCGCCCGTGCAGAACTCGCGGAAACCTTAAAGCTAGTGAACTTGTTGCTGATCAATGACACCGAAGTCAAGATGCTGGCCCATGAGACCAATTTGCCGCGGGCAGCCCAGAAGGTATTGGCGATGGGTCCCCAGGCGCTGGTCATTAAGCATGGAGAGTACGGAGCGACTATCTTCTTTCGCGAGGGCGCATTCGGAATTGGCCGGCATCCCTTTCGCGCGCCAACTCTGCCCATTGAGGAAGTAAAAGATCCCACCGGCGCCGGCGATTCCTTTGCCGGCGGATTTATGGGCTACATCGCGTCGCAAGAAGAACTGAATCGTGAAGTCTTGAAACGGGCATTGTTCTACGGAGGCGTGATGGGATCGTTTGCCGTCGAACGCTTTGGGACTGAGCGCCTGCAATCGCTGACTCGCGAGGAAATTGAAGAGCGATTTCAGATCTTCCGCGAACTGACACACCTCGAATGAAATCCTCCACCATCAGCCGTTGGGACCGCGAGACGTTACGTGTGCTGCAACTCGCAATCTGTATTTCGTTTTTTGCTTTCCTCTACTATTTTCGGCACGGAGACGTCTTGCTCTACGGCGATGCCGTAGCCCACACCAACATTGCCCGCCGCGTCTTCGATTCACGTACTCCGGGGTTGCTACAACTCGGCACAGTGTGGCTTCCCCTGCCGCATCTGCTCATAATCCCTTTTGTGATTGTTGATTCGATGTGGCAAAGCGGCGTGGGCGCGTCGATTCCTTCTTTACTTGCCTACGTACTTGGCGTGGTCGGAATCTTCCGGCTGGTTCGTGGTGCATTGAGTTCTGATTCGACGACCTTGGTTCCAGCGAGAATTGCGGCATGGTCTGCGGCTGCGGTTTATGCGGCGAATCCGAACTTGTTGTACATGCAGACCACAGCCATGACCGAGGCACTCTACCTCGCCTTATTCATCTGGGCGCTGGTGCACTTTAACGAATTTGTGCAGGACGCATCGGGATCGTCATTAGTTAAATGCGGTTTCTGCGTGGCCGGGGCCTGTCTCACTCGATATGACGGATGGTTTCTCGGAGCGGTCCTATGTGTTGCCGCTTGCGTTGTCTTGATTCGTTCAAGCGATAAAAAAGCGTTGCGCATGGCATTTGCTAAATTTGTTTTGCTAGCAGCGGCCGCGCCTGTGCTGTGGATCGCTTACAACGCAATCGTCTACGGAAATCCGCTGGAATTTTCCAATGGTCCATATTCGGCCAAAGGCGTTGAGTTGAGAACTTCAGTCGCTGGGTCACCACCTCATCCCGGCACGCGCAATTTGATCGAAGCGGCGAATTATTTCTTGAAGTCCGGCGAACTGAATCTGGCGAACGGAAACTGGGGCCGGCTCTGGGTCCTCGCGTTGATCTTAGGCGTAGGTCTCGCAATCAGCCATGACCGCAGGCTTTGGCCGCTCTTGTTGCTCGCGGTGCCATTGCCGTTCTATATGCTTTCGATCGCCTATGGCGGAGTTCCGATTTTTATTCCAAGCTGGTGGCCGTTTACCAGATACAACGTTCGCTACGGTTTGGAATTCCTACCTGCCTTTGCCGTGTTTACAGCGGTGGCTGCATATTTCATTACGGATTATTTTCAGCAAGTGAAACAGAAGGCTGCGGTCGTCACGGCGTTCGCAGTTCTCGTGGTGGCGAGTTATGCATTTATTTGGCGCGACCCTGTTTGCTATCAGGAAGCATGGATCAACTCTCGCACGCGAATCGCAGTGGAAGCCGAAATCGCCGCCAACCTGAAAAAACTTCCGCGCGATGCGAACATCCTTATGTATCTGGGCGACCATGTTGGCGCCTTGCAGAGCGCTGGGATTCCACTTCGTCGAGTCATCAATGAAGGGAACCATCGAACCTGGAAGCGGCCATCCGATCCTGACGGTTTGTGGGAGCGGGCGCTGGAGAATCCGGGTCGATACGCCGACTACGTAGTCGCATCTCAAGGCGACGAGGTCTCTCTCCACGCCCAAAAAGATCAACTGACGTCGATTGCGGTCATCCATGTTTCGGGCCAGCAGCCAGTGACGTTTTATTGGACGCATCCTTTGCCAGCCGCCGCGCCACGGTAATCAGGCGCGTTAACCGGGACGCTCGCGAAGCACTGAGGCGCGGGGTTTCCCGGTGATAGAATCCAGCCAACTCACGCTTTCATGCCCAACATGCATCACATTTACGACGTTCTGTTTTCCGAGACGCCTTTCCTCGGAGTGTCGCTGGCCCGATTAATTTTGGCGGCAATTTTAGGCGGCGCCATCGGATTGGAGCGGGAGTTTAAACATCGGCCCGCCGGTTTGCGCACAAATCTTTTCATCTGTTTGGGCGCGGCCATGTTCACGCTTCTGTCGGACGAATTGGCCGTCGAGCACATCGGAGATCACACTCGAATCGCGGCGCAAATCATCCCTGGAATTGGTTTCATCGGCGCCGGTTCCATTCTGCACAATCGCGGTGACCTGGTTACCGGCATCACATCGGCGGCAACTTTATTTGTGGTTGCATCGGTAGGAATGGCCGTTGGCGGCGGACTTTATCTCACTTCAATTTTCGCAACCGCGCTCATTCTTCTTTGTCTTTATCTTCTTGGAATTGCCGAACAGAAATTTAGCCTGAAGGTTGGTTTTAATACTTACGAGGTTGTGGGCAGCAACGCCGCCGACATTGCGGCCGAGGTCAACCGGTTACTCGAGTGCATTCATTCCATACCTCAAAATATTCAGGTGGCCGCGACAAAGCAGCATGTGCGCGTGCAGTTCGACGTGGAAGGAACCAGTAAGGAGCAGCATCAATTCCTGCACGCTCTTCGTCAATCGTCATTGCTGGAAAGCGCCACGCCGCTCGGGCCGGTGCAAGCGGAATGAGACGGTCGTGACGGTCATCCCTTTTGTGAAAGCGTCGGCTTGCGGAAATGATTTCCTTGTCATCGAGGGAAATGATCTGGCTGATCTATCCTCGCTGACTCGCAAGCTTTGTGATCGGCATCTCGGCGTCGGAGCAGATGGCGTGGAATGGCTGTTCCCGACCGCGGGTGCCGACGTTCACGCTAGATTGTTAAATGCCGATGGCTCGGAAGCCGAGATTTCTGGCAACGGCACTCGCTGCGTGGCGGCTCACATTTGCGCGACTCAGAAGAAAGAAAGAATTGTCATTCGCACCGGTGCGGGATTGAAAACCTGCACGCTCACGTCTCACAGCGAAATGATTTATGAGTTTGAAACTGCCATGGGCAGGCCGGAAGTTGGCGAGCAGTTTTCGATCAAGCTGACTCATGGCGAAGTTGGCGGCATTCCTGTTTCCATGGGAAATCCGCATTACTCGATTTTTGTAAAAGGCTTCCCAACCGATTGGCAGGCGCAGGCTGCGGAGATCCAGAATTCTGGCCACTTTAAACATGGGATTAATGTGGAAATGGTAGTTGTTAAGGACAGGCACAACATTGACGTCAGGTTTTTTGAGCGAGGAGTCGGTGAAACGCAGTCTTCGGGAACGGGCTCGTGTGCTGCGGCCGTGGCCGCGATTTCTTCCGGACGGGTTGAATCACCGGTACAAGTTCATGCGCCCGGCGGAATGCAGGCTGTGCGATGGGAGCAGGAAGTGTTCCTGCGTGGCCCCGCACAATTAATTTGCCGGGGAGAATTTTTCGCTTAACGATTCCATGGTTCCCGTTTCTCCAAAAGCGCGCATCAAGCCTCCCGCACTAAGACGCGGGGACACCATTGGCATCGTCGCGCCCGCCAGCAATATCAAGCGGGAGTTGCTGGAAGCCGGATGCGAGAGGTTTCGTCAGCTGGGCTACAGCCCGATTTATCTGGATTCGATCTTCGAGCAGGATTTGTATTTCGCCGGGTCGGTGGAAAGGCGCGCGAGAGAATTGGAAGAAATGTTTGTGCGCGACGACGTACACGCCATTGTCTGCGCGCGTGGCGGATACGGATCGAATCATCTGTTACAAACTTTGGATATTCATAAGATTGCGGCCCATCTCAAAATATTTGCCGGCTATAGCGATCTCACGACGCTGCTGACTTATTTTTTCGATGCTGCGGGGCTGGTGACTTTCCATGCTCCTATGCTCACCAAAGACTTCGCCAATCTGGATGGCGTCGACCTCGCTTCGTGGAATGCCGCTCTGAGCGGGCAGTCTGAGTGGGTCATTCCCACTGGCGAGGACTCCGGAGTAACGGCTCAGATTGAGGGATCTGGCGCCGGGGTACTGTTCGGTGGTTGTCTTTCGATATTGGTAGCCTCTTTGGGAACGCCTTACGAAATCCAAACCTCTGGCACGATTTTGTTCATTGAAGACATCGCGGCCAAGCCCTACCAGGTGGATCGCATGTTGATGCAGCTGAAGCTGGCGGGAAAATTCGAGAACGTTCGCGGCTTGATCTTTGGCGAAATGCTGGAATGCATGCAGCACAAGGACCAGCCCTACACTTTACAAGAAGTTATTCTGCGCATTGTGAGCGACCTGAAAATACCGGTTGCTTACGGTCTGCGTTCCGGACACGTATCGCGCCAGAATGTCACTTTACCTTTTGGGGTGCAGGCTGCTTTGGAAGTGAAGGGCGGGGAAGTGAGCCTTAAGATCGTGGAAGCGGCGACGACCGCTCGATAGCAGGAATAGATCGACATGACAGAGAAGAAGCACATTCATTTGATCGGGATCTGCGGGACGGCGATGGCTTCATTGGCCGGAATGCTTCAGCAGCGCGGCTTTCGGGTGACAGGTTCGGATGCTGCGGCTTATCCGCCGATGTCGGATTTCCTGGCATCGCTCGGTATTCCGCTGGCACAGCCGTTTGCAGCGCAGAACCTTGAGCCGCATCCCGACATGGTCGTGGTAGGGAATGCGATCTCGCGCGGAAATCTTGAGCTTGAACATGTGCTCGACAAACGCATTCCATTTTGTTCCATGCCGCAGATTCTTCATGATGAATTTCTGCGCGGAAAAGAAGTGTTGGTGGTCGCCGGGACCCACGGAAAAACGACAACCACTTCCATGCTGTCGTGGATCTTCGATTCGGCAGGATTGCAGCCGTCATTCTTGATTGGCGGCATCGCGGAAAACTTTGGCAGTAGTTTCCAACTTGGCTCCGGAAAACATTTCATTCTCGAAGGCGACGAGTACGATACCGCGTTCTTCGACAAAGGCCCGAAATTTCTGCACTACTTTCCCGATGGCGTGATCCTCACTTCCGTGGAATTCGATCACGCCGACATTTATAAAGATCTCGACGCGGTTGAAACCGCTTTTAAACGTCTGGTGAATCTTGTTCCGGGCCGCGGCCGCATTATTGGTTTTGATCAAGGAGACAGCATCGAGCGCTGTCTGGCGAAAGCGTTTTGCTCCGTCGAACGCTATGGTTCGAGTTCCAAAGCCACATGGCAGATCACGAATTTGAAACTCCAACCGGCACGTACCACCTGGTCGGTAATTCATAATGGCCAACCGTGGGCTGATTTCGAGTTTGCCTTGGGCGGGGAGTACAACGTCTGCAACGCAACGGCAGCCGCAGCCCTGGCCGCCGGATGCGGTATCCCCAAAGAACAAATTGTCGCCGCACTGAAAAGCTTTAAGAGTGTGAAACGTCGACTCGAAGTGCGCGCCCAGGTGGATGGCGTCACTGTGATTGACGATTTTGCGCATCATCCCACGGCGATTGCAGGCACGCTCACCGCGTTGCGGGCCTTGTATCCGGGGTCCAGGCTCTGGGTGATTCTTGAGCCACGATCAAACACGCTCCGGCGAAATGTGTTTCAGAATGCGCTGGCTGAGAGTCTCGCGCTCGCCGATGAGATTGTCGTGGCCAACGTATTCAAATCGGAAGCAATCCCGGAAAATGAACGTCTTGACTTGCCCGCAGTCGTGAAGCAGGTCGAAAAACATGGCCGTCGCGCGAGGATCCTGGCCGATGCGGACGCCATTGTGAAATCAATCACGCCACAAATGCGATCCGGTGATGTTGTTGCCATCCTCTCTAACGGCGGCTTCGGCGGCATCTACGAAAAACTCCCAGCCGCGCTGCGGAGCTTGAGCGCAACCGAGGTCCGTCGGTGATCCGCGCCATCGTGATGCTCGGCTTCTGGACGCTCCTGCTGCCGGTCGCCGCGCTGGTTGGTTTTCCGTGGACACTGATTACCGGCGACGTTAGTTTTCTCTATCGCATAGGGATGTGGGGCGCGTGGACCGGTGTGCGCGTCGCCGGCATTCGAGTAAAGACAGTCGGTCTGGACAAGCTCGATCCTGCTCGAACTTATATTTTCATGTCCAACCATGTTTCGAATGTGGATCCGCCAATTCTCCTGCCGCTGATTCCGCGCCGTACGTCTGTGATGGTGAAGAAAGAATTATTCAGATTTCCGATTCTCGGGCGAGTGATGCGTTTTGGATCGCTGGTTCCTGTCGATCGTGGAAACAGGGATGCGGGAATCGGAGCGGTGCGAGCGGCTGCCGAAGTCCTTCGTTCAGGTGTCAATATGACAATTTATGTGGAGGGGCATCGTTCTTTCGATGGCAAGTTGTTGCCGTTCAAGAAAGGCCCGTTTTATTTGGCGGAGGAATGCTCGGTGCCCGTGGTGCCAGTCACGATTCTCGGGACGCACGATGCCATGCCAAAAGGACGATTCGCGATCAATCCCGGAACTGTCACCGTGGTCTTCCATGAAGCTATAGAGCCGTCAGAGTTCGGAAGCCGGGATTGTTTGATGGCGAGAGTGCGAACGGTCATCAACAGCAGTTTGCCAGCGGAAGTTCAAGAGCTGATAACCACCAAGGACACAAAGGTTCACGAAGGAAGTGCGCGAGCTTAGGGATTTCCTTAGTGAGACTTCGTGTCCTTTGTGGTTTAAGCTTTTTTAGCTCGCACCGCCCGTGCAATCTCCGGCAGCTTGCTTAGAATCGCCGAATACTTCAACCAAAGTTTGTGATCGACGGCGGGCGCGCCACTGACGATCGCCCCTGCCGCTATGTCCCCAGCCACACCACTCTGCGGCGTGACAATCGCGCCATCGCCAATTTTGCAATGACCGACCACGCCAACTTGTCCGGTCAGAATTACGTTCTTCCCAATTTCGGTTGAGCCCGCAAGGCCGACTTGAGAAGCCAACAGTGAGTCTTCGCCGATGTGCGAGCCGTGGCCTACTTGCACAAGATTGTCGATCTTTGTCCCACGACTGATTCGGGTTTCGCCTACGCTGCATCGATCAACACAGGAGTTGCTTTGGATTTCCACGTCGTCTTCAATGACTACCGGCTGAGGCTGCGGAATTTTGTGCCAGTGGTTGGAGTTATCTTTAGCGAATCCAAAACCGTCGGCGCCGATGACCACGCCATTTTGGAGCAAGACATTGTTGCCGATCCGGCAGTTTTCCCGGACGATCGAATGTGCGTGGGAGAAGAAGTTGTCGCCGATATTTACTCCGCGATAGATCACAACATGCGCCAGTAGAATGGCGTTGTCCCCGATCTCCACGTTTTCGTCGATCACAACGTAGGGCCCGATGTGAGCGTTCGCTCCAACTTTGGCAGAAGGATGCACGACTGCCGAGGGATGAATTCCAGGCGTGTATTTTGGCACGGGATAAAAAATCGCCATCGCCTGCGCGAATGTCAGATACGGATTCTTGCTGCGCAGCAGAGGCGTCGCGATCGCAGGGAACTCTTCGGTGACGATCACCGCTGCCGCTTTCGTGGTTCGCGCCGCCGCTCCGTATTTCGGGTTGGCTACAAACGTAATTTGCCCGGGGCCGGCATCTTCAATTCCCGCGACGCCAGTGATTTCGGTATCTGGTGAGCCGTTTTCCAAACGTGCGCCTAACGTGGAAGCAATTTGTGCAAGTTTCATAAGAGGTTTCCGCGAGAGTGATTGTAATGGAGTCTTACGGCACTTGTGTGGGACAGGCGTGTTCAATAGTGACGCAGTTAGAAGAAAATGAGGTTCGTGTCAGGGCACGACTGAAGAGGTTGCGGAAAAGCTCTAATTACTCTTGAAATCGGTTCTGTAGTTAGTTGGCGGGGTGATCGAAAGCATCGGCTACCGTGGAAGAGCGGCGCCTTCAGCGCCGCGTGAATCGTGTCCTGCCCGGAACGCGGGATTGAAAGGCCCGCTCTTTCACGGCTGCGCATGCCGCATCGAAGTTTCCTCAAAACGAAACGTTTTTGGGTCGGGAATTGAGTTTTCCCGCAACCTCTGAACGAGATGCCCTGGCACGGATCTTTTTCAAACTGCACCGCTACCGCAAGTTCGTGGTAGAAGAAGTTACGTCCTCTCGCAAAGTGCGCGAGACGCGATCCCCCGCAGGCCTATATTTAAAAGGAAAGCAACTCGAACGCTCTCTGTTGTCTCTTAGCTTAGCCGCATCGAAAGCATTCATCGCGCTTTCGGCGGCAATCGGCTTATGATTGGTAGTCCTCGAGAGAGCCCTCTATGCTCAT
>DATBAX010000219.1:0-9783 GCA_036271275.1 Terriglobales bacterium
AGGCCATTCAAAAATGAATTTTTACTTCCGCCTCCAACGATATAAATTTTCTTTAGTCGTTTGCCGGTTATTTTCGAGAGATCGCGCACCACGTCAGCATAACGGGAAGCCAGACTGTGAAAAATCACGTTTGCCATTGCCGGCGCCTTGGCGGCGTCTGATCGTGCTGGTCCAACTCGCCCGAGGCGGTCACGAATACGAGCAGGCATGTCGCCAGGTAGAAGAAGTTCCGGATCGTCAACGTCGATCAGAGTCTCGGGCTTTACGAGCGAAGTACATGCTTCTATTAACTGCGGCACGGTCCACGATTCGCCCTCCTTCCCCCATTGCTCGATACACTGCCGCAGCAACCACATGCCATTCACGTTCTTAAGAAAATAAGTCTTGCCGCCAATTCCGCCTTCGTTGCTAAAATTCAAGCGTCGCGCCAACTCGGAAACGCACGGCACGTCGAGCACGACGCCGATCAGAGACCACGTTCCTGAACTGATGAAAGCCCAATCGTCGCCTTCCGCCGGGATTCCTGCGATGGCGGATGCCGTGTCGTGGCAGGCCGGAGCAATGAGCCTGGTTTTTCGGAACGCCGGCAAAGAAGAAAGACTGCCGGACAAGTTCCCGAGATCGGTGCCAGCAGGAACAATCGGAGGAGCGGCGCTTCGTTGTAATCGGCTTGCTTCAAAGATTTCGTCACACCAATTCCGTCCATTCAATGCGACAAGCTCGGTATGAGTTGCGTTGGTATATTCCGCGACGCGACGGCCGCCCAGAAATGAAAGTATGAATTCCGGTAGGTTCGTCCAGGCAACGCGTTGATCCATTCCCTCGAAACCATCCGCGTAAAGCTGATACAAAGTATTGATACGAAGATGTTGAATGCCGGTTAATTCGTAAAGCCGTTCCACTGAAATAAGAGCGTTGACTTCCCGTTCCGCTCCAGCAGTCCTTTCGTCCCGGTAACAGTAAGGATCTTCTCGCGGCTGTCCCTGGTCGTTCAGTCGAACATAGTCAACCGCCCATCCGTCGACACCCACGGCTGCAATTCCATTGGGTACGAGCGCGGCACATGCTCTAAGTCCGTGTTCCACGCCAGCGCAGATATTTTGTATATCCCAGCGAAGCCCTTCTCCCCGATCTGTTGCACTGTTCGGAAATCGATGGACAACTTCGATATTGGGTTGGCCATGGTCCCATCTCAGCAGCGATACGCGGCAACTCTCGGCGCCTAAATCGATGGCCACCAGAGTCGGGTTGTCACTCATCACGCTCACAATTCACCACGCCTTTACGAACACTCGATCAGATGAAACTTATAGTACGCCGAGCATGCAATAGGGTAACAATTTCCATTGGGGAATTAGAGGGAGGAGGGCGGGGCTTTTCATTTCACTTGCGGATTGAGGATGCCTTAACCAACTTGTGTTGCACGTAGTTGTACGGCGCTATGCGTTGTCCGCTGAGGATCGCCAGGCCTAAATGAATCAGCCTGGGCCCATAGCTCTGCGCCTCGTGCGACACCGAACCGATGAGCGGGCTATCGTCTTTCGACATTTCATCGAGCGCTTCCGGGATGCAGTCCTGTCCTACGATCGCTGCATACTTCTCCCATTTTAATTCTCTTACTGCCTGCACCGCCCCGAGAGCGCTCGTGTCGGTAGCCGCGGCAATGAGCAGGCCCCGGTCTTTGGGATGCCGACGCAGAAAATCCAGGACCAGGCGATAACTTTTTTCGCGCATGCCTCGACCGTCCATCCTTACCAGAGAGGAATCCCGAATCCCCGGCAACTTTGACCGGATGCCTTCAAAGGCTCCAGTGATGCGGCTGTGCACCAACGCTCCGGCCTCCTCGACATCGAGTCCGAGCGCCCATTTCACTTCGCCTTTCCAGATTTTCTTTCCATACTCGGCCAGGCATTCGCCCGCCTCAAACCCGACGCGATAATTGTTCACCCCAAAAAAAGTGGCGTGGGGATGGGGAATGTCCACGGCAATCAGCGGAATACCCGCTCCGTCGATCTTGTCAGCGATCACGGGAGCAACACGCTGGTCAATTTGAAATTCAATCACCAGATCAGGATTGTTCTGCACGAACTCGTCGGCGTTTCGCAAAGCAGTAGGCCCGTCATACCGATTGTCGAGAACAATTAAATCCACCCCCGCGGCGGATGCAGCGGTTCGGAGGCTATCCGTGACCGCTTCCGAAAAAGGCATGTCCGCGGACTGGCTCCCGAAACCGAAGCGCGCTTTTTTAGGCCGCGCCACCAATCGATACACGCCGTCCTGCGATTGTGCCAAATATCCACGATGGGTCAGGGTTTTTAGGATTCTATAAACCGTTGTCTTGGAAATGTTTGTTCGCTGAAAAATGGCTTCTGGAGTCAGCGCGCCGCGTTCATTCTGTAGAAGCTCGAGAATGTCCAGCGCTTTGGATAGCACTGGGATCAGGTACATGCGCTTGGGAGACAACTTGTTTGGGTTTCGTCTCATGGGCCAGAATTCTGATCGCTAAGACTATAGCGCACATTGCAATCGGTCAGGTGGAACTTAACAAAGCCGACGGGACCGTTCGTACCACGGTTTCCGTGGAGACTTATTTCTGAAGCTGGGGCGCGGCGTGTTTTCAATAGATAAATATATTACTTTTTAACTTGACTCAAGAACTCAAGCTGCTAGAGTGCCTGATCGTGGGCGAATTGCGTTCGAGCCGATGAAAATGGCAGAACAATATTCCGTATCTTCATCGAGAGACCGCAGACCCACCGGTTTTTTCTCATTCCTGAAGGTTCAGATGCCAACAACGGACGTTCGACCAACAGCACGCTGCAAGCCCGTCTTTATAGCCCTGACTTTTTTTCTACTTGCTGCAATCGCTTCGGCAAAGATTGGGAAGCCGGCCCAGCTCGAATGTGATTCCCTGATTAACCCTCTTGGGATGGATGACAAGCAGCCATTGTTGTCATGGCAACTCCAAGACGACGGGTTCGGGGCAAAGCAAACCGCGTATCAAATTCAAATATCGAGCACGTCAGATCTACTCCGCCAAGACAAGGCGGACGTATGGGACAGCGGCAAAGTGGCTTCCGATCAGTCCGTCAACGTTCCGTATGCCGGTCCGGCATTTCAGCCTGAACAACGATATTTCTGGCGAGTAAAAACCTGGGACAAAGATGGACATCCGTATCCCCCGAGTGACGTGAGTTGGTGGGAAACAGGACTGCTCGACGCCTCCAACTGGCACGCCAAATGGATCGGCTACCAAGAAGATGAACAGCGCCGCATTCGCGAGGCGGACGCGGCGTGGGTAACGAATCCTGAAGTTAGCGATTACAAGAAGTCTGGAGACACGCATCACAATTTCCGCTTCACCTTCGAGATTTCCAAAGGCGTCAAGCACGCGGACCTTTTCATTGCCGGTGAAGATTCGCCTGCCGCCTGGGTAAACGGCAAGCCGGTGCTGGCGGCGCAACCTTTGCCCCCATGGAACCAGCAGCCGTGGAAAACATACATCAGCACAGACATCACCGCTGAAATCGTGCCGGGACAGAATGTGCTTGCTGCGGACATCATCCGCTTTCAAAGAAAGAATGAAAGCGGAGAGGAAAATCATAGCTCCGGGCCGATGAACGCCACTCTTTATTTGGAGATGGCAGACGGATCGATCGAAGTGTTTAAGACCGGCGATCCAGGATGGAAGGCAGCACTGAATGCCGGCGGCGATTGGCATGATGCAAAATTCGATGACAGTACGTGGGCGGCTGCAGTGCCATATGCCCCGGCTGAATCAGGATCGCGCCCTTCCGAACTAGGGCATCCCTGGCAAACCGGACCAGTGAAAATGTTGCGCCGCACATTTGAATCGACTAAGCCGGTGTTGTCGGCACGGCTGTACGTCACCGCTTTGGGAGCGTACGAGTTTCATATCAATGGAAAACGTGTGGGAGATCAAATCCTCTCTCCGGGGTGGATGGATTTTCGCCAACACGTTCCTTATCAGGTTTACGACGTCACGGCTCAATTGAAAGCTGGCAAGAATGCGCTCGCCGCATATCTCGCACCCGGTTGGTACACCACACCTTTGCAGTGGTATGGGCAGGGATATAACTACGGAGATACGCCGCCCGCTTTGAAAGCACAATTAAGGATCGAGCACACGGATGGAGTGGTCGAGTGGATTGCGACCGACGAATCGTGGAAAGCCGACGTATCGCCGATACTGTTTTCCGAAATTTATGACGGCGAAACCTACGATGCCCGCCGCGTCCAAGCCGGATGGGACTTGCCATCGTTTTCCGACGATCATTGGAAGGTTGCGCAATTGATTCGACCGCTGGAGCCGGAGATCGTTTGGCAATCTTTTCAGCCAATCCGCGAGGAGAAAGTCTTAACCGCAAAAGCGATCACCAATCCGAAGCCTGGCATCTTCATTTTTGACTTTGGCCAAAATCTTTCGGGACTTGCCAGAATTCGCGTACAGGGTGCGGCCGGCACGAATGTTCAACTTCGCTTCGCCGAAGACCTGAATCCCGACGGCACGATGTACGTGGAGAATCTGCGGACTGCCAAAGCCACCGACCACTTTATCCTCGCGGGAAAAGGCGTCGAAGAATATCAACCGTATTTTACTTACCACGGGTTCCGCTATGCCGAAATTACCGGAATCTCCGCCAAGCCGGAGTTGGATGCAGTGCACGCCGTTGTCTTTCATACCGACGCACCGTTTACAGCGGAATTTCATACCAGCAGCGCTATGCTCAACCAACTTTGGAACAATATCCTATGGGGACAGCGCTCGAATTTCATCGGCGTGCCCACAGATTGTCCGCAGCGCGACGAACGTCTGGGATGGGCTGCGGACGCGCAAGTATTCTGGCGCGCCGCTTCGTACAACATGAACCTGGTGGAATTCACCAGAAAGTTTTCCGGCGATCTGCGCGGCACCCAGGTGGGCACTCCCATGTACGGCATTTTTGCTCCGGGAACTTCCACCCCGAATCCCGGATACGGCACGGGATGGAGCGATGCCGGAGTGGTCATTCCATGGACTGGCTGGATGCAGTACGGGGACAAGAGAATCGTCGATCAGAATTGGGACGCGATGGAGAAATATCTCGCCGCCATCCAGTCCGACAATCCTAATTATCTTTGGAAGAAAAACTACGGCATTCCCTTCGGCGATTGGCTTTCTCCCGAAGGCCCCACGCCTGAAGACCTAATTGCTACTGCTTACTGGGCATACGATGTCACCCTGATGCGGCAAATGGCGCACGCTACGGGCAGAAAAGAAGGCGAGCAGAAATATCAGGCTTTGTTCGACAACATCAAGGCGGCATTCGTTCAAGCTTACGTTCATCCCGACGGCTTTGTCGGGGCGGTCGCGCCTCCGCCGGTATTCGCTTCGGGTACGACGACGGCTCTCAGCGATAAACCTATCGACACGCAAACCAGTTATGTACTCGCACTCTACATGAACTTATTGCCTGCGGAACTGCGGCATGCGTCAGCACAAAAACTCGTGGATAAAATCACCGCAAACGGCGGACGATTGAATACCGGTTTTCTCGGCACACCATACTTGCTGGCCGCGCTGACCGATACCGGCCACAGCGATGTCGCTTATCAGCTACTGCTCAACACCGAATATCCCTCGTGGGGTTATTTGGTGGAGCACGGCGCCACCACCATGTGGGAACGCTGGAACGGCGACCAGATGCGAGCCGACCCCAGCATGAATTCCTACAATCATTACGCCTATGGCGCGGTTGCTGAATGGATTTACCGTTATGCGGCGGGCATCGACACTTCCGCTTCCGATCCGGGCTTCCACACGATATTTCTGCATCCAACCTTTGACTCTCGGCTGGCGACTCTCGACTTCGCTTACCAATCGCCTTACGGAAAGGTACATTCCTCTTGGTCGGTGAACGCAACCAAGGCCTTATGGACAGTGACGATTCCGCCAAACGCGACCGGCCAACTATCGTTCGCGGCTGGCAAAGCGGGTTCCTACTCGATAGATGGTCAGATGCTGAACAGCAATCCGAAAGTGAAAGTCGTCGCATCGGAATCGGGGACAGAACTTTATGAAATCCCGGCAGGGACATACTCGTTTGAAGTCGCTATCTCAAAATAATTTGCCGCACGAGTCTTATCTCTGGGACGCATTCAGCCGGTCGAGTGTACGTTTCAATTGCTCAAGCTTCTGTCCGGCCTCGCCGAGCTTGCCTTCCGCTGTCAGGCGCTGGTAGTCAGAAAGATCTTTGGCTGCTTCGGAAATGAGCGCATTGATATCTGCCGCCGGCGGTGGTGAAGCGGGCGTAGTTCTCGCCGCTTCGGACGGCGCTGCTGTGGTTGTCGCCGAAGCAGTCAGGGACGACGTCGCCCCACCAAACAAAGCTGCCATCGCCGACTCGTAAGTTGGCCCGTACGCCAGCCGATCTTGCAGGGCAAGCACCACCAGCCGCAACTCTGGCATGGGACCTCGTTCCGCCTGAAGGTAGATCGGCTCAGCATAAAGCAGCGCGCGTCCGGTTGGAATCACCAGCAGCGCCCCGCGACGCACATGCGAGCCTTGCTGGTTCCACAATGTCAATTGCCCGGAAAGCTGCGCATTCTGGTCGATACGCGCCTCGATTTGCAGCGGGCCATCGACTAGTTTTGTCTTGGGAAAATTGTAGACGGCCGCCGTGCCGTACTGTGCGCCATCGCTGCGGCCGGCAATCCAACCAATCAGATTATTTCGATTCGCCGGAGTGAACGGCAAAATCTCCACGAACTCCTCGCCGGTTTCGTCCGGCAATTTCATCTGCACAAAGTTTGGCTGCATGACCTCAGTCGATTGTTCGCCGGCACCGCTCATGCCTACCTCGGTGGCAACCGTCCACATATCTTCGCGATTGTAAAACGCCTCTGGATCCGTCATGTGATATAGGCCGTACACTTCCGCCTGAAGTTTGAGCAGCAGCTCAGGATAGCGAACGTGTTTGCGAAGATCGGGAGGCATGGTGGATGCGTCCTTGAACAATTTCGGAAAGATGCGCTGATAGGCGGCGATGATCGGGTCCCCGGAATCGAAAACGTAAAACGTTGTGGTTCCATCGTAAGCGTCGACGACCACCTTGACGCTGTTTCGCATGTAATTGATGGGATTTCCATCGAGATGGTAATGGGTCGAATATGGAAAGTTGTCTGAAATCGTGAACGCATCCATGATCCATGAGAGCCGTCCGTCGTCGCCAAGCACGATGTATGGATCGGGATCAAAAGTGAGGAAGGGAGCCAATGCCGATACCCGATCACGCAGGTTCCGGCGCATCAGAAGCCGGCTGTCTTTGGTCACGTCATCGCTGAACGGTAATTTCGCAAGATCGTCAACGGCGAATGCGATCATGGTCCGGCGAAGAAACCCGCCGAGAACGATCCCGCCGTCGCCTTCGTAAGAGTTGAGACTGTTGCTGGCGCCCTGTGGATAGTTGAATTCTTTCTGACGCGTCTTCACGTAAACATCAGTGTTGGTCATCTCGCCGAAATAAATTTCCGGACGCGTCACGTTCAGACCGCGCACCGTGCTCTGCACTGGCATATTGCTCAGCATGAGCGTCGGCAGGCCCTCCGGGGTAAATCCGTTCACTGGATTCATCGTGATGCCATAGCCGTGAGTGTAAATCAGCTTATCGTTAATCCAATTGCGGCTGCTCTCCGGAAGCTTGTCCACATTCATCTCGCGGGCAGCAAGCATCACTTCGCGAGTGGTACCGTCAATCGAATATCGGTCGATATCGATATCGGGGAAGTCGTAGTAAGTCCGAATTTCCTGGATCTGGCGCAACGTGTCTTGCAGCGCGTGCCAGTCCCACAACCGGATGTTCTGTAGCGTGGCCTGATTTTTGGCAGGCTCCGCGGCGTCAACGGTCGTTTCAGCGGGAAACTCGCGCAGCGAGATGCGGCTCAATCCATAAGCCTGCCGGGTCATGTCGGTGTTGTAAACAATGTAGGGCTTCTCTCGGACCAACTCGTTGGGCTTAACGATAAAGCTGCTGACGTACCATCCAATTCCCTGGAGTGCCACATAACAAACGATGGCGGGAACAATCGCCGCTACGAGCCAGCGGCCTTGAGGCACTCGCAAGGAATTGACAGCAGCGATCACAGCGCCGAGAACCAAGGCCGCACATACAACGAGCATTCCTGTAAGCATCACATGGGCATCGGTATAGGTCACGCCTCCGAAAATCGTATGATCTTCGAGCAGTAGTTCGAAGCGCGCCAAATAGACACGTATGGCGAGCACCAGCAACAGAAATGCAAACGTGATGGAGAATCCGCGCCAGGGTAATGCGACGGCTCGGCTGAGACGTCCTGCGAGCGCACGCGATCCCCCAGTAATAAGGATGAAGAAAACAGCGAGAATGCAGACAATAATGGCTAGCGCAAGCAGCCATCCAGCGATGAGTTGCCACGCCGGCAGAGCAAGCAGAAAGAAGTTGAGGGGCTTGCCAAAAATAGGATCGACAACCCCACCAGTGGCGCGGGGTGCGTACCAAAAAAGCGCAAGCGTCGGCCATTCTGCCATCATGATTGCACCCACGGCAGCAGCGATGGCGAGTGAAATGACGAACGCAACTACGCGCAGAACGGGCTCAACGGGAAGCCTGACCGGCTGGTTACCGATGAGAATGGTGTGACCGCTCGGCAAATCGGGAAGGTGCGTCCGCTTTAAAGCCAGGAACGATCCGTAAAGAATGAGAAGCGTGGCCGCTGCAAAAACTGCGAAACTTCCCCACTGAAGGCCCACTGTCCGCCAAAATACGCTGCCGTAACCGAGCGACTCAAACCAGAGCAAGTCCACATAATTCGACAAGGCGGCCCGGCCACCGAATAAGATGACCGCGAGAGCGGTGAGAATAAATAAAAGTCGCCGGCGGCGCCCCTTTGAATGCTTCGGCGGCCAATCAATCGTTTCGGGCACGGTTTTACCTCATTCTATTTCCGCTTGTCAGAGTTCCACGAAACGGATTGTACAGTCTGATCGAGTGCCACTGTAAGCCGTCACGAAGAACGCGCATTTATCTCCGCAATCAATAGATGAAGAATCTGATAAAGAGTTGATAAGTTTTCGTTCCCTCCCTGGCCTAACAGGGTCCGCGCTCTCGAATTTATTTTCCGACATCGCAAATACGAATTCGAACGCAAGATGGGCGGGATGATTTTTACCAACATTTTATGTTGTTTTTACGCCATTTTTATGACCGTTCCGATGCAATGAAATTGTCCGAAAAAAGGACATATTGGTAAGGAAAGAAATCGTGATGACTCGGAACATTAAAATTATGCCTACTTTATTGCGTAAGACCATGATTGTTGCGGTAATGCCTGCACTGCTCATCGTAGGTTTTGTTTTCGCGCAGGCGCCGCTCGGGTCTGCTCAGGCCCAGGCATCGGCCGCTCAGACTGTTAAGCTCGATGGGGTGGGCAGATTTTATACCGTCCGACGAGCTGGATGTCGCTGGTCTTTAATAACTACGGTATGGGAGAAGACACTCTGGGCCGCGGAGACGGTCAATTTGGCCGCTCGCGCATACACACCGACGACAGCATCGAGATCAAGTATTACGACCATCCGGAGAGATCATTGGACAAGATAGAATTCACACTCATCGGAGACTTGGGCTGCGAATATGGCGGCCGCGGAAACTTTGTCAGTGCACAAGAAGCCAGTATAAGAATGGCCATCATGGTCAAGTTTTAGGCGATTCAAAATAGCGGCAAGCCAGATTTGTCGCCGATACG
>DATBAX010000220.1:0-12546 GCA_036271275.1 Terriglobales bacterium
CGAGAAGACTTCATCGACCATTTTCGAGGTGAGGGGACGATTCTGGATCATGAGGCGTAGGTAGAGAGGTCCGTAGAGAATATCCATCAGAGTTTCTGAATCGATGTCGCCGCGAAGTTCGCCGGCTTTTATGCTTTGCAAAATCAGTTCACGGGCCTCGCGCCGCCGTGGTTCTACCCAGTGAGCGCGGAAAGCTTCGAGAATCTCCGGGTCCGATTGTCCCGCGCCAATGACCGCTCCAATGACTTTTCCCAGCGGACTATTAAAGATCGGCACCCATCTTTCCATCTGCGCGCGGAAGGCCGTGAGCGCGGGCCCCTTGGTCGGATAACGGAGTTCTGCACCTACGACGGAAACGAACGCATCTATAACCAAAGCGGCTTTGTTTGGCCACCAGCGATAGACCGTAGCCTTGCCGACGCCGGCATGAGCGGCGATCGACTCGATCGAGAGATCGCTGAAGCCGATTTGCTTTAGCAGCTCTACAGTGCTGAGCAGAATGGCTTTACGGGCTTCTTCACTGCGGGGGCGTCCCGGCGCGCGGGCAGTTACCACCGGTTCTGGAGCAGTCTTGGCCACCGGTGTTAGACTGTATCATAATTTAAATCCGATACGACTCGTATCTCATCTATGAGGATACGTTGTTCATTTCGCACCCAACCCCCTGATGGGTTCGATGGCGTTTTTTTACCGGAGTCATTGGAATAGATCATGTGGATCGTTGCCCTTGCCCTGCGCAGGCCTTACACGTTTGTTGTGATGGCACTGCTGATTCTGATTCTTAGTCCGATCGTCATCCTGCGTACGCCCACCGATATTTTTCCGGAAATCGACATTCCGGTGATCAGCATTGTCTGGCAATATTCCGGACTTGCGCCAGAAGACATGGCGAACCGCATCACTACCACTACCGAGCGTGCTCTGACCACGCTGGTAAATGATATCGATCATATTGAATCGCAGTCGTTGAACGGCATTGCAGTAGTGAAGGTATTTTTCCGGCCGCACGCGAATATTCAAACTGCGCTGGCGCAGGTCACGGCGATTTCGCAGACCCAGCTTAAGCAATTGCCACCGGGCACAACGCCGCCCCTGATCATTCAATACACGGCTTCCAGCGTGCCCATCGTTCAAATCGGATTGAGCAGCAAGACTCTTCCCGAGCAGCAGTTATTCGATTTGGGCACAAACTTTATTCGCACCCAGCTTATTACCGTGCCGGGCGCGGCCATTCCATACCCATACGGTGGCAAACAGCGACAGATCCAGGTGGATCTCGATACGTCGGCCATGCAGGCCAAGAATCTCACACCTTTGGATGTGGTGAACGCGATCAGCGCGCAGAACCTGATCCTGCCGGCAGGGACAGTCAAGTTCGGACAGCTGGAGTCGCAGGTCGAGATGAACTCCAGCCCGCAGACAGTCGCCGAACTGAACGATCTGCCAATCAAGACGCAGAATGGGGCAACCATTTACATTCACGATGTCGCTCATGTGCGCGACGGATTCCCACCGCAAACAAATATCGTTCGCCAGGGCGGACAGCGGGGAACGCTGATCAGCGTTTTGAAGAATGGCGGCGCGTCCACTTTGGACATCGTCAAAAACATCAAAGAGATGCTGCCCGATCTTCAGAAAGGGCTCCCCAAAGAGCTCGATATGAAGTTGCTATTTGACCAATCCCTGTTTGTGCGAGCTTCGATCGAGGGAGTGGTCAAGGAAGCGCTGACGGCGGCTTGCCTCACCGCGGCGATGATTCTTCTGTTTCTCGGAAACTGGCGCAGTACGCTGATTATTGCGATTTCAATCCCACTTTCCATTCTGGTTTCAGTCATCACCTTGAGTGCGTTGGGCGAAACTTTTAACATTATGACGCTGGGCGGCCTCGCTCTCGCGGTGGGAATTTTGGTCGACGACGCGACCGTTGAAATCGAAAACATCGAACGCAATCTGGGGATGAAAGCGGAGCTCAAAGACGCAATCCTGACCGGCGCCCAACAAATCGCCGTGCCGGCATTCGTTTCGACTTTGGCGATCTGCATTGTGTTCGTGCCGATGTTTTTCCTCACCGGCGTGGCGCGATATCTTTTTGTGCCGCTGGCGGAAGCGGTGGTCTTCGCCATGCTGGCGTCGTATCTGTTATCCAGAACGATTATTCCAACGCTGGTTATGTATCTGTTGCGCGGTCACGAACACGATACGCACAAAGCGCCGACTACTTTTCTTGGACGATTCCAGAAAGGGTTCGAAGTCCAATTCGAGAAGCTGCGCGAGTCCTACCGCGGGGCGCTCGAAAGCGCCATGGAGAGCCGGCGCATTTTCGTGATCTGCTTTTTGGCCTTCTGCATTCTTTCCAGCGGCCTGATTTTTTTCCTGGGCCGCGATTTCTTCCCTAACGTGGACGCCGGCCAGATGAGGCTGCATGTGCGGGCGCGTCCGGGCCTGCGTATTGAAGAGACCGCCCGGCTGGTAGACCAGGTAGAGCAACAGATTCGCCAGACGATTCCGCAAAAAGAGCTGGGCATCGTCCTGGACAATATTGGGTTACCGTACAGCGGAATCAACACTTCCTACAGCAACTCCGGCACGATTGGGACCGCGGACGCGGAGATTCTCGTTAGTTTGAACGAGAAGCATCGTCCCACTGAAACTTATGTACACAAATTGAGAGAAACCTTGCCGCGGCAATTTCCCGGCGTGGAGTTTTTCTTTCAGCCGGCTGACATCGTGAGCCAAATCCTGAATTTCGGACTGCCTTCCCCGATTGATGTGCAGTTGGTTGGCGCGCACTATGCGCAAAATTATGCCATGGCGCAGGACATCGCCAACTCGTTGCGCCACGTTCCCGGCGCAGTGGATGTGCATGTTCAGCAGCAGATGAATAATCCGGCCCTCTTCTTGAATGTGGACAGGACCCGCGCCCAGAATGTCGGCCTTACGCAGCGCGATGTGGCCAGTAACTTACTGGTCTCTTTGAGCGGCAGTTTCCAAACGTCTCCCACATTCTGGCTGAATCCGAAGAATGGCGTTAGCTACAACGTGGCGGTGATGACTCCGCAATACAAACTGGAAACCTTGCAATCTCTGATGAACACGCCGATTAACGGCTCAACGGCGACTACTCCGCAGGTACTGGCGAACTTGGCCACGGCAACCCCCACGACTGCGCCGGCGATCATAACCCACTACAACGTGGCGCCGACGGTGGATGTGTACGCGAGCGTCGATGGTCGCGATCTCGGCGGCGTAGCAGACGACACCGAGAAGAAGCTAGCGCCTTTCCGCGAAAAATTGAACAAATTGAACGATGGCACGAAGATGATCGTTCGCGGACAGGTGCAGACCATGAATTCTTCGTTTGCAGGTCTTCTTATCGGTCTGGTGATGTCGATCGTGCTCGTGTACTTGCTGATCGTGGTGAATTTTCAGTCCTGGCTGGATCCTTTCATCATCATCACGGCATTGCCGGGTGCGTTGGCAGGGATCCTGTGGATGTTGTTTCTTACCCGCACCTCTTTGAGTGTTCCAGCATTGACCGGCGCCGTGATGTGTATGGGCGTGGCCACGGCCAACAGCATTCTGATGATTTCATTTGCCCGTGAGCGGATGGATGAAGGCATGTCTCCATTGCAAGCCGCTCTCGAAGCCGGACACACGCGTATGCGGCCGGTAATCATGACTGCGCTGGCGATGATTATCGGAATGTTGCCCATGGCTTTTGGATTGGGCGAAGGCGGTGAGCAGAATGCTCCGCTGGGACGTGCCGTGATTGGCGGCCTGCTTTTCGCCACTGTGGCGACACTTTTCTTTGTGCCGGTGGTATTCAGCATTTTCCACGGTAGAAGGGTCAAGCGGCAAACCGCGGGAACTCAAGCTACGTCATAAATTTATTATCCGTTGAACTGGATGGGGATCGAGATATGGAACAACAGGTGATTGAGCGAAACGAAGTAGTACAACCTCGACGGGACGATCGGAAGAAGAAGCATGGTATGACCATCTTCCTGACCGTGCTGGGCATTCTTTTAATTATTGGCCTGGTGTTTGGGCTGATGGTCCGTTTCAGCGAAAGCCGGGCTTTAGCGAAAGAGACCGAAACGCTTGCAGTGCCGAGCGTGGCGATTGTCCATCCCCAACAGGAAGCGCCGCAACAGGATCTGGTATTGCCCTCAACTTTGCAGGCTTATACCGAATCGCCGATTTACGCGCGCACCAACGGTTACGTGGCCAAGTGGTACAAGGACATTGGAAGTCACGTGCAAAAGGGCCAACCTTTGGCGGATATTGAAACGCCTGAAATCGACCAGGAATTGGCGCAAGCGGGAGCGACCCGCGATCAGGTCGCGGCGCAGGCCGAAATTGCCAAGACTTCCGCGGCGCGTTGGGAAACGCTTCAAAAGCAGGATGCAGTCGCCCAGCAGGAGACCGATGAACGAACGAGCAGTTATGTGCAGGGCAAGGCGAACCTGGCTTCGTCGGACGCGACTGTCCGCCGCTTGCAACAGTTAGAATCGTTCAAGCATGTCTATGCTCCGTTTTCAGGCGTGATCACAAAGCGCAACGTGGATATCGGCGCGTTGATCAACGCCGGCAATGGAGGCACTAACCAGGAGCTATTCGACATAGCGAAGATTGATCCCATCCGCGTGTACGTGAATGTTCCGGAAATTTATGCGCCTTTAATTCACAGCGGAGTCGAGGGACGTATTGAATTGGCCGCACTCAATGGCCAGAAATTTTCCGGCAAGGTGGTGCGCACTGCAAATGCCATCGATCCAGCAACGCGAACGTTGAACACGGAAATCGATGTCCCTAATCCCAAGGGAATTCTGCTGCCGGGCTCATTCGCGCAAGTCCATTTTGCTTTGAATGTTATAACTCGGAGCCTTTCTTTGCCGGTGAATGCGTTATTGTTCCGCGCCGAAGGCACGCGCGCGGCGGTAGTGGATAACAATGGGAAAGTTCATTTGAAACCGGTAGTGATCGGCCGGGACTACGGTACGTCCGTGGAAATTCTGGGTGGGGTGGAGCAGCCCGACTCGGTGATCCTGAATCCCAGCGACTCGCTTGAAGAAGGCCAGCAGGTGCAGGTTGCAAAACCCAATGGCGGGAAGTCATGAAGCCACGCTATTTAAGCGTTGCCCTCTTGCTCGCGGCCACCGCCGCATTTGCAGGACAGCCGAAGTATAAGAAGCCAGACGTGACCATTCCCGCGAATTGGCAGACTCCGGCTCCGTGGCATGAAGCCAGCCCGGTGGATGCCATCCCGAAAGGCACCTGGTGGACGCTTTTTGGCGATGCCGAGTTGAATCAATACGAAGACCGCGCAATGGCCAATAATCAGACGCTGAAAGCCGCGGTGTCGCGATTGTCTGAAGCCCGCGCGTTGGCGCGAGTGACGGCGTCGGGTTTGTATCCTGAACTGGATTTGAATCCTTCGGCTTCGCGGCAACGGATTTCCGGCAATCGTCCAACTTTGGGTTCGACGGTTCCGCTTCGGCCAGATACAGAAAATACTTTCGCGATTCCTTTTACGCTGAATTATGAAGTTGATCTTTTTGGACGCATTCGCCGTAGCGTGGAAGCCGCCAATGAATCCTTGCAGGCGTCTGCGGCGGATCTCGAAAATATCCGTCTGATGGTGAGCTCGGAGCTGGCAGCGGACTATTTTTCGCTACGTGAATTGGACGCAGAAGTTGCGGTCATTCAAAGGGCCATCGATATTCAGCAAAAAGGTTTGGATCTGGTGAACAAGCGGCACGAAGGCGGGGCGGTTTCCGGTCTCGACGTGGCCCAGCAGCAGACAGTACTGGAATCGTCGATCGCTCAGATTGATCTTCTACATCAGCAGCGCTCGCAATTTGAACATGCGATCGCGACCCTGCAGGGCCTGCCGGCTTCGCAGTTCCAGGCCCCGGTGCGGGCGCTCGATGCGCAGCCTCCTGCCGTGCCGATGGAGTTGCCTTCCGAGTTGTTGCAGCGACGTCCTGACATTGCGATCGCCGAAAGGGAAGTAGCGGCAGCGAATTCCCAGATCGGCGTGGCCCGCGCGGCATTTTATCCCAGCATTCCCCTGGTCGGCGGCGGCGGTTTGGAAAGCCGGAACATTTCCTCGCTGTTTAGTGCTCCCAGCGCACTGTGGTCGATCGGATTCAGCGCGCTGGAACCGCTGTTTGCCGGCGGACGCCTGCATGCACGACTGGATTTGGCGCGGGCTTCGTATGACGAGAACGTGGCAAACTACCGCGAATCCACGCTGGTAGGTTTCCAGGAAGTCGAAGATGCGCTTTCGGGATTGACCGCGCTGCAGTCAGCCTCACAATCCCAGCAAAGGGCCGTGGACGCTGCCGAACGTTCGCTTGATCTTGCCAACTCGCGCTATACGGGAGGCCTTGTCACCTATCTGGATGTGGTTACGGCAGAGACGCAGGCGCTTACGAATGAACGGCTGGCCACGCAGATTCATGGACAGCGATTGGTGACCTCGGTTCTTCTGGTGAAAGCGTTGGGCGGGGGTTGGGATAGTTCCAGCCTGGCGGCGGTGGGGATTGTAAAGCCGAGTTTGAAGCAGGCTGTACAGCAATAAAGTCAAAAGCGATCAACCACCAAGGACACGAAGTGACACGAAGGAAACCCTGAGGACTTGGGATTTTCTTGGTGTAACTTCGTGTCCTTGGTGGTTATCAGTCCTTGCTCGATAGAAATAAAAAAGAGGAGCCGATTCCAGCTCCTCTTTATTTCTTGTGGTCTTCTTTTAGAATCCTGGCTTGAGCGAGTAACCGATCGAAACAGCAAACCGGTTCGTATTGCTCGAAGGGAACTCGTTGTTGTTATGAACCTCGTACACGTGGGCTTCGGGACGCACGAAGACATTGTGCCAAACATAGAGGCGAAGGCCGGCCCCGAGGTGTCCGGCAAGATGGTTGCTGCTCACGTAATCAGTGCAGCCTACGAATGTGCAGTTAACCTGACCGTAGAAACGAAGATCTTCTCCACCGAATCCAACCATGACTTCTGGCTGTATCCGCTTGCCAACTCGTGGCGCATAGATGGCGTTAAAGTCATACAGAATGGGACGGAACGGAAGCGTGTCCGCGTACAGGTTCTGACTGGCTCTCCAGGAGACTTCACCTTGGACGCCGAGCTGATGATGGTGCAGGAAAAGAACATCCGCGCTAATGCTGGGGAACAATCCGCCGCGTTGCGACACGACATTGCCCCCTGCCAAATCCACTGGCCCCGAGGTCGAGGTCATCGTACCAAAACCAAGAGCTACGTCCAGTTGTTGCGCATTTGCCACACGCGAAGCGACGGACAACACGCATACCACCAACAATAAAGTTAACTTTTTCAAGAGACTTCTCCATTCCGTAGGGTTGGAAACCAGGCTGATTTTGTGAAATCCGGAAGCGTTTCCAACTCCAAAAGTATAGCTTCTATGATGCCGAAACTTTGCCGACAGGACTCAACTTTTACATGTGTTTACACATGACGAACGGACGATAACAATACAGTCCGTTCGTGCAACCAAGTTTGAAACCCACACCGCGTCAAAAAGTTTCCCTCCAGGAAGCACGACGACCTCTTTCTGGCTAACTCACTGAGTTGGTTGAGTTAACAAGTATGTAGCGAGTGGTAGTAGTGCCGTTGGAAGAAAACAAGGTTGGTGTCAGGGCGTGGCCTTTGGCCGTGCCGCCTTAATCGAGGAATGGATTTCCGCGCCAGCAGGCGCAACCGGAAGAAAGTTGCCATGGTTGCCTCTGTCGGCGCGTTAATAGAGTGACACGAACCGTCATCTCGAACTACGCTACCGGGTGAGTCAAGACTTTAAAGCGAAGCGGCGACGCCTTGGGGCGCGTGCTGAAAAACACCGAGCATGACGACCAGTCGAGTCATCTGTTCGTAACTCTCGGCAATGCGGGCCGGAGAAACCCGCGGGCCGGGAAGGACCAATCCGAAATAAAGCTTGGCGATAGCGTGGAAAGCATAGAGCCGAAGACGGATGGCGGTGTCGACCAGCTTCTCGCCGGCTTCTACAGTTGAGGGATTGGGACTCCGCCGTGCAGCGTCCCCAATTCGCATAAGCACGGCTGCATTTTGGGCTGCACCAGAGACGTATTCAATTGCAGCCAGAGTGCGTTCGCGGTGAATTTTTCGGAAGTCCCCGCCCGAAAGATTGGTGCGCAAATATTCTTCTTCGCCCGGATCGGTAAGGTTGCGAAAAGCCTCGACGTCGACGGGGCGCAATCGCGTGGTCAACTTCTCCATGTCGCCCGTGGAAGCGACGCGTCCTTTGGCAAGTAGTAAAAAGCAGGCCAGCGCCAGCAATCCAGCCAGGACCAGAATGAAAGTAACTGTCATTTTTTAATCAGGCGATGGAGTTCCTGGTTCCAAGTTTCCAAGTCATGCTCGGGTAGATCACTAGAATTGTACTTGGGCGTTTGTTCCCGCGCCAGCATATAAAACAGCCAGATCAGCACGCATAAGTGATAGGTGGCCATGGTGATAAAGTCCAGGATCTGGTTCCCAGATACCCCTATCTGGGAGCGGATGGCCGAAGTTGCCAATTCCACGCTGGCAAAGACGCCGAAGCCCAGGGCAATGCCGAAAACATGACTTTTCCACGAAATAGAGAAATAGCGGCTAAATAAGAAAAGGGACAAAAGCAGACCGCACTGCACAATGCTGAATGTCCGATCAAAAACAAAGATAACGGTTAGCATGCGGTCAATCTGGTCTCCCGATTTACTAAAACTAAAGGCAGTGGCGGCGACAAACAGCAGAAGGACAGCCCAACGGAATGAAACTCTTGCCGACCGATTCAGCGCTGGATAGTTGCGGAATACATGAATGAAAATCTCATATAGGACGCCAAATCGAAGAATTGTGCTGATGGCTGATCCGAACAAAAACAGCAGGTAGTATTGCTTTCGCGAAATCGAAGGCGAGTATTCAGCGATAAAGAGCGTCAGGAATTGAATAATTTCAAAGGCTATGTAGGTGAAGAATATGGGGAATTGCCTTTGCAGTTTGCGGCGGAACATCACAACCAGGACAACTACCAGCAGAGCATGGGGAGCGATCCAGAGGTAGTATCTGAGCCAGGTAACAGTCATGAGGCCACCGAGCCCGCAATATACCGCGTTCTACGGTGGCCCACAACTATCGAGATCATGTCCGATTGCTATTGCTGGGTGGAAATCACGCCTGGCTTGTTGGGGATGAACGGGTTACCGTCGGCAAGCAGGCTGGGGGCGGTGACGGTGGCTAGAATGACTGCCGCTGCGAACAACAATAAGGTCTTTTTCACGGGGAAGCTCCTTAGTTGGAATAGGACTTGCTCCGTGATAATGTGCTGAGAACGGTTCGACCGCACAGCGGGTGCGGATAATTTCAAGTTCCTGAAAACGTAACAAATAATAATGACGCTGAAATCCGCCTTCGACGATCTGCGCGAGACTACGTTGCAGGCCATTACCGGCTGCCTGCGAAGGCTGGAATATGTCTCAGGATTGCGTCACAAAAGAGAAGATTACGTTCATTGGGGGCTGGGACGAGTCTATGGAGATCCGCAAGCGAACAAGGCGCTGACACAGGCGCATCGCGCGCTCGTTTCCCAGGTGCTTTCGACGCCCATTCGGGAGTTAGTGGAAGACGTAGAGGTTTCCAGCCGAGTGGCTGGACTGCCGCAGGCAACTTATCTCGAACGTCTGCGCAAGCGCGGAGTCGACCTACTGCCCAGCTCGCCTGGAGCTGGATCGGCGCGCCATCTTAATTCAGTGCTGTACGCTCTTTCGGGCCTGTTGAAGGGTCGCCGAAAACCGGACGCCATTCGCCGAGCCTCATAGCCGCCCCAACAACTTGTCCGATGACCTCCGCTTGCTGCGGATATTTCAGCACTCGCGCCGCCACCGGCGATAAGGGATGCGGCTGCAAAATCAGTTCTTCGCGGGTCAGCGTGCACCAGCAGCAGGTATGCCCACTGCGGGTTTCCACAAAATAAATAGGACGCTCGTATTCCGATCTCCAGCCCCCATCCGAAACTTTGTTTTTGGTTTCGTCTACCTGCACAAAACTTCCTGGAGGAAGAATTGGGTACATGGTCAAGTCTTCAGTCCCAACATAGCCATAGGTGTATTGACAAGTTGCAAACTGTTCGAGATAAGACAGTGGGACCAAACCCCATTGCTCTACCATACGTCCAAAGTTCGCCGAACGCTTGGGATCGAAACTAGGATCGATGCGCACCGGCATTTGTATTGCGGAAATGCTATCGAGCGCTTTGGAGAAGTGAGACTTAGTCGGCAGGGATACATCTAGATCGGACGCCATCAAATTCAAATCGACGCCAAACCACGACAACAGCTCTCGTATATCGCGGCGATAAATTACAGCCAACGAATAAAGGCGATAAACGCTGGGGACAACACCTTTTGTTTCTAAATCTGAAAGACGGCTTGGAGGAATTGCGAATTCATCGTTGCCATGTTTTTGTGCGATCCGAGCACTCGCACTTTCCACATCGCGCATCGTGAGACCGAGTTGTTCGCGTAGCACACGTAGGTTCTGGCCGCCCAAGTACATTTGAATCCCCCCCACCACTGACCCAAGTGACCGCAATAATAGCAACTTACAGGGAGCAAAAGTGTACAACTCCCATCTATTTTTATGGTAATCAGCGGAAAATCGGAACTCGAACAGGAAACATAACAAAGTCGAACATGGTTTTTAGTAGATTGGCTGTTCCAGATTTGTAACTAGAAAAGGATTTTCAATACCTGATCAGCTTAAAGCAATAGTCTTTTCCTGGTACCCTCCCCAGATTAGAAGTGAGCAAATTGCGGGCACGGTTTTCGACCGTGCCCGTTTGCTTTTGCGATTTAGGATCGGAATCTGGTTTTAGCTGGCATGTTCGATCGCTTCCACCAGTGGCATCTGCACCAAATGCTCACTAATGAACCAGACCTGTAATTCGTTCGTGCGCAGAACATCGCTGACAGCCAGGTCGTTGGTTCCGTCATCTCCCAATTTGTCCGCTCGTTCCGCCAGTTCACGGCAGGCTCCGATAATGAGTTGGTGTGCGTCCACGAGACGGGAGATTTGCACGGGAACTTCTTCGCGACCGCGCGGAGGCCGTGCAACCTTGGTCGTTTCAGCCACATCGGCGGCCATGGCGATGCTGATACCGCCCAGTAGCTGTATGCGCTCGGCAATCGTGTCGACCAATTCCGCCTGCTCGCCGTGATGCTTATCGAAAAGCAAATGAAGCTGATAAAAGGTGGGGCCGGCAACTTGCCAATGCGATTTTTTGTAGAGATCGCGCAAGGTCATAGTGTCCGCAAGGAGTTGGTTGAGTTGCTCCGTCATCTCCAGGCGAACTGGCTCTTCCAAATTCAGGGGAAGCGCGTGGGTGACGGTGCCGTATTTTTGGATTTCACTGGCATGCTGGTGAAGGCGGGGCTGGGCGTTGATGTTAGAGGGAGGCTTGCTAAATACAGTCTTCTTTGCCATTGGGGATTCTCCTGTTTTCTTTTTCTTCCATCTGAATTTCAATCCATCTGAAACGGGCAAATCGAAAATATTTTGGTCATTTGGAATCTAGTGTTCGATGCTAAACGCCTGTGAGCCGGGCACGAAGAAAGGCTCGAAACAACACTTTTTGGATGATTCGGGAGAACACTTCGATCCGCTGTCAAGACGAATTTCACGCCGAATTCGGGGTTCCAGAGGAACCCGGTATCTCCAGGGCACTCCGAGTACTTTGGATCAAGCAGGAAATTCGATTTTTGACTATCATTAAAGGGTTCCCATTCAAGAGCCGGAGACATCAGACGTGGCAGAGAGCTATACCGCAGACCCTCGTACCGCAGACGTCCATAGCAATGGAAATAATGGCAGCGACGGATCGGAAGTCCTTGAGACCCGAGAGTGGCTGGATTCGCTTGATTACGTATTAGCCAAAGGCGGTCCCGAGCGGGCTGGCCGATTGCTGCAACAGCTCGCTTTACACGCGCGGCGCGCGGCTGGGGTGAATCTTCCGTTCACTGCGACGACCCCTTATGTGAACACAATTCCGTCGAGCCAGCAGCCGGCCTTCCCCGGTAGCCAGGCCATGGAGCGGCGGATCAAGAGCCTGGTGCGCTGGAATGCGCTGGCCATGGTCATCCGCGCCAACAAGTTGCAGGAAGGGATTGGCGGACATATTTCCACGTTTGCTTCCGCCGCTACTTTGTACGAAGTTGCCTTCAATCATTTTCTGCGGGCAAAAACCGCGGACGGCGATCGCGATATCGTTTACTTCCAGGGCCATGCAGCGCCGGGAATTTACTCGCGCGCATTTCTGGAAGGACGGCTGTCTGCCGAAAAATTGGGAAACTTTCGCCGCGAGATGAAAGAAGGCGGCGGACTTTCTTCGTATCCGCATCCGTGGCTGATGCCCGATTTCTGGGAATATCCCACAGTCTCGATGGGATTGGGGCCCATCCAGGCGATTTATCATGCGCGGTTTATTAAGTATCTAGAGAACCGGGGCCTCAAGCAGTCGAC
>DATBAX010000221.1:0-6898 GCA_036271275.1 Terriglobales bacterium
GGCTTCGGTCGATCCGGCCATGCGAGAACTCGATCCAGGTGAAACAGTCCGGACACCCGAGACCCACATTCTCTGCATGAAGTCGGACCTGGATCATGTCACGCAAGCCCTAGTAGATCATGTCCGTCACGATGTTCTTCCCCGCCCGCCGTCGGAAAATGTTTTCGACGTTGAGGCCAATCATCGCGGATATATTGTCGATCACGAGACCGAAGCTGGAATTGATCGTGAAATCGATATGGCCGCCGATATCGGCGCCGAGACATTTGTAATCGACGCGGGCTGGTACGGCCAGGAACCGAATCGCTGGTATCAAAATACCGGCGACTGGTATGCCGGCGCATGGCTCCCTAATGACATTCAGCCTATCCGCGAGTATGCACGAAAGAAGGGAATGCGCTTCGGACTCTGGGTGGAAATTGAAGCTGCCGGAGCCGCTTCCAAGTTACGCAAGGAACATCCTGACTGGCTGTTGACTCGTGACGGCAAACCTTTCGCCAACGAACGCCATCTCGATGTAGGCAACCCGGTTGTCGCAAAATGGATGGAATCGGAAATTGCCCGCATCATTCGCAGATACGATCTCGACGTCTTCCGCATCGACTACAACATGTCGGTGGAAGAAGATGGAAACCAGGTCCGCAGCGGCTTCGTGGAGAATTCCTCCTGGCGCCACGTGGAAAATTTGTACGCGATGTTTGACCACCTGCGGCAAGAATTTCCGAAAGTGATTTTTCAAAACTGCGCAGGCGGCGGCGGCCGGCTGGACTGGGGGATTCTGCGTCGCTTCGACAATACCGAACTCTCCGATTGGATGAGGGGGCCGCGAGGCGTAAAGATCTTGAACGGCATGACGTGGCTGCTTCCCCCGGAAATCCTGCTGCGCACGTTCGGCACCGAAGTGCCCGATCTGGCGACTGACGGCGACATCGACTTCCAGTTGCGCCAAGTGCAAATGGCGCTGCCGATTTTTCGGGGAATTTCTCCGTCGCTGGCAGAAGAGAATCCTATATTGCGGGATAAACTTCGCGCCGGGGTTGATCTTTACAAACGTCAGGTTCGGCCGATCATGAGAGACAGTCTGGTTTATCACCACACGCCTCTGGCCCCATTCATCAGTCAGTCACCGTGGCTTGTTCTCGAATATGCCAGCCGCGACAAACGGCGGGCGGTTGCGACTCTGTTTCGTACCTCAAGCCTCGAGGACCCGGTATATCACTTTGTGCCTCGCGGCCTGGATTTGGCGGGCAATTATAAAGTCTCATTTCAGAATCGGGGCGAGACAGTGGAACGATCTGGATACCAACTCATGCAGGACGGAATTTCGGTTCGCCTTGAGGCAGTCGGCACATCGGAAATGCTGCTATTTGACAGCGTGGACGCGAACATCAAGGATCGTTGAAACGAACGGGCAACACACTTTGGCAGGATTTCAATTATGGATATCGAACAATTCGCATTTCGACAGCTATTTGATCTTACTGGCCGGGTAGCTCTTATCACCGGCGCGGGTGTTGGCTTTGGGGAAGCGATCTCCCTGGGCTTCGCGGACTTCGGCTGCGACATTGCGGCGTGCGATCTCACGATCGAGAATCCGCAACGCACCGCCGAAAAGGTCCGGAAAAAAGGACGCCGTGCTATTGCATTGCAAGCGAATATCGCCGTTCCCGCCGACATTACAGCCATGGTCGACGCGACCGTCCGTGAATTTGGCAAGATCGACATCCTGGTAAATTGCGCCGGCATTCCTCAGCACAATCCCGCGGAACTAACGCCGGTCGAAACCTGGGACCGGGTCATGAACATCAATTTGCGCGGAACATTTCTGGCATCTCAGGCGGCGGCGCGGGTGATGCTCGAAAAAAAGAGTGGAGTCATCATTAACTTTTCTTCCATCGCCGGATTAGTTGGCGTTGGCCGCGGTGCAAATGCTTACTGCGCCAGCAAAGGCGGAGTGAATGCATTGACCAAACAGCTCGCGTTGGAGTGGGCCGACCGAGGCATTCGCGTGAATGCGATCGCACCCTGTCAGTTTATGACTCCCGGCCTGGTCGAAGTCATGGCCAAGCCGCAGTTTGATCCCAAGAAGCTTATGGAAACCTGGACTTCGAATATTCCTTTGGGTCGCGTGGGCGAACCGGAAGAAATCGTTGGCCCAGCCTTGTTTCTTGCATCCCAGGCATCCTCCATGGTGACTGGCGTGATTCTCCCCGTGGACGGAGGTTATGTCGCTCGATGACTTCTGCCGATAGTCAGAAATTAAGCGGACTCGCAGGGCTGCCTTCTTCCCTGCCCGGTGGCGTGCAGCTTAAGCAGCTTGTGCAGATCGGAATTGTGGTGGCTGATCGGGACAAGACAACAAAGTCTCTGACCTCACTATTCGGCATTGGACCATTCCGTTTGGTCGAGTGGCCAGACCGCCCTGAAGCCAAATATCAATATCGCGGTGTGGAAGAGAAGATTCGACTGAGACAGGCCTTCGTTCAACTGGGGAATGTCGAGGTCGAACTGATTGAACCGCTCGAAGGTCACAACGCTTACAAAGATTTCCTCGACGAAACCGGAGGCGGGATTCATCACGCCCTGTTTGAAGTACCGGACATCGAACCTGTCTTGCAGGAACTGGCGAAGTCCGGAGTATCGGTCTTGCAGTCAGGGACGGGGATTCGGCCGGGCACTCGTTGGGCGTTACTCGATACGCGGGAGCTGGTTGGATTTTATGTGGAATTGCGGCATCGCCCCGGCGAATCGAATGGTTCTTCCCTTTCGTGACCGTGGATGGATGCGTCAGTAACTGAAGTCGAATGACTATGCCGAAGAAAAGTACAGATCGTTTGAGAACCGCCCTCGTCGGATGCGGCAAGGTCGCTGGCACCCACGCCCTCGCCTATAAGTCACTGCCTAACTCGGAGTTCGTTGCGGCTTGCGACATCTCGGCCGAACGGGCTAAAGCTTTCGGCGCCAAGTTTGGCGTCAACGGATACACCGATCTCGAGGAGATGCTGAAGCGCGAAAACATTGACGTCTTGTCGGTATGCACTCAGCATACGCAGCATCCCGCGGCAGTCGAAGCCGCCGCTGCCGCTGGGGCCCATGTAATCGTCGAAAAGCCTTTGACGATCGACCTCGTTTCATGCGATCGCGCAATTGCCGCGGCCCGCGCCGCCGGAGTCAAGCTCGGTGTAGTGAGTCAGCGCCGCTGGTACGAACCTGTACAGCGAATGAAAGCGGCAATGGACGAGGGTAAACTCGGCAAACCCGCGCTGGTGATGGTCACGATGCTGGGATGGCGCGAACCCGCTTATTATCGTTCGGACCCCTGGCGCGGTACCTGGAAGGGCGAGGGCGGAGGTGTTGTCGTGAGTCAAGCTCCGCATTATCTCGACCTTCTCTGCTGGTTCATGGGGCCCGTCGAAGAAATGCACGCGTACTGGGACAACTACAACCATCCCGGTATTGAGGTTGACGACACTGTCGTCGCCTCCATTCGATTCAAGAATGGCGGTATGGCTTCAGTCGTTCTGAGCAATTCGCAGAAGCCCGGCCTGTACGGAAAAATCCATGTGCACGGATCTTCCGGGGCGTCGGTGGGAGCTGAGATCGACAGTGGTTCCCCTTTCATCTCCGGCGTTACCGAAAAAATGGATCCTCCCTTCAATGACATCTGGACCATTCCTGGGGAAGAAAGCAATCTGGCGAAATGGAATGTCGAGGACCGGTCGCGGCCGTGGGATGTGATGACTCACTACCACGAAATGCAACTCGGCGATTTTCTGAATGCGGTAGCCGAAGATCGGCCGCCAGCGGTGGACGCCGAAGCCGGACGTCAAGTGGTGGAATTGTTCACCGCAGTCTATCGCTCGCAAAGCGAACGCTCTGTCGTAAATTTTCCTTTATTGAAGTGAAACGTTATCGCGATAAATCTTGGAGGCTTTAAGGTATGACCACACCAGTGGCACAGCGAGTTGATCACAAGCTCTTGCTTGACTATTACAAGAAGATGCTCGAGCTCAGAGTGTTTGAGGTCAAAGTCCAGGAGCTGTATCGAAACGGCAGACTGCCCGGATTCGTGCATCTCTATGTCGGCGAAGAAGCAGTGGCCGTCGGCGTCTGCGCAAACCTCAGGAATGACGACTTGATCTTCAGTACCCACCGCGGCCATGGTCATGCGCTCGCAAAGGGAGTTCCGGGCGGGGTAGTGCTTGCTGAACTCTGGGGCAAGGTGGCTGGGAGTTCGGGCGGCCGTGGAGGCAGCATGCACATGTACGCCCCGGAGTGGGGGTTTATGGGCACGAACGGCATCGTCGGCGCGCCCATTCCTCTCGCAACCGGCGGCGGCCTTACCGCAAAGCTGGCAAAGAAAGGCGGTGTCGTCGTCAGCTTTTTCGGCGAAGGCGCGGTCAATAGCGGATCGTTTCATGAGGCCTTGAATCTTGGCACCGTCTGGGACTTGCCCGTGATCTACGTTTGCGAAAACAATTTGTACGCTACAGAGATGGCCTTTTCGCGCGCCACTAAGAACACCAGTGTGGCCAGCCGTGCGGCAGCCTATGGCATGAAGGGCGTAGCAGTCGACGGCCAGGACGTGATGGCCGTCCACGACGCTGCCGCCGAGGCCATACGGATCGCGCGTGCGGACGGTGGTCCCACACTGATTGAATGCAAGACTTATCGCTACGTGGGTCATCACGAAGGCGACCCCGGCACCGATTATCGAACTCGCGAAGAAGTGCAAGAGTGGAAACAGAAAGATCCCGTCAAACGGGCGCGCAAGCAATTGCTCGATTCTGGAATCGAAGAAATCAAGCTCGCGGCCGTGGATGAAGAAGTGGAAGTTTGGATTGAAGAAGCGGTGAAATTTGCTGAAAGCAGTTCGGAACCGTTAGCGGAGTCCGTAACCGAACACGTTTACTAATCAAGGCTAGGTTGACCCAAGGTTTGTCGATCGAGGAGAAGGCATGTCAGAGCAGGGCCGTGTAATTACCTATTCAGATGCAGGTGTGGAAGCGCTGCGCGAAGAAATGCGCAGAGACAGCAGCATTGTATACATCGGCCAGGGGATCGGGCCACGCGGGGGAAACTTCCGCCAGACCAAAGGGCTTTGGAAAGAGTTCGGCGATCACCGGTTGCGCGACACCGGCATCTGCGAGTTAGGCGCCACCGGGGTGGCGATTGGCGCAGCCATGGCGGGAACTCGCACCATCGTCGACGAAGTCTTCCTCGACTTTGCCCTCGAAGCCCTTACCCAAATCATTCAGCAAGCGGCGAACATCTCCTATATGTCCAACGGAAAGATCAAGGCGCCGGTCCTGGTTCGCGGGGCCATGGGAGCGGTCCGTAATGCGGGAGCGCACCACTCGCACACCTTCTACAACTGGTTTGCCAATACGCCTGGATTAAAAGTTGTGCTGCCGGCCACGCCGTACGATCTGAAAGGACTCTTCAAGAGTTCCCTCCGCGAGCCGGGTCCGGTCATTTTCATCGAGCACAAATCCCTCTACAACACCAAAGGCGTTGTACCCGAGGAAGAGTACATAATCCCGCTTGGCGAAGCCCGGATCGTTCGCGAAGGCAAGGACGTCACAATCGTCGCGATGTCCCGCATGGTCGATCTGGCAGTCAAGGCCGCTGCCGCATTGGAAAGCGAGGGTGTTTCCGCCGAGGTAATCGACCCGCGCACGATTGTTCCGCTGGATCGCCAGAGAATCACCGACTCGATCAAGAAAACCGGAAGACTCGTGGTCATTGATGAGTCGCCTTCGTCCTGTAGTTTTGCGGCGGAACTCCTGGCCATCGCGGTGGAAGATTGCTTCCACGAATTAGACGTGGTTCCCAAGCGAATTTGCTCCATGCCGGTCCCCAATCCATTTAGCCCGGTATTGGAAAACCTAATGATTCCGTCCGTCGAGCGCATCGTCGGCGAAATCCACGGAATGATGAAAGACGTAAGGAGAAAGTCTTAGAGATGGCCTACAAAATTGTTATGCCGCAACTCGGTCTCACCATGGAAGAAGGTTCGGTCACAGGCTGGCTGAAAAAGACCGGCGATTTTATTGAAAAGGGCGATCCCCTCTTTACCGTTGAAACCGACAAAATAGAAATGGAAGTCGAATCAATGGGTAAAGGCTATTTGGGGGAAATCCTGGTGGAAGTAAACCAAAAAGTGCCGGTGGGAACATTGCTGGCCATGCTGAACGACAAACCCGAATCAGACGCCTAATATAAATCCATTCATACAGCAGGAAAATGCCGGCCTCTCATACAGGCCGGCTTTTTTGCACTATAAAGCCGAACGCCTCACAATCGCATCCTTGCTCGACAAAACCTTGGCGCTCAATTCCACGCCTAGCCCCGGCCCAGGCGGCAGCGGCATGTCTCCATTGGGCAACGGACCCAGCGATCCTGTGACCAATCCCGCATACTCTTCGTTGTAATGCCGTCGGACGCTTTCCATAATGAAAAGGTTAGTTACGTTGGCTGCAAGATGCGCTGTGGCCACGTGCAGGATAGGACCGCCGCAGTTGTGCGGGGCAATTGGCAGATAGTGGGCCTCCGCCATGGTGGCAATCTTCTTGGCCTCGGACAGCCCTCCGCACCAGGAAACATCCGGCATGACGATACTGGCCGCGCGATTCTCCAGCAGTTCGCGGAACCCCCAACGGGTCATCAATCGTTCACTCACGCAAAGCGGAAGGGACGTCGCCTGCGCCAACTCCGCATAGGCCGCGAGATTGTCCTGCGGAAGCATTTCTTCCAACCACATTGGCCGGTATGGCTCCAGGGCCTTCGCAATGCGAATGGCCGACGGCAGGTTCCAGAAGCCATGAAACTCGATCGCGACTTCCATCTCCTCGCCAACTTCTTCGCGGATCAAACGCAGGGGTTCGATGGCCCGCTT
>DATBAX010000222.1:0-4615 GCA_036271275.1 Terriglobales bacterium
TGCTTGCCGCCGGACAAATTCGCTCGCACATCGGAACCTACGTCGGCGAAAACAAACTGCTCGAGCAAATGGTTTTGAGCGGCACCATCAAGCTCGACCTCATTCCCCAGGGAACATTTTCCGAGCGCATTCGCGCCGGCGGCGCGGGCATCCCCGCATTTTTTACCCCAGCGGGATTCGGCACGCTCGTCGCCGAGGGCAAAGAAACCCGTGAATTCGAAGGACGCCCTCACGTCATGGAACACGCGCTGAAAGCGGACTTCGCGTTCGTCAAAGCCTGGAAGGGGGACAAATGGGGCAACCTGGTTTATCGAAAAACCGCGCGAAATTTTAATCCCATGATGGCCACCGCCGCCAAAATCACCATTGCAGAAGTCGAACACCTGGTCGAAGTCGGAGAACTCGAACCCGACCTCGTACACACGCCAAGTGTTTATGTAAAACGAATTTTCCAGGGCGAGACGTTCGAAAAAGTTATCGAAAGAAGAACCACCAGAAAAGCAACGCCGGCAACGTAACGTCATTTCCGGAACGGCAGCAATCGTAGCCGGAGACCAGAAACCCAAGACCTGACACCTATGTCCACCGCCAAGCCGCCGAAAGACACCGACAAACGCGATCGCATCGTCCGCCGCATCGCCCAGGAATTGCGCGACGGCTTCTATGTGAATCTAGGCATCGGCATGCCCACGCTGGTGGCCAATCACGTCCCCCGAGGCATGGACGTGATCCTGCAAAGTGAAAACGGCATGCTCGGGATCGGCCCGTATCCCATCGAGGGCGAGGAGGATTGCGACCTCATCAACGCCGGCAAAGAAACTGTGAGCGAGATGGCGGGCACCGCTTATTTTTCCAGCGCCGATTCTTTTGCCATGATTCGTGGCGGCCACATCGACCTCAGCGTTCTCGGCGCCATGGAAGTGGACGAACAAGGCAACCTCGCCAACTGGATGATCCCTGGCAAAATGGTCAAAGGCATGGGCGGCGCCATGGACCTGGTCGCCAGCGCCCGTCGCGTGGTCGTCGCCATGGAACACACCAACAAAGACGGTCATCCGAAAATTTTAAAAAAATGCACGCTGCCGTTGACCGGAGTGAAAGTAGTCCACACGATCGTCACCGAGATGGCGGTGATCCAAGTTACGTTGGAAGGCCTGGTGCTCGAAGAAATCGCGCCAGGATTAACGGCGGAAGATGTTCAGAAAGTAACCGAACCAAAATTAATCGTCAGCCCAACGTTAAAACCAATGTCATCCTGAAAACCCTTGTCATTCCGAACGGACTTCAGTCCGAGAGGAATCTCACTCTCACTTCCCGCGCGCCGCCTCAAACTCATCGCCCTTCTGCCATCCCGCCACATTCGCTTGCGACGCCGCTTCCCATCCCAACGCAAATCCAAAACGCGCCATCACCGCATCCGCAGTGAAATCCATATCGGAGTGATACTCGTCGCTTGGCTGATGATAATGCTTGGTGGTGTAGTCCTCCGCCTGCTGCATCCCCCAGGTTTCATCATGGCCTTTGTATTTCAAACCAGGAGTGACGGAGAACGATGGAATCCCCACGCGCGCCAGGCTGAAATGGTCGGAGCGATAGTAGTACCCAGCTTCAGGCTGAGCGTCGGGACGAATCGCCAGCCGGAATTCTTTCGCCAGCGCTTCTACCGTGGGATAAAACGTAGTCCGCTCGGCGCCGGAGACTTCCACTTCCTGCGGCGAACCGAGTGGCGGAATGTCGTCGAAATTAAGATCCAGCGCAATCTTTCCGGCTGGAATTGGCGGATGCTTTCCTAAGTATTCTGATCCCAATAGCCCCTGTTCTTCCGCGGTCACGGAAGCAAACAGTAGCGACCGGCGTGGCTTTTCCGCCGCCGCTCCAAACACTCGCGCCAATTCTAAAATGATGCCGCAACCGGTCGCGTTGTCCTCGGCGCCGTTGTAAATATTGTCGCCCGGCATATCAGGACGAATTCCCAAATGATCGTAATGCGCGGTGTACAGCACCGCTTCATCTTTCAATTTCGCATCCGATCCCGGCAACATCCCCACTACATTGTTCGATTCAAACGGACGCACCTTGCTCACCATGTGCGCCTTCAACTTCACCGGCAAATTCACGGGATGGAAATCGCGAGAGAGTGCATCGGCCATCATTTTGTCGATATTCAATCCGGAAGCCTTAGCCAGTTCTCGGGCCACATCCAATTGCACCCACGACGCGACTTTTAATTTCGGCGTGCCATCGAGTTTGAGATACGACTTCTCTCCAGAATTCGAATTTCGCACCACTTCCCACGGATAACTCGCCATCTCCGTTTTATGAATCAAAATCACACCCACCGCGCCCTTGCGCGCTGCTTCTTCGTATTTGTACGTCCAGCGTCCGTAATAAGTCAGCGCTCGCCCTTTGAAAAATTTCGGATCATTCGATGTTGGCTCATTCACCAGCATGAGCAGGACTTTACCCTTTACATCCACGCCTTTGTAATCGTCCCAGTTATATTCCGGCGCTTCGATTCCGTAGCCCACATAGACAATATTCGCGTCCACATCGGATTCATGTTGTTGCGTCTGATCGTAACCAACAAATTCATCGAGCGGTTTGAGATCAGTCGACGTGCCGCTTGCGGATACAAAAGCAAAAGTAGTCGCCGGATCTGGCGTGATGCCAACCATCGGAACTTTTTGTAGATAAGTTCCCTTGTCGCCCATCGGCTTCAACCCATAGAGCGCAAATTGCGTGGCAATATATTCCGCGGCAATGTCGCCGCCGCGCTGCCCGGTCCCGCGGCCTTCGAGCAAGTCGTGCGACAGGAAACGCACATGCTGGCGAATGTGTTCCGGATTAATCGTCTGCATCGCTGCAATCGCCGGCCCGGGCAGATGCGCCGAGCTCAATTCATCCGCGCGACCTTTTTGAGGATTCTGCGCCAACAAAACGCTGGCTGTAAAAACCGATAGCACGACGAGTAGGCCCTTGCGCATTCTGCGAAACTCCTGCAACTGGTATGGGGAACGGCTTATTGTACGGGAAGAGCCAGAAATCCTCACCACGGAGGCACCGAGTCACCGAGGGAAAAGAAGTAAAACAAATTTCAGATTTTGGATTTCGGGTTTTGGATTTCTCCGTGTCTCCGTGTCTCCGTGGTGAAAAACCTTAGCCCCGACCGGGGCTAATTTTTCGACCCTCAACCAGCGCGGAACTCCACAACCGACTCTGCCGCCTGAAACAACGGCGCGACTATTTCGTCAGATGATCCAGCCGCTTTGCGGTTGATCTCTTCCATTTCTTTTTTCACCCAGCCCACGCTGGAAATTTCGATCTCGCCATCCTGCCCAACCCAAAAAGTAGTCGGGACGTTGGTCAATCCATACGCATTCGACACCAGATAGTTGTTGGGATCGTCGAGCAGTACCGGGAACGTTACTCCAAATCTCTCCAAAAAGGCCGCCGTGTCCTGACTGGGATTCTGTGAGATCCCAACAATCGTCACGTTCCTGCCCGCGTAGGCTTTAAAGATTCTCTGCAAAAAAGGGAATGCATATTGGCAGGTCGGGCATGACACTTTAAAGAAAGCCAGCACCACCGGGCCGTGTTTCAGTTCTTCGCTCAGCGAAAATTTGCCGCCATCAATTGTAGGAAGAGTAAAATCGGGCGCTTTTGTTCCGGACGTGAGTGCAGTCATATCGAGCCTCAAGCAATATTCTATTTTAGATAACCTTCGCCGCTCGCAGAATCTTCCGCGCCAATCCAGTAAGTGGCAAGCTCTCGATTCGATCTCTAGTAACCCACTTGCCAATGCTTTCATCAGGCACCACCGTCTGTCTGACGCGCACCGTATAGTCAGTCACAGTAATCGAATGCCTCAAAGTTAAAAACGCTCTCTCACTCTTGTCATTCCGAGTGAGCTTCAGCTCACGAGGAATCTCACTGCCGGCAATCTCCGGCAACTCCCACATTCCAGGCATCAGTGACACATCCTTGGAACGCCTGACCAAAAATACCGAGCCATCCCGGCGATCCAGCGCATAGTGAATTTCTTTCCTGATCTGGCGACTGCCCTTCTCCAGCTTCGCCAATTCCCCGCGCGTCGCGCACCACCGGTTCACCGGACACATCAAACATATCGGCTGCCGTGGCAAACAAATCACCGCCCCCAGTTCCATCATCGCCTGATTAAAATCGCCCGGCCTCGTTTGATCCAACAACGCTTCAGCGGTCTGCCACGATGCTTCCTCTGTGAGCCGTCCGCCCAGCAGTCGCTCAATCACCCGTTCCACATTGCCGTCCACGACGGCAACCGGTTCGCCATACGCAATGCTCGCAATCGCCGCCGATGTGTAGCGTCCAATCCCGGGGAGCACCCGCAAGTCTTTTGCATTCGCCGGAAATCTTCCGTCCTGTTCTTTGACTACGTTCTTCGCGGCCGTATGAAGCATCCGCGCCCGCCGGTAGTAGCCAAGCCCGCTCCAGGCCGCCAGTACTGAGGCTTCCCGCGCGCCTGCTAGTTTTTCAATCGTCGGAAATCGCTTCAGGAATTTCTTGTAGTGCTCAATCACCGCAGCTACTCGAGTCTGTTGCAGCATGATCTCCGACACCCACACTCGATACGGAT
>DATBAX010000223.1:0-3226 GCA_036271275.1 Terriglobales bacterium
GGAATTGATTGCGGCCGGATTGCTGGAACGCCGGGGCGAAGTGATTAGGCTCACCTCGCGGGGAAGGCTACTTTCGAACGATGTCTTCGAGCACTTCCTTGCTGCCGCCGAGAACGTTGGATGAACGTCCCAAAGACGTACGACTGTTGAGATATTCGCAGACCAACCGGTCGGTTCGTCGATGTCAATTTTGGCGGGTAGCTGTGGTCTAATGAACCTTCGCAGCCGGAAAATTCCTCTCCCCTAAATCCTCTGGCGAGCGAGTACGCGGAGGCCTCTTTGGATTTCCAACTGAACGACGAACAACTCCAACTGAAAAAAAGCGTGCGCGAATTTGCCGAGCGTGAAATCCTGCCCAACGTGATGAAGTGGGATGAAGCCAGCGAGTTCCCGCTGGCCACAATCAAGGAATTGGGCAAGCTCGGGCTGCTCGGTGTAATTTTTCCGCCAGAGTATGGCGGCGCGGGCATGGGCTACGTTGAATATGTCACCGCGATTGAGGAGCTGTCGCGCGTGGATGGCTCGGTGGGCATCATCGTGGCGGCGCATACTTCACTCTGCTCGAACCATATTTTTCTGGCGGGAAATGAAATCCAGAAAAAGAAATATGTCAGCAAGCTGGCCACCGGAGAGTTCATTGGCGCATGGGGTTTGACGGAGCCGTCGTCAGGATCGGATGCAGGCAGCGCGCGTATGACGGCTGTCCGCAAAGGAAATAACTGGGTTCTGAACGGAACCAAGACGTTTTGTACCAACGGACATTACGCCGACGTGCTGGTAGTCATCGCTGTGACCGACCGCGCGGCGCATACGCATGGGTTGTCTGCGTTTCTCGTCGACAAAGATACGAAGGGATTTCGTCCGGGGAAAAAAGAAAACAAACTGGGACTGCGCGCCAGCGATACCGCGGAATTGATTTTCGAAGACTGCGTCTTGCCGGCGGAAAATTTATTGGGAACGGAAGGCCAGGGCTTTGTCGATTCCATGCGCGTTCTCGATGGCGGTCGCATCTCGATTGCGGCATTATCGTTGGGAATGGCCGTGGGCGCGTACGAAGCGGCGCTGAAATATTCCAAACAACGCAAGCAATTCGGCAAAGCAATTAGCGATTTCCAGGCGGTGCAGTGGAAACTCGCCGATATGGCCACCGAGATCGACGCTGCGAAATTACTCACCATGCGCGCCGCTGCCATGAAAGATGCCGGCATGAAGACGACATTGGAATCCTCGATGGCGAAATTGTATGCCAGCGAAGTGGCCGTCAAGTGTGCCAACCAAGGCGTACAAATCCACGGGGGATATGGATTTATCAAAGATTATCCGGCGGAAAAATTCTATCGCGATGTGAAGCTGTGCACGATTGGCGAGGGCACCAGCGAGATCCAGAGGTTGGTGATTGCCAGGCAGTTGCTGAAGGATTAGTTTTTCAACTAATGCTCAATCGGTTGGCGGCGACCGTGGCGGATATGCAGGATGTAAACCGCCTCATCCCTCGTCATGAAGAAATCCGATAAACATGTGGTGCCCGGCCATAGAGCAGTTGGCGCACTTCGAAAGGGAAGATCGCGCTTTCTGGAGCTAACGCCCACCGCTCGGGAAATTGCGCAAGCGACGCGATCGCATCTTGTAGGGCCAAGAACCACCGCATGCCAGCGTCTCCAGCATGTTGGGACACCAACCAGTCAAGAATCGCATCAGCTTCTTGCTCGGCCGCTGCCGTCGTTTCAACGCGGAAGGTCATGCTTCCGGCGCAGGTCGGCGACAAATTCGGCGGCCGGTCTAGTGCGCCCTGCCTTCAGGTCGTCGTAACCGCGACGGACGCCCTCAGCGGCTTCCGCGAAGTCCTGGCGTTCCCATTCAAGATAGGTAGCCAAGACATCATCGAGGGCGGCGGCAGGATCCTGTCCGCGCCGCTTGGCGTACTCTTCTAGTTCCGCCTTACGCTCCGGCTTTAGTGGAACCATATCCATAGGCTATCCCGTATCGTAGGCGGAGGGGTGATGAAGGTCGAAGGCTTTTGCTGGCAACGGCAGCGAGATCCAAAGATTAATGATTGTCCGGCGGCTACTGAAGGAGTAATCTCTCGCCGGGCCCGTTATCTTCTTCCGAAACGAATTTCCGGCGGGTGGCATGTTCATCATTCATGGCGCTTACCATTTTTGGCCACGGCGAGTCGCATTTCGTAATGACTATTGCCTTTACTGCCGGGAACGGCGGGGATCGATCGCGTTCCGGACGTTTGACGTAGGACACGTCTTCTGGATTCCTATTCTGCCCGTTGGGTTATGGAAACATTGGCGGTGCACCACCTGCGGCAGAGACCCACATGTAAATCCCGGTACTCGACGGTCGTTTAAATGGGCCGGTTTGGTGGTGCTGCTCTGTGTTGCGGTGATTTTCTGGGCTGCGCCAATCACTCAGGAAGATGCGGAGTTGGTCGCTATTACTTGGGCCGTTCGCATCGCCGCGCCGGCGGGGGCGATGTTGCTGATCAGGCACGTGCTGGGAACTTCAAAAGAACCCTCTTTGCGGCAAATCTTGAAGACGGTTCCGTGCGCGGCCGACACGGTGTGTCCATTTTGCAAAACTCCACTGATAAGCGGACCGCATTGGTCTTGTCCTGCTTGCGGCGCGGTGAGGCGCTAGTCCCGTAGAAAATAGCGCGGCAATGAAGCTCTGGTTCTTTTTGTCCCGGCCCTGCTTTACACTGACAGTTTGAATCACGACCTCCAACCATGGATTGAGCAATTGCGCGCGGGCGATGTCCGCGCTCTGGCTCGTGCGATCAGCGTTGTCGAGAACCGTGATCCCAGATGGTCGGAACTACTTAAGACTTTATTTCCGCATACTGGTCATGCGCGTGTGATTGGTCTTACCGGCTCGCCCGGAGCGGGGAAGAGCACACTCGTCGATCAGTTGGCGCGGCATTATCGCAAGGACAATCGCACGGTGGGCATTATTGCGGTCGATCCTACCAGTCCGTATACCGGGGGCGCGATTCTCGGCGACCGGATTCGTATGCAGGAACATTTCGCCGATCCTGGAATTTATATTCGAAGCATGGCGACCCGCGGATCTTTGGGTGGATTGGCCCGCACGACGGCCGATGTCGCAACCGTGCTGGATGCTTCCGGGCGCGATCTGGTTCGGATTGAAACTGTCGGCGTGGGGCAGGACGAAGTCGAGATTGTGCGGCGGGCTGACAGCACGGGGGTGATTCTGGTGC
>DATBAX010000224.1:0-2437 GCA_036271275.1 Terriglobales bacterium
TGTCCGGCGCGCAGATCGAGCTGCCGGCAACACCAGAGATGAAATATTTTGACCTCTATCATGGCGTTGCGCTCGTCCCGGAATCCCGAGGAGACCGGATCGTTCTCAATTTCGATATCGAAGCCAAAGGCTACGGTGCCGTGCTGGCGACCAAGAATGGACTCGATCCCCATCTGCAAACGCTGATGACAAAGATGCAGACCATGACAGCGAAGCCCATCGCTGCCTATTCCAACGAGTGGAAGGTTCTACCGCAGCAGTTAGTCGCCATCGCAGCAACGAAAACGCCTTCCAGCGCCCCTGAAAACATGATCAAAATTCCAGCGGGCGATTTTGATTTCAAAGTAAATGGAATTGAAATTGAAGGCGGCGATAATCCCGGCGTTGACGTTCAATATCCCTGGGAAAATTCTCCGCGCCGATTTCACGAGCAGTTGCTGCACATGAAATCGTTTTGGATCGACAAGTATCCTGTAACAAACCGTCAGTTCAAAAAATTCCTCGACGCAACTCGTTACCGGCCAGCCGACGAATTAAATTTCTTGCGTGATTGGCAAAATGGCAACTATCCGCAAGGCTGGGAAAACAAGCCGGTAACATGGGTTTCGCTGGACGATGCGCGGGCGTATGCCGCGTGGGCGGGAAAGCGGCTTCCACATGAATGGGAATGGCAATACACGGCGCAAGGAACGGATGCGCGCGCGTATCCGTGGGGAATGGAATGGAATACAAACGCGGTGCCAGTTCCAGACAAAAGCAGGACGATGCGCGGACCGGACCCTGTCGATGCGCATCCTCTGGGCGCGAGTCCGTTCGGCGTCATGGATATGGTCGGCAACGTTTGGCAATGGACGGACGAATTCGTTGACGAACACACTCGAGCAGGAATTCTAAGAGGCGGCAGTTACTATCAACCTCAGGGATCCATCTGGTATTTTCCGCAAGCGTATCGATTGAGCGAACACGGAAAGCTTTTGTTGATGGCCCCGAGCAAAGATCGCTCGGGCGCGCTCGGATTTCGTTGCGTAGTAGATGCTCAATAGTGAGGGAGAAAATCATTCGATGTTGCTTAACGAAAAAGATTCAGAACGGAAAGTTGTTTCTGGCCGTCGCCGTGTCTTGCAAGGTCTAGGATTGCTCGGCGGATCTATCGTTGCTGCGAAGGTCGCGCATTGGCCTCTCATCGCGGCGGAAGCGTCCGACAAATCTAAGTCTCTAATTCGCGTTGGTGAATTCAGCAAGGTCTACGATCCGTCCATCGGAGAGAAGCAACACTGGTACATCAACGACCACACGTTCATCCGGGCTGAGGACGGAAAGTGGCACCTCTTCGGCATCACTCACAAAGAACCAGCCAACGCCCAACAGGAAAAATTCTTTGCCCATGCCACGGCTTCCGATCTCATGGGCCCGTGGACGAAACACGCCCCCGTAATGCAGGTGGACGAAAAAGCTGACGAAACCGTGGTATGGGCGCCGTACGTGTTACATCATGACGGCGTTTATTGGATGTTCTACTGTGCCGGCGGGAGAGAGCACACAAAGTTTCACATTCATCTCGCAACCTCGCCGGATCTTTGGCACTGGAAGCGGCATCCCGCCAATCCCATGGTGGTGGACGGCTACGATGCTCGTGATCCCATGGCCATGCGCTTCAAGGATGAATGGCTATTGTTTTACGCGGCCACCAGCAAGCCCGAAGGAGGGAACCACACGGTGAAAGTCGCCACCAGCCGGGACTTGAGCCATTGGTCAAACAAGAAGGAAGTTTTTCGCGATCCGGAAATCGGGACTTACGGTGGGCCCACGGAGTCTCCATTTGTGGTAGCGCGCAATGAAAAATATTATCTTTTTGTTTGCACCAATCATGGATACAACGAGACCGCAGTGTACGAAAGCGACACGCCCTTGCACTGGGACGCCGCGAATCTGGTTGGTAAATTTCCTGCCCACGCCGCGGAAGTGATTCAGACGCCCGAGAAAAAATGGTTCGTCTCCCGCGCCGGTTGGGGACAAGGCGGCGTCTATCTCGCCGAACTTACCTGGGAGCTCTGAGAATGAACCGCCGAGGTGCAAAGCCTGAGTTGATTTGCTTTGTGCTTCTCTGTTCTTTGCTGGCCTTCGCCCAATCCGCTCAGGATACGGTGCAAGGTGTCGCGGCTGCCCTTCGTGCCAACGAATATAGCCGCGCTTTGGAATTGCTCAAACCTGCACTGGTCAAGTTCCCCGAGGACGCCAGACTTTGGACGATGCAAGGATTCGCGTTTTCCGGCACTCATAATAGAGATCAAGCTCTAGCTGCGTATCGGCACGCATTCACTCTTTCGCCAGACTATTTGCCCGCATTGGAAGGTGCCGCGCAGATCGAATACGAAAAAGATGGCAAGGACGCGACCGCACTTCTACAACGCATATTGAAGCTGCGTCCCGAGGATCC
>DATBAX010000225.1:0-5707 GCA_036271275.1 Terriglobales bacterium
ATGCTGCGCCGGGGGCAGGCGCCGGTGGTTTATGAGGATGGGCGACAGCAGCGCGACTACGTGCATATCGAAGATGTTGTCCGGGCGAATCTCCTGGCCATGGACGATCCCCGGACCGATTACCAGGCCTACAATGTCGGCACCGGGCGGAGCACGACCGTACTCGAATATGCGCAGGTGCTGGCCCGTAAGATGGGTCTCGACATCGAACCGGAGGTGCCGGGAGTTTACCGGGTTGGAGATGTACGGCACACGGTCTCGGGGATTTCTAAACTTAGCCAGCTTGGCTGGAAACCCACGAAAGGTCTCGACGAGATATTTGGCGACTATCTCAGCTGGCTGGACACCATCGGCGACACTGACGACTATTTCGCCCCTGCGTACGCGACGATGAAAACAAATGGCGTCGTGCGCACCGCGCATCCGCGTGAAGAACCCGCGCCGCCGCTGGACTTGGTCGGCAAGGCCGAATGGTCCCAACCATGACCGTCGCCGTGCAAACATCTGCCACTTCCGACAACGCTCGGCTTCACATTCTTGCGCCAGACCGGCGAGTAGCGAACTGGCACAGAGTGGTGAAGCAACTACTTGATCCCGTGATTGGGCTTCTCGGAAGCGCCCTGACTCTGCTGATGACGCCCGTCGTTGCTCTTTTGCTCAAATGCGAAGACCGGGGACCGGTGTTCCACCGGCGTGAGTTTGTCGACTGCAACGGACAGACCGGCTACTACCTCAAATTCCGGACCATGGTTGTCGACGCGGATCAGTTCTTGCGGGACAGTCCCGCCCTCAAGCGTCAGTTTGACGACAAACACAAGCTGGAACATGATCCCCGGGTGCTGCGGGTAGGCCGCGTGCTGCGCAAATATAGCATCGACGAATTCCCGCAATTTTTCAGTTTGCTCGCCGGTAGATTGACTTTTGTCGGGCCCCGCGTAATTTCCCAGGAAGAAACGTCACGATACGGCGAGTCACTGCCCAAACTGCTCTCCGTGAAGCCAGGAATGACGGGCTATTGGCAGGTCATGGGACGGCAAAAAACTACTTACGCGGAACGAATCCAAATGGACATGTTTTATATCGATCATTGGTCACTGAGGCTGGACTTGATCATCATGGCGAAGACCGTTTGGAAAGTGTTACGCGCGGATGGGGCTTATTAGAAAAGGAACGACGATCCAACGATCGCATGCAGGGCAAACACATTGAGGGCTTTTCCTAAATGAAAATATTAGTTACCGGAGGCGCGGGATTTATTGGCTCTCACGTAGTGGACGCCTATCTGGATCGCGGGCATGAAGTTGCCGTGCTCGACGATCTAGGACGGGGTTTCAGCCAGAACCTGAATCGCCGGGCGAAGTTCTTTCAGGGGAATATTGAAGATCGGAGTTTCGTGAAAAGCGTTTTCTCCGAGTTTCGCCCCGAAGTCGTCAACCATCACGCTGCGCAAATGGATGTACGACGCGGAGTGCGTGAACCGGTCTTCGACGCACGAGTCAATATTCTGGGCTCGCTGAACCTGCTGGAAGAGGCAGTGGCAGCCAAGACCCGCCACTTTATTTATATTTCGACGGCGGGCGCGGCCTATGGCGAACCCAAACGGCTTCCCGTTCCCGAAGACGCGCCCATTCTTCCGATTACTCCCTATGGCATCAGCAAGCACACGGTGGAACACTATCTTTACACGTTCAGGCATTTATACGGCTTGAGCTACGTCGTGTTGCGTTACGGAAATGTGTATGGCCCCCGGCAGAGTTCAGAAGGCGGGGCCGGCGTGTTCGCCATTTTCTGCGAACAGATCCTGGCGGGTATCCAGCCGGTCATTTACGGAGACGGTAACAAAATCCGCGATTATATCTATGTCGAAGATGTGGTCGAAGCCAACCTGGCAGGGCTTTCCCAGGGTAGTGGTGAGGTTTTCAACATTGCCAGTGGCGTGGCCACCAGCGATCGAGAAGTCTTCGCCCGGATATGCGAGTTGCTGGGAAGTCCTGACGTGCGTCCCCGATTCTTAGACAAGCGGCCTGGAGAAATTGACGGGATTTGTCTCGACATAAGAAAAGCAAAGCGGCTATTGGGCTGGTCTCCCAAGATTTCGATTGCCGAGGGAGCGCGGCGAACGTCGGACTATTTTCAGAAGGCGGCTGCAACCCCAGCCCTCGCGCGGTAGCCCATTTCTTTCCTGTATCGCATCGCGAAAACAATTTTGGCATCTTCCAATAAAATCTGTCTGATCGCCGGCGCGTCCGGCATGATTGGCGCTGCGGTCGCCGAATGCTTCCATGCCGACGGCGCGCGATTGGCATTGACCTATTACTCACAAAGGCCGCGATCAGAAACCTTTCTCCACTCCCCGAATGGACAAGATGTTTTGCAAATCCCGTTGGATATTCGCAATCGCGAAAGTACCGAAGCCGCGGTACAGCAAGTGATTACGCATTTCGGCGGAATCGATGTGCTGGTAAATTGCACGGGCGTTCTCGGACCCATCGGACCGATGGCCCAGGCACCAATCGATGATTGGGTACGGGCGGTCGAGATCAATCTGCTGGGAAGTTTTTATCTGACTCGCGCAGTTTTACCAACGATGCTGGCCCAGGGCTACGGCAAGATCATTCACTTTTCCGGCGGTGGGGCCGCGTATGCACGCCCTTTCTTTACCGCCTACAGTGCCAGCAAGGCGGGATTAGTGCGCTTTACAGAGAGCCTTGCCGAAGAGTTGCGTGGTTCGGGGATTGATGTCAACACCATCGCGCCCGGTCCGGTAAATAGTCGAATGTGGGAACAGATGCGCACTTCGGCCGAAGTAGCCGGAGCGCAAACGATCGCCGACTTGAAAAAAATGGGAGAAAGCGGCGGTGTGCCTCCGGAACTCGCCGCCACACTCGCGAGGTTTCTGGTTTCCGACGCCGCCAACGGGCTGAGCGGCCGGCTGATCAGCGCAGTTTATGACGATTGGTCGGGGCTCGATGACCAACGCATCGCCGCCATCATGCAAGGCGAAGCCGGCACACTGCGCCGGGTGGCGCTGGTTTAATTCAATGCACGGAGTTGCCATCATCGGGGCCGGCCATGTGGGAAAGATTCGGACCCGGGTCATCAAGAACTCGCTTGAGGCCGAAGTGCGAATCGTCGCGGATGTAGACGCGACTCATGCCCGGGCGCTGGCAGAAACTGTGAATGCCCAGGCAACCACTGACTGGCTGGCTGCCGTGCAATCTCACGATATCGATATTGTAGTCATCTGCACTCCCACCAAATTTCATGCTGAGGCTGCGAAAAGTGCGCTGCGAGCGGGCAAACATGTTCTCTGCGAAAAACCCTTGGCCCGTTCGGTGACGGAAGCCGTCGAGGTCATCGAGATGGCTACAGACGAGCAGCGATTATTGAAAACCGGCTTCAACTATCGCTACATGGACCACGTACGGGCGGCGAAAGAGCTGCTGGAAACCGGAGCGCTGGGCCCGCTTTACTTTTTGCGTTGTAACTACGGCCATGGCGGACGTCCGGGATACGAAAAGCATTGGTGCACCGACCAGGACCTTTCCGGTGGAGGTGCTTTGCTCGAGCAAGGCATTCACATTCTTGATCTGGTGCGGCACTTGCTGGGCGAACCTGTGCAAGTGCTGGCGCAAACCTCTCGTTTCTTTTGGGGTTTTCCCGAGGTGGAGGACAATTGTTTTCTGCTGCTGAAAACAGAAGCCGTTCAAACCGCGCAGATCCATGTTAGTTGGACGCAGTGGGTGAATGTCTTCTCTTTGGAACTCTTTGGACGGGATGGCTACCTGCATCTGACTGGCCGGGACGGACACTACGGTCCGCAACGACTGGTCTGGGGAAAACGGCAGGCGGACCACAGCCGTCCCTGCGAGGAGGTATTCGAATTTCCGTCTGTCGATGATTCCTGGGAACGAGAGTGGAAAGATTTTCTCGGCGCGCTTAAATCGAATCATCCCATGATGGGGGGCGCGGCTGACAGCCTGCGGGCCCTGCAACTCGTCGAAGCCGCGTATCAGAGTTCTCGTCAACAGGCGTGGATCGACGTCCAGCCTGCAATTGAATTCGCCAGGAGCACAACATGATTATCACCAAAACTCCCTTCCGCGTTACGCTGGGCGGCGGAGGCACGGATCTTCCTTCTTTTTATCGCGAACACGAAGGCTTCGTTCTCGCCGTCGCAATCGATAAATACATGTATTTGAACGTAAACATGCCCATCCTCGAAGACACGATCCGCGTGCAGTACAGTCGCACGGAAGTCGTCCGCCATGTGGACGATGTGCAACACACTCTGGCCCGGGAAGCGTTGCGGTTTTTTCAGGTCGATGATGGCATCGAAATTGTTTCCATGGCCGACGTTCCTGCCGGCACCGGACTGGGTTCGTCAAGTTGCTATCTTGTCGGCCTGCTGAATGCAATGCATGCGCTGACGCAGTCGCCGACAAGTTCCGAACGGCTGGCGGAAGAAGCCTGCCGAATCGAACTGGAATTCCTGCAAAAACCCATTGGCAAACAGGACCAGTACATGGCGGCATTGGGTGGACTGACTGCGCTCGAAATTGCGAAAGACGGCGGAGTGACGGCTAACCGCCTCTGCCTACCCACGGAATCGCTGGAGACACTCGAAAGCAATCTGCTGTTGTTCTATACCGGGGCGGCGCGGGATGCGATCAGCATTCTCGAAAAGCAGGACAGCGCGACTAAAAATAAAACCAATAGCGTTGTCGCAAGCCTGAGAGAAATCAAAGACATCGGACTCGAAATCCGCGACGCCATTGTGCGCGGGCAACTGCGGCGCTTTGGCGAACTGCTCGACATTCACTGGCAAACGAAGAAAAGACTATCCAACGGCGTCAGCACCCGCCAGATCGACGAATGGTATGCCCTCGCAAAACAGAATGGCGCTATCGGCGGAAAAATTTGCGGGGCCGGCGGCGGTGGTTTTCTTATGCTGTACTGCGAAGAGAACAAAACGCTCTTGCGAGAGGCCATGCGCCGCGCCGGCCTACGCGAGCTGAATTTCCGTTTTGAGTTCGAAGGCAGCAAGGTGGTATTTGACATGTTGTCGCGCGATGGACGACTCGCACATACCCATCGTCAGGAACGGAGTCACCATGTGCGGATGGCCGCGGCTGCGGCCATGGCAGCTCGCGCCTGATTTTCGTCTCACAAAATTATTATGGCTGGCGCGACTGCGGTTTTTCTCGATCGTGATGGAGTCATCAATCGCCTCATCTACCACCAGGATGTGGGTATCGTGGACTCTCCGTTCACCATCGCACAATTTAGGGTACTGCCGCGAGTGCCCCGAGCCATTCGGTTGCTCAACGATTTAGGGCTACGGGTGGTGATGGTTTCGAACCAGCCCGGAATTGCCAAAGGGCACTTCGACGCTGCCACGCTTCGCAAATTTGAAAAAAAACTGCTGGCCGCACTTCGATCCGCTGGAGCTCACCTTGATGCGGTTTACTACTGTCTCCATCATCCCCAGGCCTCGGTAGGAGCGTTACGCAAGCGGTGCCGCTGCCGCAAACCTGGAACGGGCATGCTAACTCGCGCTGCTCGCGATCTGAATTTAAGCTTAAACGCTTCCTACATGGTGGGAGACGGACTCACCGACATCGAAGCCGGCTCGCGGGCCGGATGCCGGACAATTTTCGTGGGCCAATGGAAGTGTGAGCACGAAAAGTTTATTCATCCCCGCAGC
>DATBAX010000226.1:0-29937 GCA_036271275.1 Terriglobales bacterium
GCCGCGAGATCTCTGAGGTCGGAAGGATTGTCGATGTCGAGAGCGACTCCCGGCAGAGAGATTACGAGGCATGGATGATTGGTGGCGCGGGCTGCGGCGAGATGAGGTTTGAAACTATCGTTGCCGAAGCGCAACGGAAAAAGTCCAGCAGGGCGACGCAGGATTGCATTGGTGCCGCGGCCATCAGCGGCAGGGACAATGACTGAACCGTTTTCTGGGGCGGCATCCAAAATTTGATTGAGCTCGGAAGCTTGAATTAAGGGAATGTCGCCAGGAATTACTAGTGTGCTGCTGATTCCCTGGGCCACGCAGAAAACCGTTGCCATGGCAATGGCGTCGGTCTCGCCGGAGTTCGCATTGTCCGGAATGATCTGGAAATTGAAGTGGCGCGCCAGCTTGATCGCGAAGTCATCGTTTGTGACCAGGCCGACTTCGTCTCGCGCGTTGGATTTACTGACTGCATCGAGAACGTCGAAAAGCATGGCCTGCGCGAGTTCCGTGCGTGTCGGCTGGTTCAGGATTGAAGCCAAACGCTGCTTGGCGCCAGTCAGATTTTTTACAGGAATGAGAATCATCAGTCTGTTCCATGGGTTGCGCTTTGATCGGTGAGCAAAGAAAGCACTGAGCGAGCAAGATCGGCTTTGTCTTCTGCGGTGCGCATAATTGTATTCGCACAAACCACGCGAAGGCCGGGACGCTGCAACTCTTTCGCAGCCTTGGAGTCAGCATTGTCGGCGACGAGGATGTCCAAAAACTCTCCGTATGCCTGAGCCAGGCCTGCGAGCGAAACGGGAAGCCCTTGCGCCGCCATCAGAATGCCGGCCGGGCCTGAGACTGCTTTATCACCCACCAACGGACTAATCGCAACCACTGTGGCGGGAGTATCTTTCAATGCTTTCAAGATTTTCGGCACCGCGAGAATTGGACCGATGCTGGTGACCGGATTGCTCGGCGCAAGAATCACGGCGCTGGCAGAAAGAATGGCTTCCACCACCCCGGGCGCGGGTTCGGCTTCGGCGGCCCCGGCAAATCGCACCGAGTTGACTGGGTCCTGATACCAGCGCTGCACGAAATATTCTTCGAAACTCAGATCGCCGGCGGGCGTGTCTACTCGAGTTTCCACCCTCGCATCGCTCATGGGCAGGATGCGCGCCTGCACCGACATTTTGGCGGCGATGATTGCCGACACTTCGGTGAGAGTTTTTCCTTCGGCGAGCAATTTGGTGCGAAGAAGGTGAACCGCAAGATCGCGATCTCCGACATGAAACCAGATGGGCTCACCCAAATCTCCCATGGCTTGGAGGCAGAAAAACGTGTCGCCCTTCACTCCCCAGCCGCGTTCTTTACTGAGAAGGCCGGCGAGAACATAAGTAATGGAGTCGAGATCAGGAGACATGTACAGTCCCCACCATTCGAGGTCGTCGCCAGTGTTCACGATGATTGTCAGTTCCTTGGCGGAAACCACTTGCCGGAGACCATCCACAAATTTTGCTCCGCCGGTGCCGCCCGTGAGTACGACGATCATGCCGCCCTCCCGAGGTGGCCGATGAGGTCGGCGGCAATTTTTGTTTTTTCGGAAAGCAGGCCAGGACGCGCGGTGATGCTGGGCAAGAATTCTGGATACACAGGAAGCCGTTGTTGCAATTTGAATCCCTTAGCCGCCGTGCGTAACTTGAGTTGTTCCAAGTGCGGCCACGGTTTTTCTGGATTGATGAAGTCCGGCGTCAGCGGCGAGATCCCGCCCCAGTCGTTGATGCCGGCGTCCAGCAAATCGTCATAGTAAGGAGCGGACAGATTTGGTGGCGCTTGAATATTCATATTTGGCATGAGCAATCGGGCCACGGCAACGGTGCGCAACATTTCGCCTCGTGTAGGCTCGGGCCAGTTTCGCATAGGAATGCCCCGCTTGGCGCGGAAATTTTGTACGATGACTTCCTGGATGTGTCCATAACGCTGATGAAGTTCGCGGATGGCCAGCAGCGTGTCCACGCGATCGTCGAGAGTTTCGCCGATTCCGATCAACAAGCCGGTAGTAAAAGGAACATTCTGTTTGCCTGCTTCTTCGATTGTCCGTAGGCGTTTGGTGGGAAGTTTGTCAGGTGCGTTGTCGTGGGCCGAACCGGATTCAAGCAGGGAAGCGTTGGTGGTTTCGAGCATGAGTCCCATGCTGGGGGAAACCACGGCCAGCCGTGTGATCCATTCTGCACTCAACAATCCAGGATTCGGATGCGGAAGCAATGTAGTCTCGCGCAATACCAATTCGCACATGGCCTCGAGATATTGCAGTGTGGATTTGTATCCCAGATGGCGGAGCGTTTCGCGCATCTGCGGGAAAAGGAGTTCTGGCTTGTCGCCCAGACTAAAAAGGGCTTCTGTGCATCCCAGTTTCTCGCCAGCACGTGCGACTTCCAGCACTTCTTCCGGCGTCATCGTGTGCGCGCCCGGTTCGCCGGGATCCTTGCGGAAAGTGCAGTAGCCGCAATAATCGCGGCAAAGGTTGGTGAGCGGGAGGAAAACTTTACGGGAGTAGGTGACTACGTCCGGCTTGAATCGTTGTTTGGCCTCGAGGGCGGCGGAGAGAAGTGTCGGAAGATCGTCATCGGTGACGCGGATTAATTGGCGCGCACCATCGCGCGTCAGTTCGGAACCTAACGCGTCCAATGATCGGGTCGTCGATATGGTTTGATTTGCCGCCAACAGGTTGACCTGCATTGGAATTGCCAAATATCGAAATGATACATGAGAGATAACGAGAGCGGTTTTATAGATGACACATCGATTTCCGTGGAGGAGCGGCGCTTTTAATCGTCTTCGCCTTATAACGCGGCGCTGAAGGCGCCGCTGTTCCACGCCGATCGAGGAGTCTGTCTATTTCGGCCCGAGCGCATAACATGATAAAACGGGAAGGAGCCCAACGGGGCAGTGTTTCTCATGAGCGTGACGCAAAACGAGTTTCGCAAAGCGATGGGTACTTTCGCCACCGGAGTCACGGTCATCACCGTCGACTTTGAAGGTGAAGTCCATGGCATGACGGCGAACGCGTTTACCTCGGTATCACTCGATCCGTTGCTGGTATTGGTTTGCGTCGATCATAAAGCTAAGACTCATACTCATCTGCATACGCGAAAGCGTTTCGGAGTAAACGTGCTGGCGGAGAACCAGCGGGCCATCTCCGAGTATTACGCCATTCCTGATCGAACTCATGACCGCGCCGAGGAAGAAGTGGGCGCGCGTTTTGATCGCACCGAACATGGAACGCCGGTGCTGCATGGGGCGTTGGCTTATTTAGAATGCCGGTTGCATACCTGTCAGGATGCGGGCGACCACACTATTTTTATTGCCGAAGTGGAAGACGTGGTTGTGAAAGAAGGAAATCCCTTGCTTTATTTCCAGGCGGAATACCGGGCGATTGGACAGATCGCGGACTCTTCAAAGCACCGCTGAATTCCAGGCTGCTTGTGCTCGGGATGGAAAGCCAAAAGTCATCACCACCAAGGACACGAAGTATCACCAAGGAAACCCAATCGAAGGATTTCCTTGCTGATACTTCGTGTCCTTGGTGGTTCAAGCCTTGTCCGATGTCATCAGAATTTCAAAGCGCTCAGTCCGCTACAGCTGGATCTTCGAGAACAAATACGCTCCCAACGACACAAACGCTGCGGCGAAGAGGAAAAGAACAGCCGCGTCCCATTGCAGGCCAAAAGCTGTTTGCGCGATGAAAACGCCGCGTAGCGCGTCCACTCCGTAGGTTAGAGGATCCAGTCGCGTAATGATCGCCAAGGCTTTCGGCAGATTGGTCAGAGGAAAGAGGGCTCCCGACAAAAAGAAAATCGGCAGCACCATGAAATTCATAATCAATTGCATGCCCTGCATGTCCTGCAGAATCGAGCCTAAGGCGGTGCCCAGGGAGGCGAACACGAAGGCGATGAGGGCCATGAACACGAACGCCAGTGGAAAAATCGCGAGATGCGTGGGCCGAAATCCAGCGATAAAGCTGATAGTCAGAATCAGGCAACCCTGAATCACGGCGACCGTTGCGCCACCCAAAGTTCTTCCAATCATGATTTGGATTCGCGGTACGGGTGCTACCAAAGTTTCCTTCAGAAAACCGAATTGACGGTCCCAAAGCATGGCGATCCCCGAAAAAATGGAGCTGAACAGGACCGTCATGCTGACAATTCCCGGTGTCACGAATTGAAGATAATCGCCATTTCCAGCTTTCTGAAACACCGGGCCGAGGCCGAATCCGAGGACCAGAAGATAAAGCAACGGCTGTCCCAGCGAAGCGACGATCTGCGCGCGTGAACGGATATAACGCTTCAATTCACGCAGCCAGAGAATATAAATTGCGCTCATCGGCGGTTGCTCCACATTTTGGCGACTTGCCGCAATTGGTCGGCGGACGTGGCGCCTTCGTCACGAATGCCCGCGCCAGTCAGTGTAAGAAAAGCCTGTTCCAACGATTCGCTGTTGGTCTGCTGCTTCAATTCAGTTGGTGTTCCCTGGGCCACGATTTTGCCGTGATCGATGACGGCGATTCGTTGGGCCACACGATCGGCTTCGTCCATGTAGTGAGTGGTCAGGAACACAGTCACTTTTTCTGTTTCGTTCAAATGCTTCACGTGCGTCCAAAGCTGGTTGCGAGTTTGCGGGTCGAGGCCCAGCGTGGGTTCATCGAGAAAAAGAATTTTCGGAGTGTGAAGAAATCCGCGGGCGATTTCCAAACGACGTTTCATTCCGCCGGAAAATGTTTTCACAATATTGTTCCGGCGCTCCCAAAGTTCGAAAAGGGTGAGGAGCTTCTGAATGCGCTCGGCCCTCAGTTTGCGAGGAACTTTGTAGAGCACGGCATGGAGATCCATGTTTTCGTACGCGGTTTGTTCGCCGTCGAGGCTGGGGTCCTGAAAGACGATCCCGAAAGTCCGTCGAGCCTCGTTGCGCTGCACCGCAGGATTGAGCCCATCCAGTTCCATAATTCCGCCGGTGGGCGTCAACAACGTCGTAAGCATCTTGATGGTCGTGGTTTTGCCGGCGCCGTTCGGTCCGAGGAAAGCAAAAATCTCACCCTGCTGGACATCAAACGAAATATTATCGACGGCCGTCACGTCGCCGAACTTTTTCACCAGATTGCGGACACTAATCACGGAGAAATCCCTCGCTATTAGCTTAAACGTTTGAAGAGTCAGTTTGGTTACGGAAGAAATGACTAGGGCTGGGAAGTGACCGCCTTCAGATAGCGGTAATAAAAATCCACACCCTGATCGAACGATGCGACTCCGAGTCGTTCGTCTCTACCGTGTTCTCGGTGGTCGTCGCGGTCGATCGCGACTCCGGAGATCCCATAGGCAGGCATGCCTGCTGCACTGGTATAAACGCTGTCCGATGCACCGGTCGCCATTGTGGGGATCACTGGAGTGCCGGGCCACAGCTCCTGCACGATTTCCTCCAGGGGCTTGAACACATCAGGACGCAGCGGAGGCGGTGCGAAAGCATGACGGTCGGGTGCGGTGTCAGAAACCACTCCGGCATCGCTCGTGTAACGAACAATCACTTTGGGATCGTCGAGAATTTTAATCAACGCCAGACGCAGCTCCTCAGAAGAATGCCCTGGAGCGATACGGCAATTCACATTGGCCTGTGCGCGCTGCGGCAATGCATTGTTGGCATGACCGGCGTCAAGTCGCGTGGCGACGCAGGTTGTGCGCATAGTCGAGTGATCGATTGGATCTTCGGAGAGCCGAGCAACGGCAGTCGGGTCGGGAGGATTTTTGAGAATCCCTTTCATGTCCGCTGCCCGCTGGCCGGTCACAATCGTCGACATACGTTCGTAATAAGCCCGGGTCACGTTGTTGAGATCGACAGGAAATTCGTAATGTTCAAGACGCGCGAGGGCATCGACGAGATGGTAGATCGCGTTGTCAGGTGTCGGTTGCGAACTGTGGCCGCCCTTGTTGGTGACGGTCAGTTGATAATCTGAGTAAAGCTTTTCGGTCGCGTCCACGGAAATACTTTCCGGCTTTCCGTTCACCGTGTTCACGCCGCCGCCGTCGCTGTTGAGCACGAACTCGGCTTCCACGAGTTCACGATGATTTTTAATCAGCCAGTCCACGCCATTCGATTTGCCGCCTTCTTCGTCAGCAGTCAACGCGAGGATGATGTCGCGGTCCGGTTGATAGCCTTCCTTCTTCATGCGGATTAAATCTGCGACCCAAATGGCATCGCCGCACTTCATGTCCTGAGTTCCGCGTCCGTAATAAAAACCGTCTTTCTCTACAAATTGAAACGGGTCCGTCGGCCAATCTTCGCGGCGGGCTTCGACGACATCCAGATGGCCAATCAGCAAAATCGGTTTGTGCTTGCCTGTCCCGTGATAACGCAAGACCAGATTCTTCTTGCGATCATTGGGCCCGATGATCTGCATGTCGCTGTCGGGAAATCCGGCGTCGCGAAATCGTTTCGCCATCGCTTCGGAGGCAGTCGTGACATTGCCAACCGAGTCGGTGGTGTTGATCTCGATCAACTGTTTGAAGACATCGCGAGCCAGTTGTTTGGTGGAGTCGTCAACCTGGGCCTGGGACAAGAGCGGTAAAAACAGGATGGAAATTAAAACAGCGATGGTTCGGTTCACCCGGATCTCCTCAAGATAGCAATAGTTTTCGATCGTCCACAGTAATCTGACACGTGCGGGAAGGCAAGAGTGCGAGCGGTGGCGATGAATCCTGCGCGAAGGATTTTACAAATTTTGTTCTTGCAGAAAACCTAAACTCATGACATCTTCTAACATCTTCTTACGAAAGGACGCCCAAAAATTGGTGAAACAAATAGCCAACCTGTTTAGCGGGCGACTTAGGCCAAACCCTCGCCTGAGTTGCTATCGGGCGTCATCTCATCGCGTTAATTAGCTGACGCTCCTCTAACGTAAAACCAACAAAATAAAGCTCACACTGGGGATGCGCATTTTATTTTCCGGCTGAGCGTATTTGTTCGCGCGTCGGCGAGCTATGCCTCGTCCTCGTGTGCCATGCAATGCAATGAACCGGACCGACGCCCTTAGATTGAGAAATTTGTGATCGGAATTTTGAAAGCTATCCTCACCGGCCAGAACGCGTTTGCCTCTGGTGGCTTGTTGCTCATGATCGTGGGCGGCTTGAGCGTCTACCTGCGCGCTGTGCCAGAAACCATCTGGTACTGGCTCGTCGGTCAGACCACGATGATGGTCACAGTGAAGGACGACGACGCGGCATTCGTGTGGGTGAAGGAATGGTTTCTGGAGCAGAAATTCCTCAAGCGAGTGCGGCGGGTGGATTTGGACACGACCATGCGCAACGTCCGGATCGCGCTCATCCCAGCCCCGGGCAGTCACTGGTTCTGGTACGGAGGGCGTCCTTTTGTCGTCTATTTTTACCGTACCGAGAATTCACATGAGCGCGTGGCCCGTCGAGTGGAGTCCTTGACGTTTCGGACATTGGGCCGCAAGCAATCGTTCCTGCGGCATTTCGTTGACGATGTCGTCGCATGTCACATCCGGAGAATGGGCGTGCAGTCATTTCTGTACACCTACAACGATGGCTGGGACTACATCGAAAGTTACACGCCGCGACTGCCGAATTCGGTAATTTTGCAGGCGGGCGAAAAGGAACATTTGATGGAGGACATTAACAAGTTTCGCAAATCTAAGCAGCGCTACGCAGACTTGGGAGTGCCGTACCATCGCGGCTATTTGCTATACGGGCCGCCAGGGACGGGCAAGACTTCTCTGGTGTCAGCGCTGGCGGCACATTTCGGGTTGTCGATTTATTCCATCAATCTCGCCGATTTTAACGATCGGAGTTTGATGAACGCAGTCAATCAGGTGTCGCCGAACTCGATATTGCTGTTTGAAGATATCGATTGCATGAAGAGCAGCAAGGCGCGAGTTTCATTCACGGGCATAAACGATGGCGCGAAGCGGCGAAATGAGAATGAGAAGGAAAATGTTGGCGAAAAAAACGGCGTCACGCTTTCCGGATTGCTGAATGTGCTGGATGGGTTCTATGCGCCAACGAACGTTCTCTTCATGATGACCACGAACAGAATCGAAACTCTGGACGAAGCGTTGCTGCGGCCGGGACGAATTGATTACAAGCTGTATCTGGGAAAAGCCACCGTCCGCCAGAAGCTGGATCTGTACCGGCGATTCTTTCCGCAAGCTTCGGAATTGGAGGCTGAGGTGTTCGTGGAAACACATGCGTCAGTCGAGACCATGGCGGAGTTTCAAGGGCTGTTGCTGGGGGCGGAACAGGAGAGCTGGGAATCGGATGGAGCGGTGCTTCCAGTTCTGCGGTGAAGCAAAGTTGTCCTGACGCAGGGCTGTTTCCCCATGACTACTCTAGCTCGCTTTGCGTTGGCCTTTCACAGCTCCGGCAGTGAGCAGAAATCCAATGCTACGGCGATTGGGAGGAGGAGGAGTCATCAGTTCGCGAACCGCCCCTATGAGGTCCTGAATGTCGACATCATGATTCTCAAGCCGGCTCTCGATCTTGGCCAGCTTAGACATGATTTGCCGGTTGGCAGCTATCGTTTGGCGCATACGCACGAAAGCGAGCACGACAAAAATGCTCATTTCAATGGCGCGTTCGGAGTTCAATACTGTCGCGGCCATGATGGCTCCGTGTTCAGGGAAAACGAACGGAAGATAGCGTCGGCCGCCATGTCCACCACTTGAGATCACATTTTGTGATCTCAAGATTCTGGATTCCTGCTTGGAGATTTGAAACCGGAACTCGACAGGAAAACGTTTGATATTGCGTTTGACCTGCTGGTTCAAATGTCTGGGTTCCACGTTGTACAGATCGGCGAGGTCAGTGTCGAGGATGACTTTCTGGCCGCCAAGGATAAGAATTTTCGACGCTACTTGTTTGGCAAGAACAACAGCTCTTTTGCTCATTTTTTCTCTCAAACTTGAGATCACAATTTGTGATCTCAAGATTTCACGCTGAATGAATGCAGGAAAAGTATAACTGGAAGGAATCGGGCGGCAGCATATTTAGATGCTGTCGATCCCAAAATGGGAAAACTGAAATGAACAACTTCAACGTAATTACCACCGAAAAGGGCGTGCTCATCAAAGCCTGGACAAGGGTGGAGCAGCGCTCCACCCTTCCCAAGTTGAATGCAAAGGCAGACTACTCAGTTGAAAGAATTGCTCTCCCACATTTTGTTATTCTGCGCGAGTGACTTCTCTTTCCGAAGCGGCGGCAGACAAGCAACGTGTAGGCCTTTGCGCGGATTGCATTCATTCCCGGCGAATAGAATCCGACCGGGGATCGGTCTTCTTTCTGTGTCAATTGGCGCTGACGGATTCTTGCTTTCCGAAATATCCCCGGCTGCCAGTACTTTCCTGTCGGGGATACGAGAAGATCGAATCCGGGGAAAAAGGAGGCTGAGTTTTGAGGAGCTGCAGGCGAAAAGCAGATTCTTCGGCTGCGCTCGGAATGACAAGATAACAAAGGGCGAGAGCGGGCGAAACTTTTGCCCGCATCCGGACTCTAATCAAATACGTACTCAAAGCGAGGTTGCAAATGTCGAATTCTTCTCTTCGTATCTTCTTGATCCTGGGAGCTTTACTGGTAGGGTTCACTGTCTATAGTGCAGGCAGCGGAGCCAAGGAGCCTGTCCCAATCCCTACCGCCGATGCGCCTAAAGCCGCCGCGCCCGGCCAGCAAACCGTCGTGGTTTCTGGAGGCTGTTTCTGGGGCGTCCAGGCCGTCTTCCAGCATGTAAAGGGGGTAAAGGATGCTACCTCTGGATACGCGGGCGGCGAGGCCAAGACTGCTGAATATGAAACGGTGAGCACCGGTCGGACTGGCCACGCGGAGTCGGTGAAAGTCACTTACGATCCGTCGCAGGTCACTTTCGGAGAATTGTTGCGGGTGTTTTTCTCGGTGGCCCACGATCCCACGGAGTTGAATCGCCAGGGACCAGACGAAGGCAGTCAGTATCGTTCGATGATTTCCTATACCACCGACGAGCAGAAGCAAATCGCCGATGCCTATATCGCGCAGCTCGACCAGGCGAAAGTTTTCAAGCACAAAATTGTGACGCAGGTCGTACCTCTGAAGGCGTTTTATCCGGCGGAAGCCTATCACCAAAACTATGCGACGATTCATCCCGACAATCCGTACATCATGTTCAACGATGCGCCGAAGGTGTCGAATCTTCGCAAGGAGTTTCCAGAGCTGTACACGGGCAAGTAGTTGAAGGAGCGCTTTATGTTCGAATCAAACAACGATCAGGATGTATTGGGCGGCCGATCGCAACGACGAAAGTTTCTCGCCGCGGGCGGCACCGCGCTCGCGGGTTATTTTTTGTGGATGTTGAAGAAGCCGCATTTGATGACGGCTGAAGCATCGGAGAAAGAAGTCACTATCGTACAGTTCTCCGATGCCGGGAAGCGTCTGACAAAAGTGAAAGTGCCTAAAGTCGTGAAGAGCGACGACGAGTGGCGTAAGCAACTCACGCCGGACGAATTTGAAGTCACCCGGCACGCCGGTACCGAGCGGGCCTTCAGCGGAAAATACTGGGACCTGCATGACAAAGGTTTGTTCCGCTGCATTTGTTGTGACAATGCGTTGTTCAGTTCGGCGACGAAATTCGAATCCGGCACCGGCTGGCCCAGCTTCTGGCAGCCTATCGCCGAAGAGAATGTTCGTTCAGGACGAGACCTCAGTTACGGGATGATCCGTGACGCCGTGGAGTGTACCCAGTGCGCCGCGCATTTGGGCCACGTATTCGATGACGGCCCGCAACCGACGGGGCTGCGCTATTGCATGAATTCCGCGTCGCTGAAATTTGTGAAGCAGACTTAAACACCAAGAGCGTCGTTGGTCGTTCGCCGTTGGTCGTTGGCAAAACCTAAGTGTTCGTCACTAAACCCCGAGTTGAAGGCTCCAAGCCAACGACGAAGGGCCAACGGCCAACGACGGTTTCCCGCCAGTTACTCGAGGCCATGGGCGAACGATCAACCAACCCTCTCGCATCTGACTGCAATGCGAAATACAATGGATATCGCGCCACGAGAACGAACTTAGTTCCCGGGAGATATCTGTGTCTCGATCAGCCGACGAATTCATCACTTGCCACTCCTGCGATTTCCGCTATCCCCAGAGCCGCGGGATGTGCGTGATGTGCGGGGCGCCTCCGCTAACCGCAGCACCCGTGCAAACCTCTACAGAAACTCCGTCCAGAGCGGCAGCGTCACAGCAATCCCCGAGGGAAACGATAGGTACGATTTTCGATACCGTATCGCCGCCTGTTGAGAGCCATGGTCGAGGGAAATCCATCTGGATCGGAATTGCAGTGGCTGTTGTGCTTCTAGTGCCGCTCTTTCTGGTGATTCACAATTCGCAGTTGTCCCAGTCGACCGAGCCGGTAGCGGCGGTGAACAAGACTTTGCCCCAAATCAAATCCGAAGAAATTGCCCCTCCAGTTCGCGCAGCCAAGCGTTCGGCGAAAAAAGTTCAACCACCCATCCCCTCCGAGCAGCCTGCGGAGACGGCCGCTTCCCCTGCCATCGATAACCCGGCAGAATTGTGGAAAAGCGTGCGCAGCGGTGATTCTCGCGCGGAAGTCACGCTGGCTAAGTTATATCTGGATGGAAATTCGGTCCCACAAAGTTGCGAACAGACCCACATGCTGCTGCTGGCTGCGTCGAAAAAGGGATCGAAAGCGGCCGACAATCTTCTAACCGGCGCATATCTGGAACGCTGCCAAAACGCTTCGATCCAATAAGACAGGATCGCGAACCTGCCACTGCACCTAAAGCTGACAGGGAACTTATTAGTTTGTAGGCCCGTCAGATAATTATCACCCTTGTCATCCTGAGCGAAGTTGTCGCAGCGAAGCGTGCGACAACGCAGTCGAAGGACCCCTGCAATCTCATCAACCGTAACTACGCTTTGGCGCGACTCGTCTTCTTCTTGGCCTTTGCTTTAGGTTTTCGCACCGCGACTTTCTTGGCAACTTTCTTCTTGGCCTTTGCCTTGGGCCGGGTTGCTTTCCTGGCGGCCTTACTGGCTCCTTCAACTATTTCTGAAGACGCAGTCGCCAAACGCTGAGCGGTGTTCGCAATCCGGCCTACAGCGGAACCAACACCACGGGCGATCGTGGTCATTAAATCGGGCGAGCTTGCTGCTTTCTTAGGCATGATTTCTCCGGTGGAACACTGCGCGGCCTCGGCCTCACAGGCGACAACTAGTATTATCACGGCCAGTCAGCATGGCCAACTGCGCCACGGATTTCCACGGATTATCGCGGATTTTTTTAAGAATTTCGAATCCGCGAGAATTCGCGCGAATCCGTGGCTTTAACTCAGGCTTAGAGAGCTTCAGTTTCCTCGATCGTCCAATCCGGAATCGCGCCTGCCTTGCTTGCCACCAACGCTCCCACACGATTCGCGAAGTCCGCGATCCGCGGTGCGGGCCATCCGCTTCCGAATCCGTGGACGAATGCTGCGGCGAAGGCGTCGCCCGCTCCGACAGTGTCCGCAACCTTCACGGAATAGCCGGGAGCCTCCACGTATTCCTCGCCAATCAGCAAAGCGCAACCTTGCGCGCCGCGCGTGATGCAGACTGCCTCCCAGCCGAATTTTGCCGAGTAACTGCGGCAAAATTCTTCCAGAGAGTCGCAAGCCTCGCCAAATATTTTCGCGATTTCTGCAACCTCGGTGTCATTTAGCTTTACTACGGTGGCTTTCTTCAAAGATTCGCGCACCAAAGCAGGCTCCCAGGAATTGGGTCGAAGATTCACGTCATAAAATCGTCGCGCACTGGTCACCGAGTCGAGAAGTTTGGCGGTCAATTCTCTTGCCTCGGAACTCATTTGTTGTAGAGTTCCGAAATAAATCCATTCCGGGCGAAGGGCCATCAGCTCTTCGAAATCCGGGTCTGAAAGCTGTGGAAAATCGTATGCGGCGGGCCGGGAAATCTTGAAGTGAGGTTGGTTTTCCACATCAAAAGTGACAGTTGCGGTTCCGGTCGGATAGTTGGCAAGGCGACGCACGTAACGCGCCGACAATCCCATTCCGGCCATTCGATCCAGAATCTTGTCTCCTCGTGCATCCATCCCAACGGCACTGATGAAAGAAACATCGTGTCCCAACTTGCTGAGGTGGGCCGCGAAGTTGAATGGAGCTCCGCCGAGATGTTCGGTATCGCCGACAACGTCCCAAAGCACTTCGCCGATGCTGATGATGTTCAAGGTATGGTATGAGGCGAGCTAACGCTCGCGCGCAGACGGGGCATCCGCGCCACGCGTTTACGCGGTTCCTGCTCCGGTCAGCGAATCGATTGCGTTATCCAGTGTCGGGAAGATGAGAAACAGCGGTTCCACTCGCGTGATTTCCATGAGCTGCATAATGCGCTCGTTGACGCCCGCCAGCACGACCCGCTGTCCCGCTTTTTCCCGGGATACATAGGCGCTGACCAGCGAACCAAGTCCGGACGAATCGATGTAGGGAACATCGGTCAAATCAAGAATCATGGTGGCAGCGCCTTCATTGCGCACCGCACTTTGAAAGGAAGGAAAAGTTTCAATGGTCAAAGGCCCCTTCAGGCAGAGCACGCTCTGTCCGTAGACACCGTTTTCGAATCGTTCGATCACCAGGGGCTCGGCCTGCATGGCGCAGATTGTAGGTTACGCGCGGCCAGCAATCAACTAGGTTGTCGGATTATCTTTAAACTTTACAATTCGCCGAGACGCGCCACCAGCAAGCAGACTGGAGATATCGATTTTCTAGGCTGGCGCGGGGCCGGTGGATTCGCGAATCACGAGCTCAGGTTGCACTGCAATTTCCTTGGGATAGTCTTCCCGGCCCTCGATCCGTTCGAGAAGCGTCTTCATCGCGGTCTCTCCCATCTCGCGAAGCGGTTGCCGGACAGTGGTGAGACTGGGGTAGTGAAAAGCCGCGCCCTGAATATCATCGAAACCAACTACCGAGATATCTTTCGGCACCTGCAATCCCGCTTCCTGAAACGCGCGCATCGAACCGATGGCGGAGATATCGTTATAAGCGAACAGAGCGGTGAAGCGGCGCTTGGTGGCCAACAATTGTTTTCCGTAGGGATAACCGAGCCTGGGAGAAGAATCCAGAGAATCGATCTGCAGCGCAAGTTCGGGCGCGATTGCAATTCCCATTTCCTGCGCCACCTGGGAGATCGCATCCCAGCGGTCCACCGCATCCGAACTGGCGGGATTGCCTTTCAGGACAGCGATATCGCGATGTCCGAGATCCACGAGATGTTTTAGAGCCAGGGACGCCGCCTTGCGATGGTCCAAAACAATGTTGGTGATGCCTTCATATTGCCGGTGACCTGCAACCGCGACCGTGGGCAGCAACAGTGGGTTTTGCAGATTCAAATCGATGGTGATGATGCCTTCGGCGCCGCGTTGCAATAGCAATTGAGAGTATTTCTCAAAGAGTTCGGGATCGTGGCGATGGATTCCGGTGATAAAAAAATATTCTTTCTCTCTCGCGTAGTTTTCAATGCCGGCAATCACCATCGAACTGTAGCCGTCGCCAATTTCGTGAGCGATCACGCCCACGGTATAAGTCCGTTTCTTTCTCAGGGACCGTGCAAAATAATTGGGACGATAATCGAGTTCGACCGCCGCCAGGCGAATGCGATCTCTGGTTTTTTCGGGAATGTTCTTCGACGAGGGAGCGTTGTTGAGGACCGCCGAGACAGTCCCGGGAGTCAGGCCCACATGATCTGCAACAGATTTTAACGTGACCACGCCATCGGCGCGCTCATCACTCTTCTTACTTGGCGCCATTGACTACGGTCTCCGCTGTGACCCCGCCATCAAATGAAATAGAAGTGAGCGAACAATATTGTAGGATGCAATCCTTTCGGCGCCGGCTCTATTCCTCGACGCTTTCTTCGATGCTTCCACCCGGAAGTGCCAACTGGTCCTGCGCCGCTGCGAAATCTATCGAAGAAAGATCGTCCACTTCGGGGCTGCCGTCTTCTTTCCCCAACTTCTTTTGGACTTTCTTTTCCTGCTTTTCGCGGGCTTTCTCCTGCCGCGAACGTTCTTTCAGCCGTTTATTGAAGCTTGAGCGACTCCGTCCAGCCATGCGACACCTCCAGATTTTGTTTTTAGATCATAGTTGCCGGAACTTGCGAGCCTAAATTCTCATCGCGGTTCCTGGCGAATGATTACCAGCGCGGCTCGCGAGGCTGGCGCGCGTGACCCTGATAATCGTCGCGTCCACCGCCACCGCCGCTTGAGCGGCCACCACCACCGGAACGTCCACCGCCGCCGCCCGGTCGTCCACCACCACCGCCCCCAGGCCGTCCACCGCCACCGAAACCACCACTGCGTTCAGTCTTGGGACGAGCTTCGTTAATGTTCAGTGCACGGCCGCCGAAATCTTTTCCGTTCAGAGCCGCGATCGCTTTCTCTGCTTCGGCGGCATCGGACATTTCGACAAAAGCGAACCCGCGGGACCGGCCGGTGTCACGGTCAGTGACAATGCTCACCTGGTCGATTTTTCCGTGAGATTCAAACAGCGAACGCAACTCGGCTTCAGTTGTGCTGTGGGGGATGTTGCCGACAAAAAGCTTCTTCATACGTTTCCTTTTCTTCGTGTACCCGAATTGCGAACGAAAATCTGAAATTTATCAGGCCCGGAAAGATCTTCCCCGCTGAAACCTATTTCTCTACGCTGGCCGCAGCCTTCGCAGGAGCGGCAGTCTTCTTGCCGGCGGAGGCTTTTTCGCCCGCCGCTTGCAGCAGTTGTCGAATTCCTTCCCGACGCGCAATATTTTTCTTACGTTCCCGGTTGTACCGGGCCTTGTCACCGTTCACTCGCGACATAAGTATTTCTCCGTGATTAAGTTGGCAAACAATTATACCTGCTGGCGACAAAAGAACGAAAAGATCGAGAAACGCAGTAGTTAGCGCGGTTACAAATCAAAGTTTGAGGATTTGTATGCGCAACTGTCCACGGTTCGTACAAGCGTCTTGATTCCAAACAACTTTCCTTCCCACATCGGGTGTCCCGATTTTTCCCAGCAGCCACTAAGCCGTTGTTTTAAATGGAATTAGCCAGACTCGTCGTTTTGACCCGCCGCTGGCCATCCAGGTGCATTTCCTCATCCCGGTGCGCCGGGAATACGGCGTTGGGAGAAATCAAGAAAGGACTTCACTGCTTCATGAAAAAACATCTGGCTCTATCCGTTATTCTGCTGCTGGCATCGCTGCCCAGCTTTGCTTCTCATTCACAAATCAGCGCCTCGAGCCAGTTCAAGGCCAAGCAAGCTCTGACGCCGCCGAAGCCGAATGCGGCGGTGGTTGCGCGGGCCAATGGCCGGCCCCAATTTCCCCAACCGGTGCAACAAAAACCCGGACAAGTTTTTCACGCCCGCTCGATCAAAAGCCGTCCCCACGGGCAGGGCGCTCCTACCGCTGGGTTCGTAGCGGCGACGACAATTTCTTATAACGGCACAGAGGACGGAAACAACGACCCGGTCATCGGTGATTTCAACGGCGACGGAAAACCGGATCTCGCCGAATTGGTTTCCAATCAGGTTGACGCAACCACGACTTACCAGATCTCCGTGGTGTTGAGCAACGGCAACGGCACCTTCCAGAGCGCACAATTGACTTCAACTATCGGCAACACAAACGACCCAATCTTTGTTGGAGATGTAAACGGCGATGGCAAAGATGACATCCTTCAGGTCCATCCCGGATTAACGCCGTCCACCGTCGACGTGCTGCTTAGCAACGGCGACGGTACTTTCACGGCCGGAACGAATTCGCAGCTTTCCACGTTCAGCTTAAGTGGCGGAATTCTCGCTGACGTCAATGGCGATGGAAAACCGGACATCGTTACCGTCGACTCCGAAGCGCTGGGGATCGTTGCCATTTCTCTGGGTAACGGCAACGGAACTTTTCAGGCGGCTACCACCCTCGCAACCCTGACGGGTCCCGCGCCAAGTTCGATTTTCTTTGCTGACTTCAACGGTGACGGCAAATTGGACTTCGCCGGAACCGTGGATAACCAGCTTAAGGTTTACCTTTCCGCTGGATCCAACTTTCTTGCGCCGGCGTCGCTGGTAACTTCCGACGACGTATACGCCTCAAACATCAGCATGGCAGGCGACTTGACCGGAGATGGCAAGCCGGAAATCATCAGCGTCAACGATCAGACAAACACGGTGACTGTTTATGTGAACAACGGAAATGGCACTTTCCAGACCGGCGTCTACTACAACAATACCGGCAACAAATATATGTATCCGTATGCGGCGGCCATCGCGGATTTCAACCAGGATGGAAAGAACGATCTGGTACTCAGCGACTATTACGGCGGCAGCATTACGATTTTCACCGGCAATGGCGATGGCACGCTTACCTCTTTGCCGATTGCTTACGATACCGGCGGATATCCCTACCGGACTCCCTTGGTCGGCGACTTTAACGGCGACGGCAAAGTGGATGTAGTTGTGGACGATGAAATCGGACACTTCGTTTATCTGCAGGGTAATGGCGATGGAAGCTTCCGGGCGTCTAAGAGCTATTCGCTTCCCGATAGCTTCACCGAATATGCCTACTCCTACAGCGTGGACACTGGTGACTTTAACGGCGACGGGTTTTCTGACGTGGTCGCCGGGCAGGACGGCAATGTCAACTCGCCGGGAATCGTGGTCTATCTCGCCAATGCCGATGGCACGTTGAAACCGGGAGTGACTTACGGAACCAGCAGCACTCTCGCCTACGTCACCGTGGGTGATTTTAACGGAGACGGCAAACTCGATATCGCCGCCACCGACTATAGCAGCGGGCTGGTGCAAATTTTCCTTGGCGCTGGAGACGGTACGTTCACCATCGCACAGTCTTTTGCTACCGACACAGGCGGGGACCCTCATCCGCAGAACCTGGTTGCCGGTGATTTCAATCACGATGGCAAACTCGATCTTGCGATCGCGAACTCCGGCAGCAGCACTGTCGGAGTTTTATTCGGCATCGGAGACGGCACTTTCGGCTCCGCAACCAGTTACGCGGTCGAAGGCGAAGTAGAGAGCGTTACGGCCGCCGATTTGAATGGCGACGGCTATTTGGATCTGGCTGTCCCGTTCAGCACTGACTCCGACAACCTGCTGGCTGTTTTTCTAGCCAATACCGATAACAGCGGCACTTTCGGAACCGAAAGTGATATTGCGACCGGCATCGGCGATCCAGAATATGTTGCATTTGGCGATCTCAACGGAGACGGCAAAGTCGACATGGCCATTGCGATGCAGGATGGATCGGTTTATCCGGGCGCCATTGTTGTGGCTTTAGGAAATGGTGACGGTACATTCCAGGCTGCTACGCCGTATCCAACCTCGATCAGTACGACCACCTCCAGACCCGTCAATGTAAAAGTGATGGACTTCGACGGAGACGGCAATCTGGATTTGGTCTACAACGACGAAAACAACGGTTCGGTCGGGATTCTATATGGTCACGGCGACGGTTCTTTCTTCGATCCGGTTGGCTTCCCGACCAGCGCCTTTGCCTGGGGCATGGCATTCGGAGACTTTAACGGCGATGGAGGTATTGACGTTGTAGTGGGCAACGACTACGTAGGCGGGGTGAGCGTAATGCTGAATCGCACCCCGCAGGCGCCGAACTTTACCATGGGCGCGGCCAGCAGCACCGCTACTGTGTCTGCCGGGCAGCCTGCCGTCTATAACCTGACACTGACAGGTCAAAACGGCTACAACGGGACGATCACTCTGAGTTGCAGCGGTTTGCCTCGCGGAGCCCATTGTTCGTTCAGCCCATCGCATGTGACTGCGCAGAATAATGTGCAGGCCACGACAGTCCTCACTATCACCACGACGGCGGGAGCCACGGCGGAACTCACGCGTCCGCCGATGCCGAATTCCAAATCGTCCGCACCCACATTCCTTGCCAGCTTGAGTGGCATGGGTCTGTTCGGATTGGTTTTGGCAGGAGGGACGAAGCGAAGCCGCCGGCAGATGACCATTGTCCTGGGCGTGATGCTCGTGGCGATGATCCTTACGTTGGCCGGTTGCAGTACAGGGCCGTCCTCTTTCGCCGGTGGTTCGCAAGCCACCCCAGCGGGCACCTATAACGTTGTGGTGAACTCGGCCGGAAACGGCAGCGGGGCTCCGACTCACACCATGAACCTCACCCTTGTCGTGGAGTAATACAGAAAGCAAGGAACCTGGCGGCCGGATTTTTCCGGCCGCCGTTTTTATTTACGTATCAGCAGGAGTTTAACGCGGCTCTGAAGATGCCGCTCTTCCACGTTTGATGTTCTTGACTGGCGGATTAGCCGGACAGAAAGAACAACGTCGAACGAAGCCGCTGAAGCGACTGTGTCATCAGAAATCGTGGTGTTCCGCTACTGCCTTCGCCGACTTTTCTCTGGCACCCTACTTACAGCTCTGTTAAACTTGCCATGCGTTTGATTTGAATCGGTTGTTGAGCAGCTTCTTACCAGCTTTTTCCTGCCCTCAGTACCACCGATCTCCTTCCAACGTAATATCGATCGAAAGGAACACCAGTAACGTATGGCGGAACAAGGAACAGTGAAGTGGTTTAACGACGCCAAGGGCTACGGCTTTATCAGCCGGCAAAGTGGCGAAGATGTATTTGTGCACTTCTCGGCGATCCAGGCCGGCGGCTTCCGCAGCCTGCAAGAAGGCCAGAGCGTGGAATTCGAAGTCACAAAGGGACCGAAGGGTTGGCAGGCTGAGAACGTTCGCCCGTTGTAAGGCGAAAAATTTGCAAGAGAAGGCATGCCCGTCCCAACCGGGCGGGCATGTGATCACAAACTAACAAGATTTACGCGGACACGCGCTCCCGACAGGAGTTTCCCGATGCAAGATGACTCGAAAGGTTCTTTTGCCATCATCCGCCACAATGTGAGGACGTACGAGTCCGGTGGCGTCGTTTCCGTGGTGAAGGGCCGTACCACTGCAGAAGCCGCCCTCATGCAATTTGAACGCGGCCAAGGCTCAGAAGACCGTCATCTGGGCTGGCGTTACTTCCTCGAAAAGACGGACATGAAAGCCGGCATGGATCCGACCGAGGCCACCAGTCTGCGTCAGACACGGCTGGAAGTCCGCGAGTCCGAGGCCCAGCAAACGCCCGAGCAGAACATTTTTCCCTCCCGCAATAACTGAACTCCGATCCGAGTAGTTTTCGGCGAGATTGATCTTCGAGGCCGAAATCCTAGCGCGAGGCAGCAATACATGATGTGGAATATCCTCATTCAAGCCAGAAACTGGGCTTGAATCTGCCATTGACTGCTGCGAACACAGAAAAAGACGTGGCTCTAACCCGTCCGCCGGGCCTTCCGCGTGATATTTTGTCTTGGACTCATCGCATCGAAAATCATGAAACGGCCCTCAATACTTTTCGCGCTCGCCCTGTTCGGCAGTCTTTTGTTTGCCGAATCCGAAATCAGGTTTGACGCCCTACCGGTTCCCGTCTCCAACAGCGCGATTACCAGTGTCAGAGTCAGCGGGCAGATCCTGGTGTTTTCGTCGATGGGAATAGGCGTGAACAAAACCTGGGATGCGGTTACGAACTCGACCTACGTCCTGAATACGAGTTACGGCAAATGGACCGAGATACGGCAGGGGCCCGGATCGGTTGGACGAGTGGGAGCGGCCGCTGCCGGATTACACGAGCAGGCGTACATACTGGGCGGCTTCGTAGTGGATGATCAGGGCAGGGAATCTGCTGTCGCAGACGCGGAACTCTATGACCCGATCAATCGAAAATGGTATCGAATCCCCGACGTCCCCATAGGTGTGGCGGACGCTGTAGCGGGCGTCTATCGCGACCGTTATATTTATCTGGTCAGCGGATGGTCGGCCACCGGCGCCGTCAACGCAGTCCAGATTTATGACGTCGAAAAACAGGAATGGCTGAAAGGTACACCCGTCCCCGGCGAGCCGGTCTTTGGTCATGCGGGAACAATTGTGGGTGACACCATCATTTATGTGGACGGCGCCCGCAAGAATTCCACTGCCGGCGGACTGCCATACATTTCGTCTCCGGATTGCTGGATGGGCAAGATTGATCGCAAGAATCCGACCCACATTGAGTGGACAAAATTGCCGGAGCATCCTGGCACGGCACGCTTCCACATCGCGGCCGGAGGCTCGGAGAAAGATGGCAGAGTATATTTCTCCGGCGGCAGCGAGAACCCCTACAACTACAAAGGTATTGGCCTGGATGGAAAACCCGTGGAAGCGTCCCCGCTTACGTTTGCTTACAACCTGCGCACCAGCAAATGGGAGTCCATCAACGAGAACACGCCCAATCCAACTTTGGACAGCCGCTTCGTGCTGGTGACGCCTGGGAAATTGGTGATCATTGGCGGCCTCGACAAAGACCAGGTGACAGCGCGAGTGAATGAAGTTGCGAAGGTCGCGAAGGCTAAATAGTTTTTTGGGCCGAAGGCTCGTAGTCGATTCGAGTATTTGATGGCACGGTTAAAGCGAGGCGGCCGAAAACTCGATGCCCGGACGAAAGATGTTCATTTAGGGAAGACTTCGATGCTGCGTGCGACGCCGTGAAAGAGCGGGCCTTGCAGGCCCGCGTTATAGGCAAGGCACGATTCACGCGGCGCTGAAGTCGCCGCTCTTCCACGGTAGTCGATGCTCTCGATCAGCGCGCTAACCGAATACAGAAGCAGTTGTTCAACCGAATAAGAGTTTTTCCCCAGCCATAAAAAAAGCCGTGCCCTGATGCGAATCCTGAAAATCCCAGGCTGGATGTTTTTGTAGAGCTGCGTGTCACGGCATCGCTCTTAGCGCCTGCGAATTTACTTTTCCAATGTGATCAACCAATCCGAATCCAGGTGTGTACGGTTTGCGGACGTGGTCTCCGTCTTCTCAAAAAATATCTTCGAGAAAGCCGAAAAATATGGCTCGATGTCCGCAGCACCGACGAAATGTTCGATCGTGCCCAATTCGTTGGTGTCCGCAATTTCGAGTTGAAAAGTGTTGTGTTCCAATTTCTTTCCCTTCCCAAAGCGATGGTCTTCGAGTGTTCGCAAGACGATCAGAGCTCTGCCGTCCGGCCCCAACACTCGATGAGTTTCCGCGATGGCCTGTTTCATTTCATCGGCGGTCCCGTAATAAAAAACTCCAAAACTGAGCACTACGTTAAAGCTGGAATCGGCGAAGGGAAGCGCGAGCATGGAAGCTTGTGCGAGGAAGTTTGTTGTCGCATCGAGACGCAACCGCGCATGCTGAAGGCCGATGAACGAAGTATCAATCCCGAAAGGTTCAAACCCCAGATCCGACGCTAGCTTGCAATGCCGGCCAGCGCCGACGCCAATATCCAAAAACCGGGCTCGTCCATTTTTGATAAGCCCCCGGCTTCCCATTAGGAAACGCACCACGTGATCATTTGGATATAGCGGACGAAACCGGGGATTGGCGTGGAGTTGGTCCCAGTGCGAAGTAGTGTCCGTCATGTGATCTCGGTAAGGCGATTTGAGATTGTAGATTTGTGATTTCAGATTGAAATCTAAAATCCCAAATCTAAAATTGTCACTACCGCGCCCGGGCCAGCACCAGGGTCACGTCGTCGGGCTGCTCGTTGGCGCCAATCCAATCGTCGACGGCGGCAGTGACGATCTCGGAGATTTTTGCCAGTGGCAGATCGCGATTCTCCTGCACCAGTTCAATCAGGCGTTCTTCGCCGAATTCGCCAAAATCATTTTCCGGCTCGGTAACTCCGTCGCTGTAGGCCAGAAAGATTTCGCCGCGCCGTAATTGCACGGAGCTTTCTTCATAACTGCAGTTGTCGAAGAGGCCGACCACAGTACCGCCGCTTTCGAGGCGCCGCAGAGAACCATCTTCAGCGAGGACGATGGGCGGCAGATGTCCCCCATTGCTGTAGGTAAACTTCCGATCTTCGCCGTCGTAAACGCCGAGGAACAGCGTCGCATATTTTTCCATCGGCGTGCTTTCATAGAGCTGATGGTTCAGCAACGCAAGCAAGTTGCTCGGAGAAACTTCCGTGCCCGTCCGCCGCACTCCCAACATGTTGCCGGACCCAAGGCCTGCGCCCATCGAGACCGCTTCGCGGAGAATTGGAATTCCTTCCAGACTGTAAGCGCGCACCGCGGAGTGGATGGTTGCCATCAGAAGCGCAGCCGAAATCCCTTTGCCGCTAATGTCGCCCACGGCCAGCAACAATTTTTCGGAATCCAACTTCAGGAAATCGTAGTAGTCGCCGCTGACGGTCCGAGCCGGCCGGCAAAATCCAAATACTTCCAGAGATGCCAGTTGTGAAATGTGCCGTGGATAGAGCTGTTCCTGCACTTCCTGCGCAATCGCCAGTTCGTTTTCCAGGCGCTGTTTCTGTTTCTGCTCCTCGATCAGTTGTTCCATCGAAGCCGTCATGGAATTGAATGAGTTCGCAAGCGCTGAAAGTTGATCGCTGGACCGGATTGGAATTCGATGGCTGAAATCCCCGCGATTGATGTGCTGGGTTGCAACATAAATCTGCGCCACCGCACCCGTCACGGTGCGCGTGAGTCGGGTACCAATGTACAAAGCGAGCAACTCGATGACGCCGAAAATGATTGCCAGTACCAGCAGACTGGATTCAATTGCAGGGGCGAGATCGCCAAGGGCGCCGAATAATTGTTCGTAGAGTTTCGACACCCGAGTCTGCACCGTAACGCCGACCGGATTCATTGTGTCGCCGGTTTGCCAGTCGACTACGCAGACAGAAGTGCCAAACGAAATAGTATGGTCCAGGCTGCTGGTGGGCGGCGGAACGATTCCGGCGCTATAGGCCGGGGTTGCTTTCAAAGTATCAAGCACATTGGTTTTTCCACACGCATTGTCCAGCAGTAAGCCGCTGTCCGCATTGCTGGCGGGCCCGGAATTGTCCCGCGTGGTGTCAGCGTTCCCTGGGGATTGGCTGGCTTTTCGAAGAGTTATTCCCTTAAATAGCGTGAGTTCACCCAGGTCGCCGGCAAATTCCTGCAGCAGCCGCTGGTCGAGCGCTTCGCTGGTAAGAACGGTCAGTTCTTTGCCGTTGACTGGGACCGTTTTCACCACTCGCAGAAATAGTCTTTCGTTGTTCCGCACCACTTCGCGAAAGGGATTTCTCATATGTGCGGGCAAAGTGGAGGAGAACGCCGTCGTTCCTACCGGACTGCTGTTCAAAATGACTTTTCCATCCAGCCATACCTGGACGTGCCGCACGTTCCAGGATTTTTCGCTCAGGCGTAATCCTTCAATGGCGTCAACCTCCGGGATCCCTCCATGCTGCATCTTGGCCCGAATTTCATGGGCAATCATTGAGTTGGCGGCATCCAGGCTTTGCAGTTCCGTGTTGAGCCGGGTGGTCACAATAAAAGTTGCAAGCTGTCCCGCAAATAAATAATACGAACCGATGGCTAGCGCCACTAACAGCACTACCGGAATTAATCCAAAAAATACGTACGTGACGATCAACCGGTTGCGCAGCCGCCACAGCATCTTGGCCTTGATCCAGCGGATGGCCAGCACGATAAATAGGATCGCAACCACGAAACTCAGAAAACTTACCCAGCCCCCGAGATTCCGGGCGAAGGAAGGCTTCGAGAAGGCAAGCGCCTGTTGCAATCCAAACAAAAGCACATCGAGTCCCAGCATGTACCAGGTAATGAACGCAAGTTTGCTGGTGGGCAGCAAGCCCGCTTCGCTCAGTCGCAGTCGAAAACGCAGATAGCGATAGGGCAGTGCCATGGTCAGAAGGGAATTATAGATGGAAAGGTGTCGGGTTTCTGGTCGCAGGTCCCAGGTTTTAGGTCTCTGGTTTGGAAGCGGAAAGCGACAGGCTGCGGAGCCAGAGAGCAGAAACCTGAGACCCAAGACCCGCTTCTAGATTTCGGGATAGAAATCAAAGAACGAATCGAGACTAATCTTCAACTGTTTCTCGATCTCCTCCCGGCTGCCTTCAAGTACATGCATGGTCACGCGTGCCTCGCGTCCATTTTTGAGTTTGAGGGTCGCATCGCCGATTTCCGAGATTTCATCCGAGGGCAAAAGCCGCAATCCATAGATCAGTGTCAGGTTCGCCATGGAGTGATTCTATTCTCATTGTCCCGCCTGCTAAAATGCGCTGTGCTCCGAAAAACTTTGGCAATCCTGACCGCCCTCGGTCTTTCGTCGATGGCTCAAGCCCAGCAGCCAGCCACGCAGCCCGGCCAACCTCCGGTAAAGGTAAATGTGCTGAATGTCTGCACCCCGCCACCCGAAGAGCAACAGCAATTGGCTGCGGCACTGGCCAAGATCCCCAAACAGCCTCTGTTCACGCAGGATTTCGAGGTTGATCGCGGCCGCTCCATCCTTGACCAGAAGCCGACGTTTCTGCAGCAGGGGGACATGGCTCAAGTTTCTTCAGGCTCGGCGACCGCCACCTGGGTGCGAATCCGGCGCGAATTTTCTGTGCAGGCCATGTTCTCGACGGTGCAATATTCCTTCAGCACGGATGTCAAGAACATGGACGAAACTCTGGTTTTCCACTTTCGGGATCCCAAGGAATTTCTCGAAGTCGCTATTGAAGACACCGCTTCGTCCGTGACTACCGCCGCGGCGATGTTGAGCACCAACACCCCGGCGAGACGAATAAAATTGGAGCGCTTTGGAAAGTCGTCCGTGGTGTTGGCGCGCTGTCAGGGCACGGACACCAGCGCGCCTCCTGACCAAAGCGCCTACGAACCGCTATTCCAAAACGCCACCGCAATCGTTGGTGCCTACCGAAATCTATTGGGCGCTCGTCATACCATCCCGGATGAATTGAATCGCACCAATTTATTGGGGACATCCAAGCCCGCCTCGAAGCCGGCAGCGAAAAAGCCAGCCGAGGCGGCACAATGACCTTCATTTGGGCGACTGCATCCAAATTCGGAGTCAGCAATCTAATGTTTAGCGCCACGAATCTCTGAACGCATAATTTATGGATAACGTTCGTAACGTCGTCATCATCGGTTCGGGTTGCTCCGGACACACCGCTGCACTGTACACCGGGCGCGCCAAGCTCAATCCGCTGGTGCTCGAGGGCCACGAACCGGGCGGCCAGCTTGCCATCACCACGCTGGTGGAGAATTTCCCCGGCTTTCCAGAAGGTATTCAAGGCCCGGAACTCATCGACAACATGCGCAAGCAGGCCACGCGCTTCGGCGCCGAGTACCAGCACGGTCATGTGACCAGTGCGGATTTGAGCCAGCGTCCTTTCAAGCTCCAGGTCGGCCATCAAGTCATTCACACCCGGACTTTGATTATTGCCAGCGGCGCTTCAGCCCGCTGGCTGGGCATCCCCGGTGAGAAGGCGCTGATCGGACACGGCGTTTCATCCTGCGCGACCTGCGACGGATTCTTTTTCTCGGGGAAGGAAATTACAGTGATTGGCGGCGGCGATTCCGCGATGGAGGAAGCCATGTTCCTGAGCCGCTTTGCCACAAAGGTGACGCTCATTCATCGCCGCGATCAGTTCCGCGCTTCCAAGATCATGCTGGATCGCGCCAAGCTCAACAGCAAAATAAATTTGATGACCGACACCATGGTCGAAGAAGTGAACGACGTCTCCAAAAAAGAAGTCACCAGCCTAAAGCTGAAGAATTCAAAGACTGGCAAAGTTTGGGACTTCCCCACCAGCGCCATGTTCCTGGGCATCGGTCATATTCCCAACGCAAAAATCTTCGAAGGCCAGCTCGATGCAGATCAAGATGGATATCTGAAAACTCACAACCAGGTATTCACCCGCGTCGACGGCGCCTACGCCTGCGGAGACGTCCAGGACCGCCGCTACCGCCAGGCCATCACCGCGGCCGGATCAGGATGCATGGCTGCGCTGGAAGTAGAAAAGTTTTTGGAAGAACATCCAGAATGAGATGCATGGGCACTTAGCACTCAGCATTCAGCCCTTGGGTTTTGATAGTACTAACTCGGGCCTGTAATGGCTAAATGCTAAGTGCTGAGTCCGAACTGCCGTTAGCCGCTAAAAATAAAAGAGGTGACCAATGCCCGACGTTCAATCCACTTGTCCCCACGTCAAAGAAATCAAAAAAGTGACTCCCAGCGGAAAGGGCTGCAAGGAATGCCTGGAGATGGGCGATACCTGGGTCCACCTGCGGGAATGCCTGATCTGCGGCCACGTAGGCTGCTGCGACTCCTCCAAGAACACCCACGCTACCAAGCACTTCCATCAGACCAAGCACCCCATCATGCGGTCGTTTGAGCCGGGCGAGAGCTGGAAATGGTGCTACGTGGACGAAGTATTTCTGCAATAAGATCGCTCCAGGCAATCATTCGGGCAGTGACTATCGTCACCTTTTCCTCCGGGGGGCCAGAATTTAAGCTGTTGTTATTGTGATCTGGCCTCGGTGGACAAATCTCGCTGCCTCGTTACTTTTCACGACAATACTCACAACTTCGCTCAATTCTTTCGCCCAGGAATATGTGCAGACGGGCGATCGAAAAGTCGTTAGCAAGATCACGCCTCAATATCCTGCGCTGGCCCGCACCATGCATTTGAGTGGTGTGGTGAAAGTTGAAGCCCTGGTCTCCAGCAACGGCGTGGTCAAGAATGTATCCGTGAAAGGCGGCCATCCACTTCTGGTTCAATCGGCGACGGATGCCGTCCGCAAATGGAAATGGGAAACCGCTTCGCGTGAATCCACGGAATCCGTCGAAGTAAGATTTAATCCGGAATAACCTGAATCCGGCGGTGTGATACAAATTCCTGTGATCTTCCTGTTGGCAGAGATGACGTGTTAAGAGCACTGTTCATTGCTCTCTCCGCGAACCGCTCCCTGCGTTCCATCGCTGAGAGTTCTTCCATCGGACGCCGCGTTTCCAACCGGTTCGTTGCCGGCACCGGAGTCGAAGACGCGCTTCGCGCCACTCAGTCCGTCAATCAATCAGGCCCCAGCGTTTCCATCGATAATCTGGGTGAGAACGTAACCAACGCTGAAGAAGCAAGAGAAAGCGCACATCTCTATCATCAATTGCTCGACGAAATCTCCGCCCGGCAACTCACTGCCAATGTCAGCCTGAAACTCACCCACATGGGTCTGGACGTCGACGAAAATCTTGCCCGCGAACAAGTCACCGCACTGGTAGCGAAAGCCGCTGCCATGACTCCTCGCAACTTCGTCCGCATCGATATGGAAGGCTCGCCCTACACTCAGCGCACTCTGGATTTCGTTCATGAATTGCATCGGGTCCCGGGAAACGAAGGGTGTGTCGGCGCGGTGATCCAGTCCTATATGCGCCGTTCGGAAAGTGATGTCGAAAAACTATTGGCCGAACGAATCCGCATTCGCTTATGTAAGGGGGCTTATAAGGAACCGGGGGACATCGCGTTCCAGAAGAAATCCGAAGTCGATGCCAGCTATGTAAAGTTGATGAAGGTCCTGATCAAGAGCGGCGTCTACCATGGCCTGGCGACGCATGATGAAAACATCATCAACCAGGCAAAAGCATTCGCCACCAGCGAAAGAATTTCGCGTGACGCTTTCGAATTTCAAATGCTCTACGGCATCCGCCGCGATCTGCAACAACGCCTGGTAAACGATGGCTGGCGCATTCGCGTGTACATCCCATTTGGAACTGAGTGGTATCCGTACTTCATGCGGCGATTAGCGGAGCGTCCGGCGAATGCGCTATTCGTGGCCAGAAATTTGTTGCGGAAGTAGAGGCCGTCAGGTTCCGGCGGTATTCAGGAAGATGATGCTGTGCCGAGGAATTACGCCGCGTGGCTCGGTTTAGCGGCCCGATCCACAAGTTCCGTGCGCGTCCAGGTATAACGCATGCGATGAATGACGGTAATAGTCGAGAGAACCGCAATCACCCACAGCACCGGTCCCATCCGATTAAACAGCGCTCCAAGGATAACCAGCACCAGGCGTTCGGGACGTTCCATAAATCCAACTCGACAGGATCCAATCAGCGATTCGGCGCGGGCGCGCGTGTAACTCACCATGATGGCACTGATCATCACGAACGCCGTGAGCACTACATAGAAAAATCTGTCGCCGCGAGCATAAAACACCAGCAGTCCGAAGAATTGCGACGCATCGCTGTAGCGATCAATCACGGAATCGAAGAAGCCGCCAAAGCGCGTTACTTTGTTGCTGGCGCGGGCCACGGCGCCATCTACAAGATCGAAAAATCCCGATCCAATGATCACTAAGCCGGCGTAGAAAAACATTCGTGCCTGATTGTTGCCATTGGCGTATCCGAAAAGACATGCGGCAATGGTGTTGACCACCAGCCCCATGAAGGTCAGCACATTGGGGTTGATGCGAGAAAGCGCGAGCCAGCGCACGATGGCATTGAGCAACACGCCGCAAGCTCTTCCGAAAGCGCTGGTCCAGGTCATGCTCATTTCGCGGGAGCCTGGTCGTGGATGGTCGCCAATTTCAGTATTTCCATTTCGCGCGCCCCGTTAGGAGTGACAAATGTCGCGGTGTCGCCGACTTTTTTATTCAGCAACGCGCGTCCGATCGGGGAGCTGGTCGAAATTTTTCCCGCAGCGACATCCGATTCTTCGCTGGTCACCAGCTTGTATTCCATTTCCGCATTTTTGGTATTGTCGAAAACTTTGACAGTCGATCCCAGACCCACGCGGTCTTTTGGGATGTTGTCCATATTGATGAGCGCGAGGTCGGCCATGCGCGCGCCAAGTTGCCGCAGCCGGGCCTTTACAAATTCCTGGCGCTGCTTCGCCATGTGATACTCAGCGTTCTCGCTGAGATCACCGAGTGCGGCGGCCTTCTTGATCTCTTTAGGAAGCTCGTGCACGAGTTCATGCTCGAGCGCGTTCATTTCTTCCTGCAGCTTCCTCTTGATTTGTTCCGTCATTGCGTTTGGGGATTATAAACCTATGGTGCGGTGTCGGGTATCGGGTGTC
>DATBAX010000227.1:0-4189 GCA_036271275.1 Terriglobales bacterium
GGCATGCCGCCCATGTCGGTGCCAAAAACAATCTTCACTCCCGCCTTCAGGGCCTTCTGAAATGAAATCGCATGTAACGATGCGCGCTTGCGATCGCGCTCGCCTTCAGTCGTGCCATCCGGACTCCAATCTGTGTAATAAATCGCGAGCGTCGGAATGTACCACGTGCCCTGTTTCACCATCTGCGCGATGTCTTCATCGTGCAGGTCAAGCCCGTGCTCGATGGAATCGCAATGGCCGTCGAGGGCGCGTCGCAAGCCGATTCCGCCATAGACGTGACACGCAACCTTCTTGCCCCATCCGTGGACCTCATCTACTATGGCGCTGATTTCTTCCAGCGTAAGCGTGGGCTGCGAAACCAGTTCGCCGTTCTTACCAATCCACGAACGGTCCGTCATGTACACCTTGATCCAATCGGCGCCATGGCTGAGTTGTTCACGCGCCGCCTTGCGAGCTTCAACCGGCCCGTCGATGAGCTGCGCGCCTTTTGGCATATCGAGCTCCGGTGCGTAGCCTTCGAGCGCGTAACCGCCAGTCGTCGAAATAGCGCGCGTGACAACGAACAGTCGCGGCCCCGGAATGTAGCCGCCTTCAATCGCCATCTTGATGCCGACATCGCCGTAGCCCGCACCTTCGGTTTCCAAATCACGCAGCGTGGTGAATCCCTGCTCCAGCGCGCGGTGCACCGCCACGGTCGCCCGCGCCGCGCGCAACGCCAGAGGATATTTCAGGATGTTGGCGTCGTATCCGCCCTGCGCCGGATCTTCGCCCTGCAAAAAAATGTGAGTGTGGGAATCGATGAGTCCCGGCAGCACGGTAGCTTTGGACAGATCAATGACCGCGGCGTCAGCAGGAACTTTCGCGCTCGCGGCATCCGAAACGCTTTCAATGCGATTGCCACGCACCACGATGACCACGTTGTTGCGAGGCGTGTCGGACTTGCCATCGATCAACGTGCCCGCGCGGATCACGGTTAATTGCGGTGTGGGCGTGGATTGTGCGACGGCGCCGAAGCAGGCAGCCAGGAAGAGAATGGCAAGCTGTTGCAGGAATCTCATTTCAACACTCTCCTGAGTGCCAGAGATTCTACTACCGCGGACCCACGATTACAGCATCAGCCTCAATCTCCACCAGAATTTCCGGCGAGATCAACGCCTTCACCTCGATCATGCTGGTTGCCGGACGAATGTCGCGAAAGAATTCTCCATGCGCCTTCCCAATCTTCTCCCACTCCCCAATGTTGGTGACGAACATCCGTGTACGCACCACATCTTTCATGCCGGCTCCAGCTTTTTGCAATGCGGATTCAATGTTCTTCAGCGTCTGCACCGCCTGTGCATACACATCGCCGATGCCGACAATCTTTCCATCCGGTCCCGTCGCCGTTGTCCCCGATACATGCACGTAGTCGCCAATCTTGACGGCGCGTGAATATCCAACAATCGGCTCCCAGGTTGTCCCGCTGGAAATATTTTTTCGTTCCATGCTCTCTCCGATCCCGAATTTTAAGTCGTCCGAAAACGCATTTTAACCTCTGATTAGCGTAATCAAATCTTTTCATTAGCAGTCGATGCGCGGCACTGCCAGCGATAATCCAAAGAAAACCTTTGTTTCTGATCCACCTTCTAAGCCAACGCCACGATCGTGCCATGCCGGTACACGGAAGTTACTTGTGTTGCCGGACAAGCTGCGATATGTAGTCAATATGGCGTGATGGAATCCTGCTCCAGGTGCGGGTTTCCAGGAGGTGATTGCAAATGATTCCCGAGTCGCATCCGCTGCAACAGCTTTTCAAAGAACTGGTCGCGCGACACTACGCCGAGCAGATTGGCATTCGCGATCCGCAGATTGTTGGCTACGTCGCTCACCTGTTGGCTGACTTTATCGAAGTCGACCAGATGTACAAGATCCGCAACGCCACCGGAAAACCGCTGAGCGACGTCGGAGAAATGCTGGTCGAATCCGACCCCGTCTACGGCCCCGCGCCCTCTTTCGATCGCGAGCGCCAGGTCCGCAAACACATTGGCGATTACACACTTTTTTTCGCCGGGATGTTTCCCGAGAGCATCAACCACTTCCGCCTGCGCAAACAGCGCGTCGAGAATTTTGTGGAATGGGTAAAAGCCGGCAAAGAAAGTTATTACATAGTTTCGAAATTCGAGCATTTCGAATACACCAAAGTCGCGCCGCTATTCGCCCGCCTCTCCACCAACTTCGAGCAGTGCGTCTACGGATTGAACATGGTGAAAAACGATTTGCAGGAAATGCAGCATCCGATCATGCGGCGCGCCAATGAAATTCTCATGTAGGCTCGTTATTGGAGACGATAGAAACTCAGCGCCGCATCTCCCTGCTTCAAAAGCCGATAACGCCCAAGCCCGCCAAACTCTTCTCCCGGATCGAATCGCTTTTCATGTTCAGCAATAACGACGCTCTCCGCTTTCAACAGACCTGATTTTGCGAGCGCACTCAGTGTAGCTTCGTATGACGCAGACAGGCGATATGGCGGGTCGAGAAACACAAAGTCAGCTTGCATTGATTTCTTTTCCAGAGCGAAAAGCGCGCGTACCGCATCCTGCTGCAGGACCTGAAATCCAGTCTCCACTCCCAACTTTTGCAGATTCTGCCGCACTAATCCCACGGCTTGCGGGGATGATTCCACGAAGTACACCATCCGCGCTCCACGGCTCAGAGCTTCAATACCAACGGCGCCAGTCCCAGCAAACAGATCGAGCCAAACCGAACCTTCCAGCGCATCCGGATTCCCCGCAGTGAGCACATCGAAAAGCGTCTCCCGCAAACGGTCCGCCGTGGGACGAAGATCCATCCCCGGCAGCGCCTGCAAAACCCGGCTCCGATATTTTCCTGCAATCACACGCATAATTTCATTCCATCAAAAAGCTAATAACCACCAAGGACGCGAAGGTGAGAAGTCAGAATGCAGAATGCAGAATTAAAAACGCCGTTTGGAAAATCCTTCACTTCTACATTCTGACCTCTGACTTCTGACTCTCATGCTCTCCTATCCTTCGTAACCGGCCCATCCAACGCCTCACCGCTAACTATCATAGAATGGAGTTGGCACTCTGATGAGAAACTGGTCCATTCCGGCGGGACGAATCTTTGGCATCGAACTGCGCATTCACCTGACTTTTGTTTTCCTGCTCTTCTTTGTGGTGCTCACGGAATCGGCATCGCACAGCGCGGTCAGCCCTACCCGCAGTCTGGCCCTGGTCGGCATCATCTTCGCATGCGTCGTGCTTCATGAATTCGGACATGCCCTGGTCGGACAACAAGCCGGGATTCCCATTAAAGCCGTAATCCTCCTACCCATTGGCGGGATCACGCTACTCGACGAAACCCAACAGGTGATTGAGTCCGGCGCGCAAACCTGGAAACGAGACATTCGAATTGCGCTTGCCGGCCCGGCAGTCAATTTGTTAATCGCGATGATTGCCGCGGGCATTTTGCTGAAGGCCGCTCCGCAGGTTCAGCTCTGGACGCATCCCTACGTTTATTCAGGAAACTTGCCGCGCAGTCTGGTGTGGGCAAATATTTGGCTGGCCGCTTTCAATCTTCTGCCGGCTTATCCCATGGACGGCGGCCGCGTGCTGCGCGCCATCTTCAGCCGCCGCATGGACCCGGTGCGCGCCACTCGCCGCGCGGTTTCGATTGGTAACAGTCTCGCCACAGTCCTGATTCTCGCCGGAATGTTGGAGTACATGCAGTGGAACAATCCGGATGGCGCTTGGCTTTCGATGATCGGATTTTTTCTGTTGATTGCCGCCCAGCTCGAAGAACGCTCGGTAGTGTTTCAGTCGGTGCTCGAAACCGTGCGCCTCGAAGACGTGATGCTCACCGACTTCGCCACACTCTCTCCCGCGGACACGCTAGAAGACGCTTTGGAAAAAGCTGTCCATTCTTTGCAGGACGATTTCCCAGTCATCCGCGGAAGCGACATGGTGGGCGTGATTTCCAAGCAGAAGATCCTGCAAACGCTGCGCGCCGATGGCAACGGTTATGTCCAGGCCGTCATGAACCGCATTTTCGAAGTGGCACAAAAGAAGGAATCGCTGGCCTCAGCATTCCGCAAACTTACTGCCAGAAATCTGAGCATCATTCCCGTTGTCGAAGATCAACGCCTGGTGGGGATTGTCACGCTGCAAAACTTGATGCACTCAATGGCCCT
>DATBAX010000228.1:0-4598 GCA_036271275.1 Terriglobales bacterium
ACGGTCATCACGCGCAAAGCCTACGGCGGCGCGTATTGCGTGATGGCGTCGAAGCATATCCGCACCGATGTGAACTACGCATGGCCCACCGCCGAGATCGCCGTAATGGGTCCAGAGGGTGCGGTAGACATCGTCTACAAACGCGAACTGGATGGGGCAGGAAATCGCGAAACAGTTCGCCAGGGAAAGATCGAAGAATTCCGCGAGAGATTCGCCAATCCCTACGTCGCCGCCGATCGTGGCTATGTCGACGCAGTCATCCAGCCTCGCGAGACCCGCAAGAAATTAATTCAAGCTTTGCAGATGCTGGAGACGAAGCGCGATAAGAACCCGCCGAAGAAGCATGGGAATATACCGTTGTGATTGGGAGGGCCAACCACTATAAAAACTTGTCATTCCGACCCGAGCGAAGCGTAGGGAGGAATCTGCTTTACCTCATAGTGGCAACATCGATCCATGGCGGACGTGCAAGACATAAACCAATTTATCCACTATTACGAAGATCACGCGATAGGTACCTCGATTGCCCACGCCAAAAAGCAAGTGACGAATCGGCTTGCCGAATGAACGACTCTCCGGAGCCAGCGGGCATCGCTCAGGATGGCGGCCCAAACTATTGACCGCTAGCTCAGCGCGGTCCAACCAATCATCGGCTGCGTGAGGCGCCTCCGCAAAGATGTACGCATGGATGGTCCTGAGATTGCCCTTTGCCCGCGGAGTCAGGACGACGACGTAGCTCATTTCCTGGATCGAGTCTCACGTCTAATCTCTGCGAAAACGTCCTTGGCGGGTTGACCCAAACCTTGTTGTGCCTCCAGAAGTCCTTGGCGAATGTTTGCGGTCGCATCCAGATGCTCGGCCACCTGCTGATAGTCCTTGGCATCGAGCAGCACGGCTTCGGCTTTACCGTTAACCGTAAGCACCAACGGCCGTCCGGTTTTCTTCATGCGCTTCATCAGGCCGGAAGAATTGCGCTTGAACGTGGTAAGCGAATGGATATCCTGAGTCACATCGATCATGATGCTATTTTAGCATGATTTAAGCATCTTATTTGGTGCTCAAAAGTACGAATGCATGAAAACGTTCGCACAAGATTGTGGCTTTCGTGATGCCATAAGCGCCTCCAGGTATAGCTGAGGTAAAATGCAGCGTCCATCCGAGGCCCACATGAAACGCTATTTTCTTCTCGCTTGCTTCGCACTGCTTTCTTTCCAGTCCTTCGCCCAAGCCCTCACTGACCAACTCTCCAGCCTCCCCACTGCCAAAGACTACGTCCAGCACCGTTCTTCCAGCTATGACCGCAGCGGTGGCAATGGCGACGCGCGGCAAATCGCCACGGGAGAGACGCTGACTCTGCTCGACGAATCCGGCCCTGGTCTCATCAGTCATGTCTGGGTGACGATTGCGAGTGATGATCCGCATCATCTTAAGGCGCTGGTGTTGCGCATGTATTGGGACGGCGAATCCGCGCCGAGTGTGGAAGCGCCGATTGGCGATTTTTTTGGCCTGGGTCTGGGAGAATATTTTCTTTATCAATCGACGCCGCTGATGGTCGGTTCCGATAAAGCTCTGAACAGTTTTTTCCCCATGCCATTTCAAAAGCATGCGCGGATCACGGTTACGAATGAAGGATCGCAAAAAACTGATGCCTTCTACTACAACATCGATTACCGCGCGTATCCGAAGCCGCTACCCGTCGACACACTTTACTTCCACGCACAGTATCGCCAAGCCGCGCCGAATAAAGGGTGGACGAATCAGTGGAAATCGAACGGCGATTCAATTGTGGAAGAAAAGAAGAACCTGAACGGCGACGGCAACTACGTTTGGATGGACGCTACCGGCCATGGGCACTTCGTTGGCGTGACCATGTCCGTGCTGGAGAATCAGGATGGCTGGTGGGGCGAGGGCGATGACATGTTTTTTGTCGATGGCGAAAAGCTGCCATCGATCAATGGAACGGGATCGGAAGATTATTTTCTGGGCGCCTGGGATTTCGGGAATCATCCATTTTCGTACGGTATGTTCGGCGCGCCGGTGAAAGGGGAGGAAGTTGCCGGCGGACGCTCGTCGGTGTATCGCTTTCATCTCGACTCGCCGATTACGTTCACAAAATCCTTGCGAGCGACCATCGAGCATGGCCACGCCAATGCGCGGTCTGATAATTTTTTCTCCGTGGCTTATTGGTATCAGAGCGAACCGCATGCGGCGTTCCCGGCGCTGCCCGCGCTTGAACAGCGTATCCCGAGGATATATTCGGTGGGCGGGCCGGGGAATGATGGGAAATAATGCGTGAAGAGAGGGATTTCTCGCTGTACGGGAAAGCAGATTCCTCTCGGCTGCGCCGTTCGGAATGACAAAATTTTATAAATTAGTCGGTGTCTTCCGGCACTTGCATGTTGTCGCAGAGCAACGCGAGCGACAGCATAGGACGAAGCGAAGGATTCACCCGCGCTGAACGTCCGACTGGCTGGGGTTTTAGGCTCCTGCCGTATCCGTCCACGCGATATTGATTTGGGTTCGCTGCGAAATCCAGCTTCAGCGGCGGTTTCGGAACTAAGGCAATCGTTTGAACACTGACATCATCAGTGACACGAGGAACGATCTGCAGCACCGGGATCTTGGGGGAGAGCGCCATGCGGAGAAACCGTTATCAAATAAGAATCCCGAGGTGATGTTGAACTCATTCGTCTCAGCCAGTAGCTCGCGTTAGACCCTTGCCGACCTGCTGTTTTGCTGTCCTTGCGAACTGCAACGCGCGATCTTTGCTCGGGCTCCGGGCTTACCGCCAACCGGACAAACCTGTTCAACGCCTCGGGATCCTATGTTGCCTTTAACATGATGTTCCGGTTCGTCTCGACCAGCGTTTTGCTATAGACCCTCGCTGACCCTCTCCACTTTTCATCTTGCGATGCCGCAGAGTGATCTTGCTTGAGTCCCGGACGCCACGCCAACCGGTCAAACTTTAGAACGTGTCAAAGAACAACTTTCTTTTACGCTTTCTATTTTTAGAGTCAACAAAAACCATGCAACTCTATCTGCTTGCATTTCAATCGAGTGCACGCCGGCCACAGGCATGTGACCGAAACTGGTGCAGCCCGCAATCCGCCTCTTCGAAAAAGCGCAGCTATCGGGGGTTTTGACCGCATTCACGCGGATTTCGCGCAGTGCCAAAAAAACTTTGCTATGTGGAAAAACTGGCGAAATCGTTTGTGGGCGCGGCTTTTGGTCGAGATGAAAATCTTAAAGTTTTCGTCATCATCGCTTCGAAACTTCAAAACAGCGGGTGCCAGGTGTCGACCGCAAGCCTCCTGCTAGGATAACCGGGTGGCGGCGCTACTCGATGTTCGAAATCTGACGGTGAACTTTCCCGCGCCGGGAAATCGGCAGACCTCTGCTTCGTCTTTACTCGCGGTCCGCGACTTGAGCTTCAGCATTGCTCGCGGCGAAGTTCTGGGATTGGTCGGCGAATCCGGATCAGGAAAATCCGTGACATCTCTGGCATTGATGCGACTTCTCCCGCCCCAGGCCCGATCAGACGGACAAATTGTTTTTACCGACGCCAGTCATGCGGAAAGAAATCTGCTTGATATTTCCGCCGAAGAGATGCGAGCGCTACGAGGATCGCAAATCGCGATGATCTTTCAGGAGCCCATGACTGCGCTCAATCCGGTCATGCGAGTGGGAGATCAAATCGCCGAGGCCGTCGTCGCCCATGCGCATCAAACCAATAAAAAAGAAGCATGGACACGGGCCATCGCCGCAATGAATGAAGTGGCAATTCCAGATGCGGACCGTCGTGCTCGCGATTACCCTCACCAGCTTTCTGGCGGCATGCGTCAACGCGTGATGATCGCTATGGCGATCGTGAATCGTCCACAATTGCTCATCGCCGATGAGCCGACCACCGCGCTCGATGTGACTATCCAGGCGCAGATCCTCGAATTGCTCGCCAACCTCCGGGCCAAATTCGGATTGACCATGCTATTCATCTCGCACGATCTCGCCGTAGTGTCACAAGTTGCGGACCATGTTGCCGTCATGTACGCGGGCAGCCTGGTGGAACTCAGTTCCAAACTCGACCTCTTTCATGCTCCAGCCCATCCCTACACCCGTGGATTGTTGAAGGCTGTCCCGACGTTGAGAACAGATCGCACCCAGCCGCTGCAAGCCATCGAAGGGACGGTGCCGCCCTTACATTCGGTCCCTGCCGGATGCCCATTCGAACCCCGCTGCGAATTTCGAATTCCAGAATGCGCTCGCAATTTTCCGCCGTTGCTGGAAGTTGCGCCGGGGCATTGGGCCAGATGTCCGGTGGTAAATCCGATCCGTTAGTCCCGTTGTCCGCGAGGAGATTCGTGTCAGGGCATCGCTTTCAGCGATGCCGCCAACATCACAACTCTGACCTGCTTGAGCCGCCGGGCTTTGATCAAGCTTTAGCAAGCAATAGGTTCGGCCTTCGCCGCCTTTACAATCCTCGCTCAACCAATTACCGTTCGTTTCCATGAAGGCCACAAACTGGGAGTTTAAAAATCGGGCAATGTTGTTTGGGATGGTCTTCGCTTTCACATTCCCGCTTTACGCATTGGACAGTCAAA
>DATBAX010000229.1:0-5730 GCA_036271275.1 Terriglobales bacterium
GGGCCGCAGGCTTATTTAGCGGCTGGAGCTGCCGCAGGTGCAGCAACGTGCTCGCGGTCCACATCCTTCAAGCGGGCAGCCTTGCCACGAAGTCCGCGCAGGTAGTAGAGCTTGGCGCGTCGGACTTTGGAGGAGCGCACAACGTCGATCTTGTCGATGACCTTGGCATTCAGCGGGAAGATACGCTCGACGCCTTGACCGAAGCTCATCTTGCGGACGGTGAAGCTGGCCTGAGGGCCCTTGCTGCACGAGATGACGACGCCTTCGAACACCTGAACGCGTTCTTTGTCGCCTTCCTTGATCTTCACATGCACCTTGATGGTGTCGCCGGGTACGAACGACGGAAGGTCGGTGCGTTTTGCCTTGGCGAGAATTTTATCGATAATCAGGTTCGTCATTAGCGTGTCCTCTATTTCTATTTGATCTTTTATTTCTGGGCTGTGATCTGCGCCAGCATTTTTTTGTCTTCTTCGCTGAGTGCTGCGTCGTCCAAAAGCTCGGGGCGATTCGTCAGCGTTTTTTCGAGCGCCGTACGGCGGCGCCATTTCCGAATCTCTTCGTGATTGCCCGAAGTTAGAACTTCGGGAATCACCATGCCGCGAAAATCCGCCGGCCGCGTGTAATGCGGATAATCCAGCAATCCGCCCGATCCGCAGGTCGAATTCGCGCCGTTCGTGGCGTGCGGCTCGGCTTGCGTGGTGAACGATTCCTGCTTCGAAGAAGCTTCGTTCCCCAGTGCGCCTGGGATGAGGCGGGTGACCGTATCCAGAATCACCGCTGCTCCCAACTCACCGCCGCTCAACACGTAGTCGCCGATGGACAACTCGCGGTCGGCAAGATGCTGTCCTACGCGCTCGTCCACGCCTTCGTAGCGTCCGCAGATCAGTACGAGCCGATCGAGAGCCGCGAGTTCGGCGGCTACGTTCTGATCGAAGCGCTTTCCTTGCGCGGAAAGCAAAACTACGCTCTCTTTGGCTGCGCTGCGCTGTTCACGATCCGCGATACCCAGCGTTTCAATACATTCAAAGATCGGTTCCGGCTTGAGCACCATGCCCTCGCCGCCGCCGAATGGGCGGTCGTCTACAGTTTTGTGCCGATCATGCGCAAACGTCCGCAGATCGTGTACTTCAATCGTCGCCAGTCCCGCTTCGCGCGCCCGGCGGACGATGCCAAAATCCAGCGGTCCGCGAAAAAAATCGGGAAAGATCGTTAAGATATCGATCTTCATTTAGATTTTTACCGCCGAGGTCGCTGAGACCGCAGAGAAATCTTTCTAACTCTGCGTTCTCGGCGACCTCCGCGGTGAACGCTTTTAACTCTGCTTACGAGAGCTTTGCTGCTCCTGCTTTTCCTCTGCCGTGAGCGGGCTGTTGACTTCCAGCAGGCCTTCGGGCAGTTGCATCAAAATCTTTCGTGCTCGCAGATCCAGTTTTCGCAGATACGCTTCCGCGTAAGGGATCTCGTACTCTTTCGTCCCCGACCGGACGATTAGCAGCGGCGCTTCACCTGCGCCAAACTGCAAATCTGCAACCTTACCGATCTCGCGATCTTCGTCGAAGACAGTGCATCCGACTAAATCGCTGACGTATGTCCAACCTGATTCGAGCGGCGCGCGTTCCGCCTCGGGAACCTGCAAGTCGCACTTCAAAAGCGTTTCAGCTTCAGAAATTGAATCTATGCCGGCGAACTTGAGGACCACTTGTTCTTTGTGCGGCCAAAAGCCTTCAACTTTTAATTCGCGCCGCTTGCCGTCCGCGGTCAGCGCCCACAAACGCATGCCTTCGCGGAATCTGTCAGGAGCGTTGGTTTGCGGCTCGACGGCCACTTCTCCAATGCGTCCCTGGGTTTTGCGGACCCAGGCTAGAGTGATGAAGCCGTCAGACATGGCCGACTCCGCCAATCCACTATTCGAGGACTTCCAGAACGAAGCGCTTGTTGGCTTTCACGCCCGCCGCGCTCACCAAATTCCGTAAGGCGCGAACGTTGCGTCCCTGTTTGCCAATCACCTTGCCCATGTCGCTTTCGGCGACGGTGAGTTCGAGCACCGTTTCCGGGCCTTCTTCCACCTGCGAAACCGAGACTCCGTCCGGAGCTTCGACCAGCGACTTCACGACTTTTTCGATCATCGTCCGCACGTTCGGCTCGGTGATTTTCGGATCAGTCAAAACGGGCTCCTGATGGGCGGGTTAGGCTTTCTGGGACACGCACTTGGGATCTACGCAACCGGAGCAGCAGCCGGTACAGGCTTGGACACGATCTTGTTGACCCGGTCCGACATCTGGGCGCCCTTGGAAATCCAGTAAGTGATGCGCTCACGTTTGAGCTCGATGCTGGCGGGTTCGGTGCGGGGATTGTACGTTCCCACGACCTCGACCGGCCGGCCGTTGCGGGCGCGTTCCTTCTCAATCACGACGACCCGATAATGCGGTTGCTTGCGCGCACCCGTGCGCGATAGACGAATCATTAACACTGAACTTGTTTCCTTTCGTTAGTCCATCCCGGCTGGGATGAGACAAACCATTATTATGCCGTAACTTAGGCTGGATGGCAAGGTGGAAAGGAACCCAAAAGCTTGAACCACCAAGGACACGAAGGATCACCAAGGAAATCCCAATTTCGCGTTGGATTTCCTTAGTGTCCGTAGTGGTTAATTAGATTTTGGATTTAAGTTGTTGACTGAGTGTGTACGGTAGGTTTCCAAGCCGCTACGGGGGAGTAGAATCTGCCGAAAAGGTTCCCGCTTGCTTGGCGGGCCGGCGCTGGCCAGATTGTGCGCGCCAAAAGTGCCGCTTTACTGCAACCAACAGAACGGTAGTCCGAGCCTTAAAGTCGGACCGAGCATAAGGAGAAATCATGAAGAGAAAAGTGATGGGAATTTTAACGGTGGCGGCCTTGATGATGGCTTTCACTCCGACTTCACCCGCGTTTGAGCGGCATCCTGAGATCCGCGCGGCAATTGATGCGTTGCACAATGCGAAAGCGCACCTGGAACATGCTGCACATGATTTCCACGGACATCGCGTCGATGCCATTCGTGCGATTGACGAAGCCGACCGCCAACTGCGGATCTGCATGGAAGCTGACTAATAATCTGAGGGTGCCCCGTCCTTGTCTCTCCGTTTTTTGGAGAGACAGGGCGGGCCTAGCTAAACAGCTTCATCCCGTGTTGTGCAGACCGGCCGCGATCCCGTTGATCGTTGCGCCGAGCGCATAATTGAGTTTGTCGGTGTTGGTTCCCGATCGTTTACGCCGAAGCAGTTCGACCTGAATCAAGCTCATAGGATCGACATAAGGATTGCGCAGCCTCACCGATCGCGACAGCACAGGGTTATTTCCCAGCAGTTCTTTCTGTCCCTTCACCTTCAGAATCATCCGCCGCGTGCGCTCGAATTCTTCTTCCAGCATTTGCCACACTCGCTCGCGAATACCGGCGTCTTCCACCAGAGCGGCATAAAGACGAGCAATAGTGAAGTCCGCTTTTGCCATGGCCAGTTCCACGTTGCGGATCAAGTCTGAAAAAAGAGGGAAGTCGCGCATCATTTCTCGCAACATTTTTTCCTGCTTAGGACCGCCCGCCGCGAACCGCTCCAAAGCGTGACCGACGCCGAACCACGCGGGAAGGGCATGACGACTCTGCATCCATCCGAAGACCCAGGGGATCGCGCGCAGGTCATCCAACTTGCGGCTGGCGCTGCGGCGTGCGGGACGTGAACCCATCCGCGCAAATTCCAGTTCGTTGACTGGAGTAGCTTGCTCGAAATATTGCAGCACCTCAGGATTGTCCGCGATGTTGTGCCGGTAGAACGCAAATGCGTCGCCTGACATTTGTTCCATGGCTGCATCCCATTGCCGGTCCGCCCCGGCGACCGGGCCGTCGGGACGAGTGAGAGCTTCGAGGCATGCGGCAATCATGATTTCCAAATTCCACTCTGCCAGCACCGTGTCGGCGTACTTCCAGTTGAGGACTTCGCCTTGTTCGGTGATGCGAATCTGTCCGGAAAAATCTCCTACGGGTTGCGCGAGGATGGCACGATGCGTGGGGCCGCCGCCGCGGCCAACGGTGCCGCCGCGTCCATGAAAAAGCCGCAGCTTGATGTTGTGCTTTCGCGCCACGCCATGCAATTCACGATGCGCTTTGTACAACTCCCAAAGACTGGTGAGCATGCCGCCGTCTTTGTTCGAGTCCGAGTAGCCGAGCATAACTTCCTGCCATTGTCCCCAGGAAGCGAGCAGCGGTTTGTAACTCGGCGTACTCCACACCCGGTCCATAATTTCTGGCGACGCACGCAACGATTCGATGGATTCGAACAGCGGAATCGGCATCAACCCGGGGTCATCGCCCACTGCGGCGACTTGAACTCCATAAATATCGGCCAGGCGAATGACAGCGAAAATGTCGGCCTCAGATTCCGCGCCGCTGATGACGTAATTCCGGATCGCCGTCGGAGGGTATTCCTTTTTCATCCTCACGATATTTTCGAACGTTTCGGCCAGGTTGAGACCTTGGGGCGGCGATTCCGCCGGAGTCTTCGATGAGAGTTCCGCCAAAAACTTAGCGTGGACTCGCGCATGTTGACGGATATCCAAAGTGGAAAGACGAAATCCGAAAGTTCGGACCTTGCGCAAAAACGGATCCAAAAGCAGCTTGGCCAGGCTCTGTCCGCGATTTTGCTGCAAGCTGTCCCGCACGATCGAAAGATCGCGCTCGAACTCGGCGGCGGTTTTGTATCCGTCAGTTTCGTTGAGTTCAACCGACTCGCGACGGCTTTGGCGAAGCCGGATGGTCACAAAGTTTAGGAAGCGACGATAAAGTTCGGTCTCTGAGATCCTCGCGAGTCGCGACTGTTCGTCGCCGATGCGCGCCGCATATTCGGCCAGTTGAGATTTCAACGCTTCAGAAACCGGAACCTGCTGGAAGGAAGAACTGAGCTGCGTACTGACCCGCTCGATCTCGCCAATGTAGTGGCCAATGATTGCATTCCGCGCCCTTTGCAGCGCCTCGCGTGTGGTCTCCGCGGTGACGAACGGATTTCCATCCTGGTCGCCGCCGATCCATGAGCCGAAGGAGAGTAGTTCAGGAACGTCTTTGTCTTCGAGTTGGAGACCGTAGACTTCCTTAAAAGCATCAATAATTTCCGTGTAAAGGCCCGAGAGCGAGTCGAAGATTGACATCGCATAATGATCGAGGCCCATGCGGATTTCGTCGGTGACCAGCGGTTTCTCAACGCGGACTTCATCGGTCTGCCAGAGCGCAGTGATCTCAGTCTGGATGAATGCCTCGAACTGCGCGGCATCCGGATTCGATAAAGGCAAATGGTCGAGACGCTCGAGATGCTTCGCGATGCGGCGGCGCTTGAACAAAACCGTACGCCGCGCAACTTCAGTGGGATGCGCCGTGAAGACTGGAATCACTTTTACTTCTCGAACCGCAGCCAGAGAATCGGTCGCGTTCATTCCTTTTTCCAACATCCGAAGCAAAGTCCCGCGAAAAGATCCGGGCAGCGGCGGTTGGTTGATATGCAGTTTTCCCGCGCGCCGCCTTCTCTTGCGGTGGTTAGTTTCCGCCAGATTGGTCAGTTCGAAATAAATCGAAAACGCCTTGGTCACGCGATAGGCTTCGTCCGTCGAGAGCCCTTCGACGATGCGGCGCGCCTCGGCCATCTGCGGGTTCACCGAATTGTCGCCGGATTGCAACTGCTCACGCTGGCTGATGAGAAGCCGCCGCAGTTG
>DATBAX010000230.1:0-11508 GCA_036271275.1 Terriglobales bacterium
TAGCAGAGGGATGGGCGAGTGTAAATCCGAGTATGCAGAAGAGTATGACCCGCGGACAATACGATTTCTATTTGGAAGCGGATTGCGCCGCGACCGTACTCATCGCCGCTCCAATCACTGGCCCTGCACCGTGCTGCTGCAAGAAAGCTATCACCCGCACATTCGACAGATCGGTGTGAGGATTGATCTTGACCTCGATCTGTTTTGCGAAATTGTGGCCCTTGTCCGCAGTGCCGACTTTGGTCATACTCTCGACCACCGCCACGTAGACCAAATGGTGTCCCTTGTTCTCGCCGCGCTCCACTTGGGATTCGGCATGATTCAACGCAACTACGAAATAGACATCGGCGTTTTGAGTCGACGGGATCGCGTCCGTTTCTATGGATGCGCGCAGCTTCCCAGACGTGTCCGATGAAATAGACGAAATGCGCACCGGGACCTTCTGCGAGCTGACAGCCTTCTCGATTGCCTGCCCCGCCAAACGTGAATTGTTGCCGACAAACTCCGCGCTGCCGTCGACGATCATTTGCGGAGTGTAGGAACTTTCCAACTTGAATTTCTGCGCGTAGATCGCTTGCCGATCGGTAGCCACGCTCGATGAGAATGGGTCCTTCCAGCCAAGTTTGTCCCAATAATCGACATGCTCGCTCAGCACGATCAGTTGCGCGCCCGGCATTGGCTGGGATGAATCCAGTTTCTCCAGCAAGTCGTCTGCGGGGGGACAGGTAGAGCAGCCTTCGGAGGTGAAGAGCTCGACTAAAATTGGCGTTGGTTTCGGAGCGTCGGCGGCGAATAGCCTGGCGGCCAATAGAAATACAACTGCGGCGAACAATTTACGTGTCATTTCGCCTCCCAGTTTAACTCTGGCGATGGATTCGTTGTCCACCCAAAATTCCTACAGCCCGTGGGTGCTGCGGAACAGTAGGAGTCCTTCGACTCCGCAGGTCATCCGCTTTGCGGACGACCTGCTGCGCTCAGGATGACAGATATTTATTTCGGTGGCGCTGTCATCTCCATCGCCCAGATTGCCGCTGGGCGCATGTACATGGACGCGCGATAGTATCCAGTTTTCTCCCAGGCTTCCGGAGTCCTAAACCAGTAGCCTTTGGTTTCATACGTCGTGTGATAGATACCCCACGCCGTGCGATAGCCTTCGTCTTTCAATCCATCACTCAGCATGAGTGCGGCCACGCCAAAAGTGGTGCCAGTCCAGACTTCCTGGACTTGTTCGTTGGTGGTGATGATGCTGCCGTCCGGGGCCATGCCGTTCACCGCGCCCATTTCTCCGTTGGCAAATTTCATCACGTTGTAGTTGTAAATTTTCTTCAGAGACTTCAGTTGCATGTCACGCGGGACCAGATCGCCAAGACCGGTCATATTGGCGTACCACTGGCCGGCAAGCTGGTCGGCCTGGATATCGTCGCGATATTCGCTCATGGTGTCGTAACGGAAATAGTCTCCATTCCATAGCTTGGAGACATAAGTGGCTTGGCCCTCGGTGAACCAATCGTGATATTTGGTAACGGACGCAGTGTCTCCGAGGACGCGTGCGATCTCTTCCGCGGCGCGTAACGATGCCAGCCAAAGTCCGCCACAGTACGCGCTCTCACCATGCACAATCCAGACGTCATAAGTCTGGTCGGGATAATTATCGTTTTGTGGAAGTCCGTCGCCGGTGTGATCGTACTGGCGCAAATGGTCGAGCGCTTCCTTGACCGCCGGCCAGGTGTAGCGCAGGAATTCGCGATCTTTTTTGCCAGTGAAAACGTAATCGCGATAGATCATCAGCACGAATTTGCTGTTGAGATCTTTCCAGTCGTTGGTATTTTGCCAACTGAAAGAATTGACCTGCATGAAAGGATCTTCCTGAGGAATTCCTAAATCATGCGGGACCGCGCCTTTGGCTTTTCGGACGCGGAATTCTGTCGATCCTGTTTGCTGGGATTTCCAAATCCACATATATTTGTCGGTCAAATCCTGCGGGACGGTGTCGGCGAACTGGCGCATTTCCTGTTTATCGATGTCGGGCCAAAATTTCACCAATGGCATTGAGCCGTAAAATCGGACGTCCAGAGTACCGTAATAGGGATAATCGAAACACTCCATGAAAGCAAAACTGTGTGGAGTTTTCGGATCGGAACCCACGGGGCGTCCCCAGAACGAGCCACCGTCCGCGAGAATATAAAGTTCGTTGAACAACATGCCGCGATACCACAACGGTTTGCTTTCATCGTTCACGTAAGGGGCTTGCCAGGCGTCAATGGCGTCGCTCCATTGCGATGCGTTCGTCAGACCGTCTTTCGCGATCTCCCAGGCATGGGTGCCGCTGGTACCGTAGAAATCCGTGTAGTGGCGATACCATTTTCGGCCCGAGCCAAATTCCACGATCGGCATGTCCCAGGAAATAACCATGGGAACAACTTTCTTTTCGCCGGGCTGCAGGGTAAAGCGCACGGCGATGGCCCCGCCGAGATGCTCGCCGCTGCTGACCCAGGATTGATCGCTGTTGGAGAGGCGTCCGTCCTTGGCGAATGGTGTCCAGACTTCACTTCCGGGGGTTTCATCTGGACGGAACGTGGTCTGATAACTGATCTCTACGCCGGGCGATTCAAGGGACGCCACTGCTATCTGACCGTCCCACTCGTCTTTCACCCCATCCGGATGAATACGATCAAAAACGATGCCTTTCATTTTTCCGGCTGCGCCTTCATCTTTGCTGACAAAGTGATTGATGTTTCCTTCGTCGAGACTGTTGGCCATGGTGGGAGCGAAATCGCGAAACCATCCCAGCATATTGGTCCAGGAGAGCAGCACGGAAACCGTCACCGGCTTGTTGGTAGGATTCTCCGCATGCCAGCGATAAACCGCGACCGGATAACTGCTCTCCTTGTAATTATCGGGAAGAATCGGAGAGAACTGTTCAATCGTGACGTGAGCAGGAAATTTTTCAGATTTATAGTCGTACCAGGATTTCGGATAAAGCGAATAATAATCACCCGCGCCTACAGGATAATCCCACTTCCAACTGCTGAGGTGTTGGCCATCAGGATGTCCCGCCATCAGCACCTGGGCGAAGCCTTCCGCCGCGCCTTCGGATTTCTGATACATGGCAAATTGATTGCCCCAAACGGTTTGGTACTTGTGCGCCCCGGATTTTACGTGCCAGCGGGAGAAATCGCCGCGATAGGTGCGGGAAAAAGTCCCAGCGCCGAAGCCCCCGACCGGAGCGCCCTGCCAATAGCCGTCGTCAATCATGGTCGTGAGGTTCGGCTTTTTCCCGCCCGGATTTTCCAGGGGCACCCCAATCCCTCTTTTCCAGGCCGCCTTCGGGATCGCATCTCCTGCCCACACGGACGACACACAAACCAAGAGAGCAAAAAATATGACGCACTTCTGCATCCGCTGCTGTTTCATCAAATCCTCCGGGAATTCTCTTTTTCGATCGATGGCTTCGAAAATTCTGATAGGCCCAAATTACTTGCCGCTGGAAAATCGTTATTCTACAGAAATTCTACAGAGTCCCCTAAGGAATAGAAAGCGGGATATTGCAATACTTGCGCGGGGTGCCTGCTCTATAATTTCCGGGAATCCTTAAATCATGCGTAAATCGTCGGTCTTGATTCTTCTGTCTTCCGCCGCTGCCCTCGCCCAGGTAGCTGGTACGCAAGTTCCGCTGCCCAAGTTTCAGGATGTCGCAAAGGAAGCGGGACTAACCGTCCCTCACACGTCCTCGCCGGACAAGCAATACATCGTGGAATCCATGAGCGGAGGGGTAGGGCTGATCGATTGCGATAACGACGGCAAGCTCGACATCCTTACCGTGAATGGATCCACCATCGACCGTTATCGGCACGGCGGCGATCCTATGATCACGCTTTATCACCAGGACGCAGACTTCAAATTCACCGATGTCACCCAGACAGCCGGTCTCACGCGGAAGGGGTGGGGCATGGGTGTGGCCGTCGCGGATTACGACAACGATGGCCTGCCCGACATTTACGTGACCGGCTATGGCGGGAATGCTCTGTACCACAATCTAGGCGGCTGCAAGTTTGAGGACGTTACCGACAAGGCTGGTGTTGGCGGCAGTGGATTCAGTACGGGCGCGGCCTGGGCTGACTATGATCGCAGCGGTTTCGTCAGTCTTTTTGTCGCACGCTATGTGCATTTTGATCTCGATAAACTTCCATCTTTCGGCAGCGATGAAAAGACCTGCCGTTTTAAAGGAGTCAAAGTGCAGTGCGGGCCTTGGGGCTTGCAAGGCGAGCCTGACTTACTTTTTCACAACCGGGGCAATGGAACATTCGAGGAGGTTTCCAAAAAAGCCGGGGTGGACGATCCGAGCCGCTACTACGGTCTGGGCGTGATCTGGGGCGACTACGATAATGACGGATGGCCGGACTTGCTGGTCGGCAATGACTCCGGCCCAAATTATCTTTATCACAACAAGCACGATGGAACTTTCGAAGAGAACGGAATGCTCTCCGGCATCGCGCTCAGCGGCGATGGGCTGGAGCAGGGCAACATGGGCCTGACCTGGGGCGATTACCGGCACGAGGGCCGGCTGTCGATGTTTATCACAACCTTTGCCGATCAGGCTGACACGCTCTATCGCAATCTTGGCAAAGCTGGGTTTTCCGACGTGAGTTATCCCGCGGAATTGGCGAAGCCGACTTATGCGGCCGTGGGATGGGGCACGGGCTTTTTCGATTTGGACAACGATGGCTGGCTCGATATTTTCATCGCGAATGGACACGTGTATCCCCAGATGGACACGATTCCCGGAGGCACTCCCTTTCGCCAACCGATGCAGCTTTTTCACAACAAGCGGGACGGCACCTTCGAGAATGTTTCTAAAGTTCTGGCCGGCATCCCCGATGAATCGCGGCGTGGCGTGGCTTTTGGCGATCTGAATAACGACGGCAATGTCGATATCGTGGTTCTGAATATCGATGGACCGCCAACATTGCTGATCAACCAGGGTGGCAACAGCAATCATCGAGTGCTGTTCAAGCTCGTAGGAACAAAGAGCAACAAAATGGCTATTGGCGCGCGAGTTACAGTCACGGCTGGCAAGCTGGTTCAATTCGATGAAATACGAGCGGGCGGCAGCTATCTTTCACAAAACGATCCGCGATTGCATTTCGGGTTGGCCGCTGAAGCAACGATGGACCAGGTGGAAATTCGTTGGCCGAATGGGAATGTGGAAACACTGAAAGACGTTCCGGCGGATTTTATTTATACGATCGTTGAGGGCGCGGGAATCGAAGAGAAGACCGCCTTGAAAAAGCCAGGGCTTTAAACCACAAAAGACACGAAGTTACACGAAGGAAGACCCTAGCCTTTTACTTGTGCCCTTGGTGGTTAATGAATTTGAATTTGATCTATTGCACGGTCGCCGGCCACTTAATCCGCAGCAACGGATCGCCGAACAAAATATATGTCTTGCGCACGTCTGGATCGGCGATGCCGAGCTTGGCCTGATTAATCGCATCTCCCAACGCAGGTGACGGTTGAGTGAACAGGGATTTAACCATCACTCGATCCATTTGCGCCTGGGGGTCAGCCTGATTCAATCCCGAGGATGCCCAGACGGCTACCGCGCCACCGTTTTTCGCCAGCAATAGAGACTCGGCCAGACTCTCGCTATAAACATCCTGAAAGAACCCGTTAAGACAATTCATGATGAGGAACACTGGCAACCGCGAACCGTTGGTCAAGGATGTAGCTGCGGCATTGTCAAAAATATCGTCGCCTGACCAAACTTCCACTGACCCGTGCCCACTGTAGTTGACCAGCAGGTCGCCATTGTTGATGCCATCGATGATTTGTTGTTTTGCCGAGGCTGCATCCATGTTGCCGGCGAAGATGTCGACTACCTTCATAGATTTTGGAAGCATACTCTGAGCAGACTGCAATTCTTTAGTGAAGTCGATGGTGTCGTCGCGGTCCGCCACCATCAGAGTTTGATTGGTCCATCCGCTGGATTGGGTGCGGGCATAGCCGGTAATTTTTGCGACTACGCTTTCCGCGTCATCCGGGGTGCGCACCGGCAGCCGTCCGGTCGCAATTTGCGCAAAGCCAGTGTTGTTAAAGTCAGAAAACCAATCGTCGGAGGCAGTCTTTAACTCACTGGTGACGATGATCTTGGTGGGCACGAAATCGAAGAAGCCCAGTCCAAGATAATTTCGCGGATCGAGCGAACCGTCTCCCATGAACAGCAAATATTTCGGTGAATTCTTCCAGTGCGTGGTTGCGGATTGCAGGAAGCTGCGGATTGCGTAGGGACTCCGCTCGCCAAAATTAAATTCATCGTAGATATCATCTACGTTCACGATCGCGACGGTTTTGCCTTCCGCCTTGTGCAATTGAAACAACGGCCCTAATTGTCCGATGAATTCCGGATTGGAAATCATCACAACTTCGCTGCCTGACTGCGAGGTATGAAAGGTGGACGGATTGTTCTTCATCAGACCGAATGGCCTTGCGATGCGTGCATCCGACAGCGCGAGCAGAGTGTGCGTCCCTGAGGCTGACCAGGGCACGCTGGCTTCCAGGGCGAACTTTCCTTTTTCGGAGAGGACTTGTGCTGCCAGCTCGACCGGTCGCGCGGGATTGGTGATGTCCACCAGAGTGGTTGGAGTTTGATGGAATCCGTGGACCACCACGTGATCGCCGGCTTCGGCGGTGAACTTCAGAGAATCCGTTTCTGCCGTGTAAGTGTGGGGATAACTGAGTGTAATGAAATCCACCAGACTCAGATCGTTCTCCCCATTCTGAGCCGTCAGGGTCACCGTATTCGTGCCTTGACGTAAAAGTCCGGCGGGCACTGGCAACGTGATGCTGCCCTCATTCTGGCCGCCAAAGTTCAGTTCACCCAGGGTTGAACCGTTCATGACAATGGTCACTTCATGGGCTTGTCCTTCGGTCACACCCTGTAAAACGACGCGCAAGCTCACATCCGCGGTCGCCGTGGCCGCGACATTCGGCGCGCTCAACACCTGATCGACCGAAGTTGGCGACACCAGCGCTCCGAAAAAGTTATCGGTATTTTCTTTGAGCAGCGCCGCAAAATAAGTGGTGCGCTGATTCAACAAAACCGTACGCGGGAAGCTCTGCCGCTGTGGTCCCGTTCCTTCATATCCCTGTTGAGGGATTCGCAGCCCGGGCCGATTCCCTGCCACGAGCCAATAAACCCGTTTGTCAGAGTAAAACGTATCAATGCCGGTGCCGTAGAATTCGATAGCAGCTTGCGGACCAAATCCGCCTGGACCTGCGCCAACGATGCTGATGGGCTGTTCGACTCCCTCGGCATAGAGTGTAAGGAGACTGGGGTCCGTTGATGGGCTCATCCCCGCCGCAATCAACTGCGGTTGTGTGACCCTGTACCATCCCTCATGCTGGACGTAAATCTTCACTGCTGGATTCGCGGCGAGTTGAAATTGAGTCTGCTGCAATTGGGGGGTGATGCCGGAAACGGACGCTACCGCCTCCATAACTTCGCTTGCGGAAGAATTTCCCGGAGCTGCGTCATTAGCATTAAGCTCTTGCACCATTAAGGCCCGCGACGTACCCGATGCTGTCGCCGAATCGTTCAGTGGAGAAACCGGACCATGGAATGTCTTCGTGCCATTCACGTCCACGTCTTCGAGCCAGAACAGGCCGTTATTCGCACCAGCGGAATGATCGATCCAGGAGTAAGTCTTTGCGCCATGCTGCGGCAGCGCATGCCGCATGATGAGGGCCGATCCGGCGATCAACGAAGGATTCAGCCGGACGCGTTGTCCGTTCACTTCGCGATACACATTGAAACCCAGGTTCCTGGTTTCTCCGCCAGTCTTCCAGGACAACAAGGCGCCGCTGGATGTGACGGCTGCAGCGAATGATTCCAGTTTGACTCCGGTAGGCGTTTCAATCAGTTCGCTTTGCGTAGCGAAATTATTCACCAACGAATCATCAGCCTGAGTTTCGGAGACCGACGCCATATTCACGGCTTGAGACGGAGTCGTCGCGATGGTCACAATGGAGATGGTAGCTGTCGCCCCAATTGCCATGTTTCCGATCGGGCACGTTACGGTCACCACTGCGAACGCACAACTCCCCGCGCTATTTGTAGATGAAACGTACGTCACGTCGGTGGTCGGCAATGGATCGGTAACAGTCACGCCCGTGGCCGCCGTGGGCCCGTTGTTTTTCACGACCAACGTGTAGGTCAGGGTCTGGCCTTGACGAACTGGATTCGGAGAAGCTGTTTTTGTAATCGATACGTCGGTGCATGGTGTTGCTGCCGAATTCGGTCCGGGAGACGAGGCCAGTGTCGCATTCGTGGCGCTGATTCCAATCGCTCCTGCGGTAGCTCCGTAGGGAACGCCGGGGTTTTCGGTAGTTCCGTTGGCGCCGCCGTTGACAGTAATACTCGCGGCTGCTCCCGAGACGAGGACTACGCCGCCTCCACCGCCGCCTCCGGGACCATGACGATCAGCGAGACTGAATGCGTTGGCGTCCCACGCGTCTCCGCCTCTCCCTCCGTTCGCCGTAAGCGTGAGACCACTTTCGCCGGCGCCGGACGAAAGAACAATGATGCTTCCACCAGCGCCGCCGCCACCGCCAGCGTCATTGAGGGTACCGTTATACGCAGCTACACCGTTGGCGGTAATCGTGGCGGTTCCGGACAATCCTCCGACACGAATGATGGCGATGCCCCCGCCGGCAGCAGCGCTACTGGCCTGTGCGATTTGCGCAGCAGTGGGTGCGGGAGTGTCAGTTGAAGTGTCATTATTTCGCGATCCCGCTCCGCCGCCTCCGCCCAACGCGACGCGAGTAATGGTTGCTGGAAATGCTGTGCCACCGAAGCCACCCGAACTCAAATTGGCCTGCCACGCGTTGCCGCCGGAGCCTCCGGTGCCGCCATTTCCGCCACCGCCACCACCGGCGTTTTCATCGTTCCCATTGGGAGAGGCCGCTTGCGGATCGGCATCCGTACCGCCGCCACCAGCATTGCCCGGCGCTCCGCGCGCCATGCTGCCGTTGGGATACCCATCTTGGCCGGTACTTAGAAATGTAATTCCCGATTCCACCCAGAATGGAGTGCCCGCAATACCCTCGCCCTTGGATCCATGTGCGCCGGCTTCTTTGGCTCCCGTATAAGCTGTTGGCGAAGTAAACCGGAAGTCAGTGTTCGCGCCAGTCCCGCCGGTCAGTGCCAGACCCGCTGCGCCGCGAAAGCCGAGACCATCCAGGCTGATGGAGTGACCACCCAATGTGAGGGTGCCTTCGAGATCCAAGGCCAAGACGCCACCGGTCGAGCCGTTCCAGGCTGACGCAGTCAGAGCGGTCCCGAGCGTAGCCGCCGCGTAGTGCGGAACTCGCACCACCTGAAATGTAAATTGCCCTTGAGTCGCTGTCGCCGCCGAGGTGGTATAGCTGTACAAAAGGCCGCCGCCAGGGCCCGACCCGGAAATGCCAACTGTCCCGCCGGCCGTGGTCACCGCGCTGGTTGCGGTCACAAATTCGTAGACACCGCTATTGTTCAGATTGGTCGCGCCCGATCCACTCGCGCCGTCGCCGTAAGCGGAAGTATTCGTGGAATTGATGTTCGCATTCTGCATCTGCATGACCAGCAGAAGATCGCCAATCGCGATTGCATTGGAGGCTCCGGTCGCCGCGCCCACTGTTAAAGAGGTCGCGCCCGTAGTTACACTCGCGCCGCCGGGATAATAAGTGTTGATCACGCCGGTCAAGGCGGCCGGCGCATTCGTGGTGGTCGGTGTCGTGCAAGTGTTCGCCTGCGAGAAGCCGATGCCGGTGGCGGAATTATTGCCGGCGTTGAGGTCGGCAACCGTACCCGTAACACTGGCGGTGTCCGGATATCCCCCAGTCGCGGACGGGGTGACGGTAATCACGATGGTCACGCTGGATCCAGCAGGAATCGCTAGCAAAGGACAAACAATCGTCGCTAGCCCGCCACACGTACCCTGGGTTGGAACCGCGGTCACCAGCGTTAACCCGCTCGGCAGCGTGTCGGTGAGCGTAGCGATGGTAGATGACGCTCCGTTATTGGTGACTTTGATTGTGTAGGCGAAATTTGCGGGAAACAGAGCCGAAGAGCCCGTAACACTTACCGCCAAATCACCTTGCAACGGACGGATCGAGACCGCCGCGAGGGCCCAGGTGGAAGTCGCACTGAACGTCTCCGAAAGCGGAACACTCGGCGCACCCGCGCGCGTGGAACCGGTTCCATATACGTCTGTGGTAGCGCTGTTCGCGCCGTTTGAACTTGTGCTCCACTGTGCCGCCTGACTGGCACCAAAACCAGCCGTGGCCACCGACCGGTTGCCGGCGATAGCGAGAGTATCAATGACCAAATCGTTGACTGCGCTGGAGACATCCAGCGAAGAATTCGCTGCCGCAGTTCCGGAGGCTGAAGCAAAAGTTCGGATGGGTGACGTTTGGTCGGCTCCGGTGACCGTGATGGCTCCCGCCACGACTCCCAACGTTCCAGCTCTCCCCGGAAAATTCAACGTGACTACTACAGCATTTATTCCAGGCAGGGGCGCGACGCGATACCAGATTTCCACTCGTCGGGAGTTGGCGGGGTCATTCACCGCCCCAGCCAGGGTCAATGCCGCTGCGCCATAAGTTACACCGCTGACCGTTGCATTCGTGTTGTTGGCGGTATCGATCGAGACTCCGACCACCAGAACGACCGAGGTGCTGATTGCGGTAGTGTGATTAAAGGTGAGAGTTGGCGCTGCGTTCGTCAACCGCGCTATGCCTGAATTGGCGGAGTCCACGACAACTTGCCCCGGCAGGGCGGACGGGCTTGCTAGCACCGCTAACAGCAACAGGATCGACGACGTAGTCGATGTCACTTTCTGAGAAAATAGATTTCGGAGCGCGGCAGTCTTGCGCGGACCTAGCAGTACCCGCGCCGAACGAGATACCAAGTTTCGCACTCGCACACTCATGCGTCGTGTTCGCGCCAACATGCCGGACAGAGGGACCATTCGGATTCGTCCATCGCTCTTTTCTTCTTTGGCAATTACTTTTCCCAAAATTTCGTTCCCATGCAAAATGCCGTCCATCTCTGTCCCTGCATCTCCCCTGGTTATGAAGACATCCGCACTGCGATTCGCGACCACCAGCCTGTGAGCGGTGTAGTTCTCGCCGCTCGCGAACAGCACAATGTCTCCCTTCCTTAATCTCTTCACCGGAACCGGGTGCACGTACAGAACTTCCCCGTCCTGAATCGCCGGCTGCATACTCCGGCCACGCGCCTGGAATCGAACCCCAAGGCCTCTCGCCAGTAAAGATTGGCTGAGAGCACCGAACAATTTCGAGTGAGGCCTGTCTTCGGTAAGCGCCATAAAACTCTAATCAGCGAGCAAACTCCAAAACCGTTTCCACTGCACTGCTGTCGGGAACAAATCGAAAAAGATAACAAGGCACAGACTCTGCAATTTGATGGAGATAGGCCAACGTCGAATCCAGCGGCCGATGTCCATGAAA
>DATBAX010000231.1:0-2101 GCA_036271275.1 Terriglobales bacterium
AATGAATACACGCTGCATTGTTGCTGTACGAGGCCATCGGTTGTCAGCTTCTGGAAATGGAGCGAGATGAAGAGCTGTGAGGTATCGAAACGTGCGCATGATCGTGGTTACGGATCGACCGATGAGATCGTGCTGGAGAACTACCATCTGAAGGATGACTGGTCATTCGATGTTGCGAAGTATCTGAACTTGAAAAGTGCAGACAGGTAGGGAAAGTCAGAAGTGAGAAGTCAGAATGCAGAAGTGAGAAGCGTTTAACCGCAAAGAACGCTGAGAAAATCGCTGGCTTTGGACTGTAAAATTGCTGAAACCGGCAGGAAAAATCAGAAGTTAGAAGTCAGAATTCAGAAGTGAGAAGCGTTTAACCGGAAAGAACGCAAAAAAGGGCCGCAAAGAGCGCTAAGAAAATCGCTGGCCGGGTGAGAGGACTTCAATGATTGCTCTTCGTACGACGGCGCTTGCCGCTATTTTTGCTGTCTTCGTGCTTGCCACTGTGATCGCGCAGACCGGGGATATGGATCGTTCTCTCAGGCCTGGGGACGATTTCTACCGGTATGCGAATGGCGGGTGGCTCAAGACCGTGGCGATCCCGGCGGGGCAATCGAGCTTTGATACACGGGCGATCTTGACGAAGAGAACTGGCGAGCGAGTGCGCGATCTTATTCAAGGGGCGGCTACGAGTCAATCCATTAAGGGCAGCATCGCGCAGAAGGTTGGAGATTACTACGCGAGCTTCGTGGACGTAGAGGCCATCGAGGCTAAAGGGTTGACGCCACTTGCTGGCGAAATGGCGGCGATTTCGGCCATCACAAACAAGGCGTCGTTGTCATCCTATCTCGGCGTGACTTTGAATACTGAAGTTGATGGACTCACGGCCAATGCCGACCATGTTTTTGGGGTGTGGGTGAATCAGAGTTTCACTGAATCGCGGCATTATGTTTTTCATTTGATGCAAGGTGGTCTGGGAATGCCGGACCTGGATAGCTACATTGATCCGTCACCGAAGATGGTGGAGTTGCGGTCTCAGTATCAAGCGCGCATTGAGGCGGTCCTGAAACTGGCAGGTATCGCGGACGCGGAGACCAAAGCGGCGCGCATTTTGTCGCTTGAAGTTCGAATGGCACAATCGCACGCACCCGATTCGGATGCGGCCGATGTTTTCAAACAAAACAATCCATGGAAGCGCGGCGATTTTAACGTTAAGGCTCCGGGCATGGATTGGGACGCTTATTTCAAGGCGGCCGGAGTGGACGATCAGCCAGAGCTTATTGTTTGGCAGCCCTCGGCGGTGACCGGAACTTCCGCGCTGGTTGGTAGTGAGGACATCGAGTTGTGGAAGGACTATCTCAGATTTCATCTGATCGAACATTATGCGAGCGTTTTGCCGAAAGCTGTGGCTTCGATTTTCTCTGACACGCAGCAGACATCCGACCACGAGAAGGACGCGATCGCCGCCACCAATGCTGCACTGGGACAGGCGGTTGGACGACTTTATACGCAACGTTATTTTCCGCCCGAAGCTAAGGCAAAGGCGCAAGCGATGGTCGCCGACCTGATCAGCGCATATCGCGCTCGGATTTCAGATCTCACATGGATGTCGTCACAGACAAAAGAAAAGGCGCTGGCCAAGCTGGCCACACTCAAGATCGGCGTTGGCTATCCCGACACATGGATTGATTATTCGTTGCTCGATGTCGTGCGCGGCGATGCATTCGGGAATATGCGGCGCGCGGAAGCCTTCAATCGGTTGTTCGACCTGGAGAAACTAAAACGGCCGGCTGATACGGGCGAGTGGCGAATCGATCCGCAAATTGTCGGTGCGGTGATTGTGTTCACTCCGAATACGGAAACTTTTTCGGCGGGGCTGCTGCAGCCCCCTTATTTTGACTATCAGGGTGACACGGCGTCGAATTACGGGTCGGCCGGAGCCGGCATGGCCCATGAAATCAGCCACAGCTTCGACGAACTGGGAAATATTTATGACGACCAGGGCCGCGTCGGCATGTGGTGGACTGCGGAGGATATTGCCAACTACCACGCGGCGGCGGAGAAACTGGCGACGCAAGTTGATGGTTACTGTCCGTTTGCCGATCTTTGTGTG
>DATBAX010000232.1:0-8756 GCA_036271275.1 Terriglobales bacterium
GTCGTCGCCCGCCTGCAAGGAGTAAGCAAGACCTACGGCGACGTGACGGCCTTGCGCAACATCGACTTTTCCGTGCAAGCAGGAGAAATTGTCGCCCTGCTCGGCCCCAACGGAGCAGGCAAGACCACCGCGGTCAAATTATTTCTGGGATTGGCAAAGCCGACCACCGGCGGCGTGAATGTATTCGGCGGAAATCCAGTGAACGCCGCAGTCCGCATGAGGACAGGAGCCATGTTGCAAGTCGCCAAAGTACCGGAGACGCTGCGAGTCCGCGAACACATCGATTTGTTTTCTTCTTACTATCCCAAGCCGCTGCCGCTCGCGGAAATTCTCGCAATCGCCGGCCTGTCAGAAATCAAAGACCGCAAATTCGGCGAACTCTCCGGAGGACAACGCCAACGCGTTCTGTTTGCCCTCGCCATTTGCGGCGATCCCGACCTCTTATTTCTCGACGAACCCACCGTCGGTCTCGACGTCGAAGCCCGCCGCCTCCTGTGGGACGAAATCCGTAAACTGGTGGCCCGCGGCAAGACCGTCCTCCTGACCACGCACTATCTCCAAGAAGCCGACGAGCTAGCGGATCGAGTCGTGGTCATCAATCAAGGCACAATCATCGCGGAAGGCACGCCGTCGGAAATTAAATCAAAGACCGCAGGCAAGAAAATTCGCTGCGTCACCCGCATCCCCATGGAATTCATCTGCGGCCTGCCTGGAGTTTTAAAAGTTTGCCAGGACCGCGAAGCTATCGAGATTCAGGTCTCCCAAGCCGAGCCGGTATTGCGCGAGCTGTTGCAACAGGATTCGCAACTCTCCGGAATCGAAGTCACCAGCGCCGGACTGGAAGACGCATTCCTCGCGCTGACCCAAGACAACAATTCTGAAACACGGAGGATTTGAAAATGGCCACAGCTTCCACCGTCCTCACATTGCCGGAATTAACGCAACCGTTCGGCCGCACCTTCATCTCGTTCCTGAAGGAAGCCAAATACGAATTTCTGAAATATTTGCGCATCCCTATGTACGCAGTCTCGATCACGGTTTTTCCCGTGATGTTCTACGTTCTGTTCGGATTGCTGATGAACCGCGGCGCGAAAATGGGTGACGTGGGAGTGAGCACATACCTGATCGCGACGTACGGCACCTTCGGCGTACTGGCTGCATCACTTTTCGCCAACGGCGCAGGCGTAGCCATGGACCGAGGCTTGGGATGGATGCAAGTAAAGCGCGCCAGCCCCATGCCGCCGTTCGCTTATTTCGTCGCCAAGTTCATTACCAGCATGATTTTCAGCACCATCGTTTTACTCGCGCTGATTCTGCTGGGACTTTCGTTTGGCGGTGTCCACATCGCCCCATCCATGGCGGCGAAGTTAATTGTCACTCTGGTGCTTGGAGCGTTGCCATTCTGTGCCATGGGATTAGCTATCGGCTATTTTGTCGGCCCGAACTCCGCACCGGGAATGATCAACCTGATTTATCTGCCCCTGTCGTTCGCATCCGGGCTCTGGTTTCCCATTGAAGCCTTACCGAAATTTCTGCAGGCTATCGCAGTCCACCTGCCGCCCTATCATCTCGCACAACTGGGCTTGGGGATCGTGGGCGCGGGCCGCGGGGAATCCAGTTGGTCGCACTGGCAAGCCCTGATCGGCTTCGGATTTCTCTGTCTCGGCATCGCCCGCCTCGGCTTCCACCGCGACGAAGGGAAAACATTCGGTTAAGAAGCTAGGCAGAGACTGGGGATTTTTGGGGTGGTGGTGGTGCAGTTTGAAACGAGACCCGTGTCAGGGCATGGCTTCAGCCGTGCCGAAACAAGACCAACGGGACGGGCTTTAGCCGCTGAAGCGCGCAGCTTTATCAAAAAACTGCGCTACGCGTTATCGAATTTCCGAGTTGGCCGGCATGCCTGAAGGCTATGCCCTCACACGAATCTTTTTCAAACTGCTCCACTGCCGATTTTGGAGGGAGCCGTTGCTTCGGCGGCTGGGGCGCGTAGGCAAGGCTGATTGATCTTTATGAAAAGGAGCTACCCATGAATACCAACCGCAAAACCGCCTGGACACTAATCATCGGCACCCTCTTCCTGCTCATGGCCATGGGAAAACTCGATCTTCTATTCGTCCTGGTTCCCCTGTCGCTACTGCTGGGCTATGGACTACTGTGGCTCGGCGGAACAAAAACAAGGCTGACGAACGCCACCAAAAAGAGGTAGCCTGAAGCCAATGCCCATCTTCCCTTACAAAATCAAAAAAGATCCCGGCTGGGTGGGCTATTTCTGGCTGGTCTACTTCGGATTTTTCTTCGAGGACCCCATCCTCAGCCATGCTGGATGGAAAAAATGGCTGGCGACCGCCGTGGGCACGGTCATCTTTTTAATTCTGTACTTCAGTTTTTTCAAGGCCAGGCGGCCTTGGAAATGGGTTTGTCTGGGCGCCTTTGTACTCATGGGCGTTGTCTATGCCCCATATCACACGGGCGCGGCATGTTTTTTTATCTACGCGGCGTCCTTTACGCCTTTTGCGGTTGAGACCGAACTCGCTGCCGTTGAAATTTTGGCCGGCTTGGCGATCCTCATCAGCGCGGAATGCTATTTCCTTCATTTAGATTTCTGGTTTTGGTTTTGGAGTTGCGTCTTCGGGGCAATCGTTGGCACCGGAAATATTTTCTTCGCGCAACGCGATCGTGCCAACTGCAAATTGAAAATGGCGCAAGATGAAATCGAGCATCTAGCGAAGGTCGCCGAGCGCGAACGGATCGCCCGCGATTTGCACGATGTTCTTGGACATACTCTTTCTGTCATCATCCTGAAATCCGAACTGGCTGGAAAACTAATCGACCGCGATCCCGCGCGCGCCAAGGCCGAAATCGCGGACGTAGAACAGACTTCCCGGGCCGCGCTGGCCGAAGTCCGCAGCACCATTCGTGGCTACCGCGCTCACAGTCTCGATGAAGAACTCAAACAAGCCAAAGCGATGCTTGAAACCGCCGGCGTTGTGGTCGAGTCCAATGCTGCGGAAGTAAACCTCAGTCCAGCGCAGGAAAGTGTCGTCGCCATGGTGGTTCGGGAAGCGGTCACCAACGTTGTGCGCCACGCTCACGCGCGCAACTGTCATCTGCGCCTCGCGCCTGTGGACGGTAGCTGTCTTCTCGAAGTATTGGACGACGGACAGGGCGGCGACCAAATCGAAGGCAACGGCCTGCGCGGGATGAGAGAAAGAATCGAAGCCCTCGGCGGGACTCTGGCTCGCGAAACCAGCACGGGCACCAGACTCACCATCCAGTTTCCGTTAACGCCCGCGAAAGCAAACGGCACCACGTGAACCCCATCGTCAAAGATGCCCGCAAAACTATCCGCGTAATCATCGCCGAAGATCAAGGCATGGTGTTGGGAGCGCTCGCAGCTCTGCTCGAAATTGAAGGCGACATTTCCGTCGTAGGACGCGCCCGCAACGGCAAAGACGCTCTTCACGAGGTCCTCACCCAAAAGCCCGACGTCTTCATCACCGACATCGAAATGCCGGAGATGACCGGCCTCGACGTAGCCGCCGAACTCAAACGCCGCCGCACCGGGACCCGCGTAATTATTTTGACCACTTTTGCTCGCGCCGGTTACCTGCGCCGTGCTCTCGACGCCGGCGCTTCCGGATATTTACTTAAAGATATGCGCGCCGAAGAACTAGCCGACGCCGTTCGGCGAGTGCAACAAGGCCTGCGAGTCATCGATCCCGAATTAGCCACCGAAGCCTGGGGCGAGCCCGATCCCTTGACCGACCGCGAACGCCAGGTCCTGCGCCTGGCTGGAGACGGCAAGGCCAGCGGCGACATCGCCGTCGACCTGAATCTTTCCGAAGGCACAGTTCGCAACTACCTCTCCGAAGCCATCAGCAAACTAGGCGCCAGCAACCGAGTCGAAGCCGCCAGAATCGCCAGAACCAAAGGCTGGCTATAAATTTCTGCTCTGCCCCCTTCGATCTGTCATCCTGAGCGCAGCAGAATCGTAGGCGTAGCGAACGATTCTGCGAAGTCGAAGGCCCCCTGCATTCTTCTCACCTCTTAACATGCACCACTGAGTTCCCTCTGGCACTTACGGGCCGTTGACACCCTCACTCCGCCAATTTATCTTCCAACTCACCATGCGACGCTGGGCCATCAAGCCGTCAGTTCGAGCAACGTTACTGGGCATGCTGTTCCTCGTCTTCCTGATCCTCGTCCTACCCGACGTCGATCTGCCAGACGCAGCTTTTCACAGTGGCACTGCGCCGGTTAGTTTGCATGCACGCGCCGTCACCCCACCCAGCCTTCTAACTATCGCGACTTTCGTTCCGACCAGCTTCCCCATTCAGACGACAACAAATCCGTCGGCGGGCACTCCATCGGTCAACCCCGTTTCGGTCGATTCTCTTTCCATCCTTCATCGTTCTCTTCGCTGTTAGAAGCTTCGCCTCGCTGCGTCTAAGCCTGCTCCAAAATTTCGGGAGCGCTCATTCCACCACAGCAACCGCATTCAAGGATGGTGTACTCATGAGCCACAAATGCCGCATGTTTCTCTTCGACGAAGTAGAAAGCTTCCACGAAAAATCCGCTGAAGTGGGATTGTCGGAAGAAGATCTTTGGACTCTCGTCATCTCTGGTTTAGAAGTTTCCCACTTAGTGGATTACGTGGAAACAGTCCTCACCAGTCGAATGAACTGAACAATTGTCAAGGCTCCGACAAGGATCACGAAGTCACGGGCTCAGTTGGGTTTCCTTCGTGTAACTTCGTGTCCTTGGTGGTCCATCAGGGTTTGTTGTTCTGAGCCCGCATGACACCTCCCCCGCGTCTGCGTTATCATGCACAGCGATCATGAAACTCATCGCTGCCGTAATTTTCGCCCTATCCCTCACGACTTTCGCCGCCGACAAAAACAAAAATGACGACAAGCCCAAACCGGTAACTACTCAACCCGCGACAGAAACTCTCGATCTCGACGCCATCACTCGCATTCGTGACGAAGGCATGAACCACTCGCACGTCATGGACTACGCCAGCGGCCTGTTCGACGGCGTCGGCGCACGCCTCACCGGCTCGCCTGATTTCGCCAAAGCCGTTGCCTGGACGCAAGACCAACTCACTCGCATGGGCGCATCGAATCCGCGCGCGGAATCCTGGGGAGATTTCGGCATGGGCTGGCAACAGATCGGCACCAGCGTGCAGATGACCGCGCCCGGCACTGCGACTTTCCTGGCGCAAGCCACCCCTTGGACTCCGGCAACGGCGGGCGAGATCACCGCGCAAGTCATCGCCATTCCCACCCTCGAAGAGGAAAAAGATTTTGATAAATGGAAAGGTAAACTGTCGGGAAAAATTATTTTGTACGGAACCGCTCCAAAGATTGATCCCGATCTGTCGATTGCAGTCGAGCACGACGATCAAGCCAAGCTCGACCACTTCCGATCCTACCCGCTCGATGGAAATCAGGCTGATAGTTACGTCTTCAACGCGGCCAGTCTTGACGGCAGTGCTTTGCAGAAAAGACTCAAAGCCAGACTCTTCCGCGAAAAGATCGGCCACTTCTTCGCCGACGAACATGTTGCCGCAGTCCTCGTCCCCGGCGGTTTTGGTGGCGTGCTCGACGATGACACCGGCGCGGCAGTCGGTTGGAACGTCTATCTGCCGGAACACAAGCAGGCGATTCCCTCCGCGGTCATCGCCAGCGAAGCCTTCGGACGCATGCAGCGCCTCGCGTCCCATGACGTGCCTGTCTCGGTGCGCCTCAACATCCAAACCGAATTCAGCGGCGACCATGTTGAAGGACAAGACGTATTCGCTGACATTCCCGGCACCGACCCTGCATTGAAAGATCAAGTCGTCATGATGGGTGGACATCTCGATAGCTGGATCGCCGGCACCGGGGCGACAGACAACGGAGCAGGCGTGATCATCGCCCTCGAAGCAATGAGAATTCTGAAGACTCTGAACATTCAGCCGCGCCGCACCATTCGTATTGGCCTGTGGGGTGGTGAAGAGCAAGGCCTTCTGGGTTCGGTCGGATATGCGAAGAATCATTTCGGAACGCACACATATTCAACCAAGCCTGAAGATGTGGCTATGCCCGAGTTCATTCGCAAGCAAGTCGGTCCCATCGTCGTCAAACCTGAGCATGAAAAGTTCGACGCCTACTTCAACGCCGATAACGGCACCGGAAAATTCCTCGGCATTTTCGCTGAGGGCAATTCCGCAGCCGCGAATATTTTCCAGCAATGGGCTGCGCCGATCAACGATTTGGGATTCACCACCATCAGCCTGCGCAACACCGGGTCCACCGACCACGTAACTTTCGACGGACTGGGACTCCCTGGCTTTCAATTCATCCAAGACCCGCGTGACTACGAAGCCCGCACCCACCACACAAATCTCGACACCTACGAACGCCTTTCACAGCCTGACTTGAAACAAGCTGCGGTCATTATGGCCATCTTCGTCTACAACGCCGCCCAACGCGACGCCATGATGCCCAGAAAACCCATGCCCCACCCCGAACTGGAAGAGCAACAAAGAAAGCCCCTGGAAGGAATTTATCCAACGACCCCAAAACCTTAGGGTGTGAGGGTGCCCCGTCCTTCTTTCACGGTTTGTGCGAAAGAGGGCGGGGCTTCTCCTGCCACGAAAATAAAATCACCCCACCAATAACTCCGCTCATCTTAATAAACACAACTAATCAAGAGGAGGCAAGATTCATGTCCGCAAATAAAGTCAACGTAGGATTGCTAGTCCACCTGGAAGCCAAGCCAGGCAAAGAAGCAGAAGTCGAGCAGTTTTTGAAAAGCGGCCTCGCCGTCGTGCAAGGAGAACCAGCAACCATCACCTGGTACGCGATCCGTATAAGCGCCACCACCTTCGGCATCTTCGACACCTTCCCCGACAACGCCGGACGCGACGCTCACCTGAACGGCAAGCTGGCCGCAGCCCTCATGGCCAAAGCCGCAGACTTGTTCTCGAAGCCTCCACAAATAGAAAAAGTAGAAATCCTTTCAGCCAAACTGCCATAGAAATTTCACCGAGGGCGCCTCCGTCCTTCTTTCGCGGGTGTATGCGAAAGAGGGCGGGGGCTTTTCGTTATTGCCCTGCCACCGCAATCCAGATATCGTGATCGCCAGCCCATGAACAGCCGCGTCTTCTTCTGGTCACTCACCTCCGCGCTGGCCGGATTTCTTTTCGGCTTCGACACCGTAGTCATCTCCGGTGCAGAAAAAACTATCCAGACGCTCTGGGGACTCAGCCCGACCCTCCATGGAATCGCAATGGGCTCGGCACTCTACGGCACGGTCGTCGGCTCGCTCATCGGCGGCTGGCCCGCGGACCGATTCGGACGCAAAGCGACGCTGCTATGGATTGGCGTCTTATATTTTGTAGGCGCAGTAGGCTCGGGCCTCGCAACAAATGTTTCCGTGTTCATTCTCTCGCGAGTTATCGGCGGCCTGGGGATCGGCATCTCGACGGTCGTCGCTCCGCTCTATATTTCAGAAATCGCTCCGCCGAAATATCGCGGACGCCTCGCCGGCATGTTTCAATTCAACATCGTTTTCGGAATCCTGATCGCGTTCGTTTCGAACGCACTGCTCGCTGGCATCGGCGACAACGCCTGGCGATGGATGCTCGGCGTAGCCGCCTTCCCTTCTCTGCTCTACGCGCTGCTCTGCTTCGGCCTTCCTGAGAGTCCACGCTGGCTGTTGACCAGAAAAAATAATCGCGCCGAAGGAATAAAGATTCTGCAACGCATCCGTCCCGACGCCGCGAAGTCTGAGATCGAAACTGAGGCCAATGAGATCATGGCTGCGTCATCGCAGGAACCGTCGTCGTCAAAGTTCTGGACCATGCGTTTGCGCACTCCCATCCTGCTGGCGATCCTGATTGCATTCTTCAATCAGCTCTCCGGCATCAATGCGATTCTCTATTTCGCGCCGCGCATCTTCGAACTCACCGGACTGGGCGCGAAGGCTGCGCTGCTGCAATCGATCGGCATTGGCGTGACCAATCTTGTGTTTACTTTTGTCGGCCTCTGGCTCATCGATCGACTGGGCCGCCGCACGCTACTGTTCATCGGCTCGTTTGGATACATCGCGTCACTGGGATTGGTGGCGTGGGCGTTCTTCACCGGACACTACAGCATCGTCCCGCCATGCATCTTCGCCTTCATCGCCGCGCATGCCATTGGACAGGGCGCGGTCATCTGGGTCTTCATCTCCGAAATATTTCCCAACCGTCATCGCGCCGAAGGGCAGGCGCTCGGCAGCTTCACCCACTGGATCTTCGCGGCGCTGCTCACCACGTTCTTCCCCAAAATGGTCACCGCCTTCCCACCCGGCTACGTCTTTTCCTTCTTCGCTGGCATGATGGTCCTGCAACTCATCTGGGTAAAGACCATGGTGCCCGAAACCAAAGGCGTCCCGCTGGAGCAAATCCAAAAACAATTGGGCATCGCCTAGCCCTTTCAAAATGGAGAAGTGTTCCACGGGGAACATAGCGTATAGACAGATGCGTACTGACAAAACGCCTGAAGCTGATTGGATTGAGGGAGTTGACTCAAACGGCCCATTTTGGGAATCGCTCCTGCCTAGGACTAATGCTTTTGGGCTAAACCGTCCGGGGTCGCTCTGCCTCGCGGCGAGAAGCTCTATGAGTAACATTCACCGGAGAAACACTGATGACAAAAGATGACGCCTGGAAGCTGGCCAACGATTGGGTGGCGGCCTGGAACGCTCATGATCTCGACTCGATCATG
>DATBAX010000233.1:0-3738 GCA_036271275.1 Terriglobales bacterium
CACGCATACATGCACGAGACAACCCAAGGCATCTACGACGCGCTGCTCCGAGGACGATTCGCTTTTGACTTCGTACACGAAGACCGTCTCGATCCAGAACGTCTGAGCAAGTATCGCGCGCTCTTACTGCCGAATATCGCCGTGCTCAGCGATCGTCAATGCCAACAAATCCGCGACTACGTGCAGTCAGGCGGATCGATCATGGCCAGCTTCGAAACCGGCCTCTACGACGAGAACCTGAAGCAGCGCACCGATTTCGGACTCGCCGACATTCTGGGCGTCAACAAAACTGGAGACGTCATCGGCACCGTGGGCAACGCATACTATGCTCGCATCGAGCACCAGCATCCGATCGTTGAAGGCTTTAGCAATACCAACTGGCTTCCCGGCGCGCAGAATCGCGTGCCTCTTAAGTCGGTACAGAATCCCGTGCTCACGGTTGTTCCAGGCTTCGTGCGCTATCCGCCGGAACTCGCTTACCCACCGGTATCACACACGGACGAGCCGGCACTTGTCCTGCGCGAAACTGGCGCCTCGCGAATCGCATACTTCCCCGGAGACATCGAGCGCAGCTACTGGCTCACCGGCCACGGCGATCTGCTGCGACTTCTTCACAACACGATTCACTGGATCACCCGCGACGAACGCATCGTCCACGTTGCGGGCGAAGGTTTCGTCGAGATGTTTGCCTGGGAAACAGCCCCGGGATACGCCGTCCATCTGCTCAACTACACCAATCCCAACGCCCACCATGGATGGATGCAGTCGACATATCCGCTCGGGCCGCAAACGGTCAGGATGAAGATGCCGCAGGGTGTGAAAGTGAAATCCGTCGAGCTCCTACGGGCAGAGCGTAGCGTGAATTTCAATGTGGAAAGCCAAGTACTCAAGTTCACCATACCGCGCGTCGGAGATTACGAAGTGGCGGCCATCACGGTGGCTTAGCAATCAGCCACATGATCGTACGAGAAGCCCTCTCCAAACGGCAGCGAACCCTCATGGCTGATGCTGAATGCTGAGTGCTGAATGCTTCTTCCCGCACTTTCTCCGAATCAGCACCTAAGTTCAATACTTCCGTAATTTGCCTGCACTCATTCGTTCCCAGAAAATTAGCGGTGAACCCCTTCTCAGTGGGAACCACGGCAGCCGATAGCTTAGGGCTCGACTCGATGAACAACTACAAACATTCCGGCAGGATTACGCTTTTTGGAGCCATCGGCAGCGCAGTCGCCGGCTTCGCGGCTGGCTTTCCTCTCGCGTTTATTTATGCGTGGGGAATTATCCAAATCTCGGACGAACACGCCGCCGGCCTGGCCACACTTGCATTCGGAGCCTTAATTGGGGCCGCTGTCTGGGGAGTTGCGAGGTTGGGCAAGGTTCGCAATGCCCAAATCGTAGGCGTCATCGCTGTGTGCGCCGCAACCGCGTCCTTATATTGGAGCTGGGCATTTTGGGTCAACAATATTATCCATAATTCTGGCGAAGAAGAACTCAACGCCATCACGCTGATGCAGCAGCCTCACGCTTTGTGGGAAATGATCAAACAGATCAATCAGGATGGCACATGGGGTACGACCGCCGGGAATCCCACTAAGGGCACCGAGCTTTGGATCCTCTGGATGTGCGAGGCCGTAGCCGTGGTCGGCACAGCAGCAGTGACGGCGGTCACCGGAATCAAGTCGCAGCCCTTTTGCGAAGCGTGCCAGGTCTGGTGTTCAGCAACAGAAAAACTATTACTCTCCCCTGTCAACAACCTCGTGCAAACCAAACTACAACTCGCGCAACGTGACCTCAGCTTCCTGCAAAAACTTGGGACAGGCGATAAAAAGCGCGTGCATCTTAGTGCAGCGCTGCATAGTTGCCCGAGTTGCCATGAACTGAACACATTGACCTTGCGACAGACGGCTGTACCGCAGAGCAGGTTTCGCTCACCTCATGTAATTCTCGCCGACAAAATGTTGGTCTCTCGCGCGGAGGCAGACTCGTTCCGTCGCACCGCGGCCGGAGTGAAGCAACTGGCGAAGGCCACCTACGGCTGAGACCTGATCCACATCAATCAGGCGGCCCAATCAATCCCGATTTTGGTTTGATTGGGAATGTTTCGGTCTTCGCAAATTTGTCATCCCGACTGGAACAGATCATCGCAAAGCGATGATCTGTGGAATGGAGGGACCTTGTGTTGCCTCCTCGCTCGGCGCGACGATGCGAACGAGCGGCGGGAGAATTTGTGCGGTGGTAGAGCTGCCCCCACTCAAGCCAAAACCAGGTTTGAATGGGCGGTCCATCAATTTATTTGACATCCGTGCTCGCTCATGGACAATGACATTCATGAACGAACGAAAAATTGGAAAGGCGCGTGTAACGAAGCGCAGGGATGTACGAATCCATGCCGATCTTTGGCATACGGCTAACTGTCTTCTCGACGCCGGTCAGAGAGACATCAAAGCATCGGCACATCAGTTCAGGGCCAGCCTGATCTTCCGAGCGTTCTATCTCGAAGCCTTTCTAAACTGGTTAGGACAACACCTCATTCCCCACTGGAGTTATCTGGAACGGTTGAACCCGAGAGAGAAATTAGATTTGCTGAACGACTTAATCCACGTAACACCCAATTATGGAGCTCCGCCGTGGCAGATTGTAAAGGATCTTTTTGGTTTCAGAAATTACCTCGCCCATGGTAAGCCCGAGAGCTCAGCGACGGAAAGTATGGAGGCTTTGGACGAATATTTAGATGAAAAGTTGGGTCGCATGAGCCAGACCGAGTGGGAGCGATTCGGAACGGAAGGTAACGCTGTGAAAGCGAAGGAAGACATTGAGAAGATAGCAACCCTTCTTTACAAGAAGGCGAAGGTGAAGCACGATGGGCCGCTCGGACCGTTTTCGTTCGGGTTTCAGATTCACTCGGCACAGTTGTGAGCAGTAAGCATTCCCGATGAGGTCTCGACGTGCGCGGATAAAATGTTTCGAAAAGTGCGCCAAACTCCGCGGCAGCGGAGCGTTCAAGAGGTGCAGGAAAATTGTGTGAAGTTGTTGAATTGGTCGGGACGGGCAGATTTGAACTGCCGACCCCTCGCACCCCAAGCGAGTGCTCTACCAGGCTGAGCCACGTCCCGACGGAAGATCATCGCTGCAGCCGATGCGGCGCGGCGAGTGAGGTTGACTTGAGAATTTTACACTAGCGGGCGGCGTTCCGTCCGGTAGTGCCGGGATAAACGCAGCGATATTTTCGCTGCTGCTTCCGGGTTACAGCTTCTAGCTTCTAGCTAACCCTCTGTTACAACTCCGCTCGAAGCGATCACTAGAAGCTAGCAGCTAGAAGCCGCTCTTGTGCTTCTTGCGAGACTTCTTGCCGGGAGCCTTAGCCGGTCTTTCTGGCTCAAGAACGGCGAACTGGATTTTCTTTTCCACTGGATCGATACGATCCACCAGCACCCGTATTTTTTGTCCCATGCGGTAAATTTTGCGATTGCGGAAGCCGATGATTTCGCGAGTGTTTTCGTGGTAGGTGTAGCGATCGTCGCTGAGGCTGTTTAGCGGGACCAGTCCTTCGATGAATAAATCAGTCAGTTCGACGAAGAAGCCGAATTTTGTGACGCTGATGATTAGGCCGTCGAACTCTTCTCCGACTCGGTCCTGCATGAATTTTACTTTTTTCCATTCCATCAAGCCGCGTTCGGCTTCGTCGGCGCGGCGTTCGGCGTGGCTGGATTCTTCGGCGATGTCGTGGAGATCTTCGAG
>DATBAX010000234.1:0-20120 GCA_036271275.1 Terriglobales bacterium
TGGAAGAAACGTAAGCGGATTGCGGCTGTACTGGAAAAAACTGCCTCGCCACCGGCCTGAAGGCGGGCCGGGCGGAAACTCCTGATTGGGCATGATCGTATAAATGCTACGCTGTTGATAAGATTCGGGTCAAAGCCGCGAAGTCTCAAACTAAGGAAACCATCGTGAGTGACGCTGAAAACTTTGCTCCGGGATGGCCCGGGATCGACCCGCGCTGGACCTCAAGCGCGAAAACTGGCGTGGGCACCGCCTTGAATCAGCACAGCCGGGTATGGTTCACGTTGAGCCACGGCATCCTGAACGAAGTTTATTATCCACGTGTCGATCAGGCTTGCACCCGCGATCTTGGACTGATGGTCGCCGACGGCAAGGGATATTTCTCCGAAGAAAAACGCCACTGCACATTTAGAGTTTCGCCTATCGAAAATGGCGTACCGGCCTACGAATTGACTAACACAGCGATCGATCGCCGATACCGGATCGAGAAAGAAGTGCTGACCGATCCTTATCGCAATGTCGTTTTGCAGAAAATTAAATTTATTCCACTGATCGGAAAGCTTTCGGATTACCAGTTATATGCGCTGCTATCTCCCCACCTCGCGAATTGGGGCCGCGACAATACCGGATGGAGCGGCGATTACAAAGGCACCCCCATGCTGTTTGCGCATCGGGAAGATACCGCGCTGGCCTTCGGCTGTTCTGTTCCCTGGCGTCGAATGTCGGTGGGTTTCGTGGGAACTTCCGATGGATGGCAGGACATTTCCACCAACAACCGGATGGACTGGAACTACACGCGGGCAGAAAACGGAAACATCGCCCTCACCGCGCAAATTGATCTGGACGCCTGCAATGGCGAATTCGTAATGGCTTTGGGCTTTGGTGGGATCTGGTCGGAAGCTGGACAGCAGGTGCGCGCGAGCTTGCTGGATCCTTACGAGGAACTTCGCGGAAGCTATGTCCGCCACTGGAAAGATTGGCAGAATACCTTACTAAAATTGGACGAGCCCCCGACCGAGCACGATCTCTATCGCGCCAGTGCTGCGTGCCTGCGTGCGCACGAATCGAAAGATTTCCTGGGAGGCGTGATCGCGAGCCTTTCCATTCCCTGGGGCTTCAATAAAGGAGACGAGGACCTGGGTGGATATCACCTCGTCTGGCCGCGTGACCTGGTGGAAACCGCTTGCGGATTTCTCGCCGCCGGTGCGCCTGCGGACGCCGTCCGCGTGCTGCGCTATTTGGAATCCACGCAGGAGACCGATGGACACTGGGCACAAAACATGTGGTTGGATGGGCGTCCCTACTGGAATGGATTGCAGATGGACGAGGCTGCATTTCCCATTCTCCTCGTGGAGTTGCTGCGCCGTGAAGCGCCGGTAATGTTGGGAGACCTGAATCGCTGGTGGAATCTGGTCCAGCGGGCGGCGAGCTTCATCGTTTGCAACGGACCAGTAACACAGCAAGATCGTTGGGAAGAAGATGCTGGATACTCACCGTTCACGTTGGCGGTGGAAGTTGCAAGTCTGCTGGCGGCGGCGGACCTCGCCGATACCGTTGGTGAACCGAAGATGGCAACCTTCCTGCGTGAAACCGCCGATGCCTGGAACGAAAATATCGAGCGCTGGATGTATGCAACCAATAGCGATCTCGCACGGCAGATCGGCGTCGATGGATATTACGTCCGCATCGCTCCGCCGGAGGAAGAATGCGCGGCTTCGTTGTCCGACGGATTTGTGCCCATCAAAAACCGGCCGCCGGGGCAAGGATCCGACGCGGCAACTCACATCGTTAGTCCGGATGCTCTGGCGCTGGTGCGTTTCGGATTACGCGCTCCGGATGATCCTCGCATACTGAACACGATCAAAGTTATTGACGCGCTGTTGAAAGTAAAATTGCCGCAGGGAAATTGCTGGTATCGCTACAACGAAGACGGCTATGGCGAACATGAAGATGGATCGCCGTTCGACGGCACCGGCATCGGCAGGCCCTGGCCGCTTTTGTCAGGCGAGCGCGCTCACTACGAATTGGCGGCGGGAAATCGAAAAGCCGCTGAGGAACTGTTGCACATGATTGAATCCAGCACCGATTACAGTCGGCTCATTCCCGAGCAGGTATGGGACAAGGCCGACATTCCGGAACGCGAACTATGCACTGGCAAGGCCACAGGATCGGCTTGTCCGTTGGTCTGGGCGCATTCGGAATACATCAAGCTGCGAAGATCTTTGCACGATGGAAAGATTTTTGATCAGCCCTTACAGACCGTGCAACGCTATGTATTCGGTGAGCAGAAATCCACTTTTTTCGGATGGCGCTTCAACAATAAATGCCGTAGCATGCCGCAGGGAAAACAATTACGGTTGGCGCTGACCTCTCCCGCGACGGTGCATTGGAGTGTCGACGGCTGGCAGACCTCGCAGGATATTGGCACGCGCCCCACTGGACTGGGCATTCACGCGGCGGACTTGCCGACAAACGAACTAACAGGCGGGCGGGAGATCCTATTTACGTTCTATTGGCAGCAGGCGCAACACTGGGAAGGAACAAACTTTTCCGTAGTCGTGGAAAACTCGTGACCTAGCGCTCTCCGCCGCCGGTGTAAGTCAATTCCACCACGGTGCAGTCGTCGTTTAGCGGAGTGCCTCCACAGAAATCGGCAACGGAGAGGAATATGTGGTCCATGTTTCCTTTCAAGGCCGCTATTTCCAGGCGCTCGTTATCGAAGAAATCTCCCATCGCATTTTCGGCTTCAGTGACTCCATCAGTCACCAGCACGAGACGATCTCCAGGATGTAAATTGGCGCGATCACTTTCGTATTTGGCGTCTGACAATAATCCGACCGGAAGATTGCCGTGACTGGGACGAATCACTTCGTTATTGCAAACCAGCAACGGCGGCACGTGGCCGCAATTGACGTATTCCAATTCCCCGTCGCGTCGCAGCCGGGCAATGATGACGGTCGCGTACTTTTCGCCGATATGTTTATGGGTAAAGAAATTGTTTACCGACGTCATGATCTCAGGCAGCGGCATGCGGGCAATCAACTGCGAATAAATCATGCCCTGTAACGTCGAAGCCAGCAGCGCGGCGGAGACTCCCTTACCGCTGACGTCAGCCAGGACAACTGCCAACCCGTCTTCAGTATTCACGGCGTCGAAAAAGTCGCCACCGATCTCTTTACAAGAAAGATTTCTGCCGTCCATGCGTGCGAACGGGACTTCCGGGATGGTGACCGCCATCAATCCCTGCTGAATGGACGCCGCAATCGCAAGCTCCTGTTGATAACGACGGGAAGCTTCTTCCGCTTGCACCAACCGCGCATTCTCAATCAAAGACGCGGCTTCGGTCGCGATCACCCGCAAAATATCGTTGCTAACGCTCGAAATATCACGGGAAGCGAAGCGTGAATCCACGTACAGAGCGCCCATCGCTTCCGCGGGGCCTTGCGTGATGTGCACATCCACGCCGCGGCTGGTTTGTACCTGCGGCTTGCGCAACGGAATACATATCACCGTACGCAGATCGTAGGCGACGATACTCTGACGTCCTGCAAGATCGAGCGATTGGCTGGTATCGGTCAACACAAACTCTGAATTGGATTTCAATGCGTCGTCGAGAATGGAATGCGAGATGGTCTTGTCGTCAAGTAAAGCTTCGCCCTTGGAATTTCTGCCGGCGGCCAGGCGCAGGTTGCCGACGTCATTCTTCATAAACACGTAGCCACGCTCGGCGCGAGTGAGCTTCAACGTCGTATCCAGCAAGGTCACCAGGATCTCGTCGAGGACGCCAGTGGTGTTTAATTTGCGGGCCGCTTCCAGAAATAAAGTCAGCTTTTCAAGATCGGTCGTTTCATCGGAAATATGTATCCCGGAAATCTGGCTTAAGAAATCGCGTGCTGTATTTGAAGTCCCATGTTGGGGATTGAAAACGATGTAGACCACTTCACGAACGCCGAATTCCATGCGATCGTTTTTTTCCAGAACTTTCCGGTCGATGCGTTCGCCGTTGACGTAAGTACCGTGTTTGCTGCCTTGGTCGATGACGGCAAACTGCCCGTTCTCCGACACGATCATGGCGTGGTCACGCGACACGCGCGGATCGGCGATGACCAAATCCTTGTCCACTTTTCTGCCAACGGTATACGGGCTGTGTTCAAGCACAATCGTGCGCTGCTCGTTGCCCTGGACGAAAACCAGCGTGGGAAAAACTCCCGAAGATACGCCCGACCCTTGACCCGTGATTGTCTGAAAAGCCATTTGTCGTGGAACCGCTGCTTTCTAAATTGAACCGTTAATCTTTTACTTTAACTTCTTTAAATGACGCCAAGGCTTGCTGCTCGTCTTCGTAAACTTGAAACAAGCGATCCAGCCGTGTGGTCTGCAACACATCATGCAGCCGATGCCCCACCCCGGTTAGCTTTAACTCCGCACCTGCCGCGCGCGCCGACGAATTGAGGCTCACCATGGTGGCCAAGCCACCGCTGTCCACATGATTTACTCCGGAGAGATCCAACAGAATCTGACGCGTTGAATTCAATAGCTGGGTAACCGTGTCGCGTAAGTTGCCGGATTCTTCGCCGAACACAATTCGTCCCTGACAAGCGAGGATGGTGACCCCGTCCACCTGGCGCGTTTCGATCTTCAAGTCCATTTCACGCTCCAAGGGCGTTGGGCAAAGCTTTGAAGCAGCTAGCATACCTCAGCGTTGCTCGCGAAGGACAGTACTGACAAGCGGCACGAGCAATAAAAGCACTACGACCGGCGTCATCATGCTACTCCAAAGCGGTGCCGACCACGATTTTTGGACCGATCCCGCGGGCAAGAAGAAGGAAGCCGATGCCAGGGTAAGACCGGCCAACCAGGGCCAACAGAAAACCAGGCCGGAGACCATAAAAGCTATGCGAGTCAGTGCATTTTTCGTGCGGAAGAACTCAATATTCCGCGCTAACAGCAAGGCTCCCGGCAACAGCAAAACTTGATTGTAAAACGCTGTCATAGGGATCATCACGATAGTCGCGACCAGTAGCAGCGAAGAAATAAGGGCAAAAGCCGAACTATCAGCAGCGGCATGCCGGGCTCGCCAACATCCGATCGCCAGGAACAATATCAGGATCACGGTAAGAACTTTCCCCAGCGTCGGAGTGGTCACGGTAGCAAGCACGGAGATGGGCAGGCCGGTATATTCACGGTATGCGTGGAGAGCGTTCCGAAAACTTCCAATCCATCCCGGGAGCACCCATTGAGCGCCAGCCAGCAACAATGCCATGGTTCCGGCAAAACCCCAAACGAATCGCTGCCGCCGCCGCCAATCGCTGCACGCCCAGAGCACCAGCCATATTACGAGCGGCAAAACCAGCTGTGGCTTGATGGTCGCGAGCGCCAGCAAAATACCCGCCAGCAAAAGGTGGCCGCCCGCTAACAGAACAACACATCCTGCAATCAATCCACTCACGACCAGGGTCAATTGCTGAAGTTTGAGGCCCTGTACGGCCGGGAAAAATCCCAGGGCGAGAATCATTAATATTGCGATGACCGTGGGTGAAGGACGCCAGCGGAATGCCCGTAACCACATCGGGACCGTAGCCGCCGTTAGGATCACCAGAAACCAGCGAAAGACTTCCTGCACGGCAGAAAACTGAAAGCCGATCGTGGGCGCAATCAGGAAGACTACGTACACAGGATAGGCAAAGGCTTGCGGATCTTTTGGATCGCCTAGGCGTGTAGGGTCGAGCGCGCGCCCGTAATATCCGATCTGAATTTCGCGTGTTATCTCCGGACTGTAGGGATCGCGGTGATGTAACAGCAACTCGCGCGCACCCAGCCAGCGCGGATAGAGATCGGACAAGCTTCCGCGCGGCGAGCCGTCGGCGGCGGCCGCGGACACCTGATGTGGAATCATCACTCGCTCCACATAAAGCCACATGCTGGCGGTAAAGAGGAGCGCGACGAGCAAACCGAGTTTTTGATTCTTTAACAAAGTGGCGGCCACAAAATCGCTTCATGTTACAACTTATGCGGACAACTTTCCGTGCGATTGCGAATTCTGATAGCGACGGGTATCGGATTGGCAACCGGGTTCTTCTGTTGGCTGCTGCTTACCCGGCTCCAACTAGGCGCAGCCGATTTCACCTGGGCGATCCGCGCAGCCCAGGATTTACTGGCCCACAAGAATCCATATAGCTCGCCATTGCAGTTATACCCGCTGCCTGCAGCTCTGTTCGGGCTGCCATTTGTTTGGATGCGTCCGGAAATCGCAGCCGGAATTTTTTATGGCGTTAGTTCCGGCTTGTTGGCCTTCGGACTAAGCCGTCACGGATACCACCGGTTGCTGATCTTTCTGGCTTATCCCTACTGGGCAGGAATCCTGACGGCGCAATGGCCGCCGCTCATTATGGCGAGCGCGTTCTTCCCTTTCCTGTTGCCAGCAACCTTAGCCAAGCCGCAACTGGGTTTGCCGGTGGCCCTCACGCGTTTAACCCGGCGCGGGTTTGTGGCATGTGTTGCCGTCCTGCTGCTCAGCCTGGCGATCATGCCTAGTTGGCCAATGTTTTGGATCGCGAATACCGGCCACTATGAACGTTTTATTCCGCTGCTAATCTTTCCCGGATTTCTCGTCGCGTTGGCACTATTGCGCTATCGCGACCGGGACGCAATGCTTCTGTTGCTGATGGCCGTCATGCCGCAGCGCTGGTTTTACGACACCCTGATCCTCTGGCTGATCCCGAAAACGCGACGGGCAATTATCTGGACCGTCTTCTTTAGCTGGGCGCCGGGAATCTGGCGTTGGCGGCACACGCCCCACAGTTACGTTGAAGTCGGGAGATGGACTGTCTGCTTTATCTATTTGCCGATGCTGGTAGTGGTGCTTGGACGTTTTTTCGCCCCGAAGCCACTGCGGGAGACAAATTGACGGCCCGGACCAAGAGAGATTTCAGCGGATTTCATTATTGGATCAGCGCGTTGCTGGGACTGGCATTAATCCCTTGCCTGAAGAGCTTGAATCTACCGGTCAGCTTTGATTGGGAAAAACTCGCGTCCGCATTCTGGCTCGTGCTCGCGGCGCAATCGATCTTCGTCGCAACATTGTTGTATCTGATTGGATTTCCCAGACAGGAAACTTTCGGCCCGGCAATTCAACGATTGCGGCAAGATAAAGCCCGTGTCGGATTTATTGTGGTTTTTTTCGCGATTCTGGTTTGGCGGCTCACCTGGACCCAGGCTTTGCTATTGACCGTAGATACGATTGCCATCCTCGAATTCCGCGAGCGGCTTAAATCAGGAGATCTGGTAAAAACGCTGACGGCAGTTTTCGTTCCGGCTTGCTATCTTTTCGCCGGATTCTTGCTGATCTTCGCGTACAACGATGTCATTCTCTCACTACGCTTTTTCGGCTCTGCCGATTCGACATTCAGCGCCATGGACAAATGGCTACTCCATGGCAATTCCGTTTCTTCCCTCTGCCACTGGGCAGCACACGTATTTCCAGTTTCGTTTTTTAGCTTTCTGGAGTTTATTTATTTTGGGATGTTCGCGCAGATAGGCGCTGCCCTGCTTCTTACTAGCTTCATTTACGGAAAATCGCGCGGATTCCGATTTGTTGGCGCCATCCTGACCGCTTATTATCTGGCGTTGGCCTTGTTCTATCTATGGCCCAGCCAGGGTCCATATTATCTTTGCGCCATTCATTTTTCTGACTTTCCAAATACGCTGCAAACCTACGCGATCCAAAAGCAGTCGATCTTGAACTCGCAAGCACTATGGAATCACACGCCACTGCGCCGCATCTCCACTGATTACTACATCGCGTTTCCCTGCATGCACGTTGTGCAACCGCTGATTGCACTTTGGTTTCTCCGGCGCTGGAAGCGGATCGTTTTGGTTCTGGCCGCATACGACGCGCTTCTCGTGGCCGCCATCCTATTGCTGGAGTGGCACTACGCAGTCGATCTACTAGGCGGCGTCCTGGTTGCGATTGCGGCAATTGCCTTGGTCGATGGCCGCGAGTTTTCGATGTGGATTAGCAGGCGGACCCAGGCATGAATAGATATTCCCGGCGCTGGCTGTGGTTGATTCTGTCTGTCGTTTCGGCATTCAGTATGTGGCACTACGTCACGCACATCTGGAGCGCCAATCAGCCGGCCCACTTTTCCGATCTCTACGCACAGTGGTGGACCGCTCATGAAATATTTCTGCATGGCCGCCAGCCTTACACCCTTGAGATCGCGCGGGAAATTCAGACGATGATTTACGGAGCGCCCGTCTCCACAACGACTACCGGCGATCCAGCGGAGTTGTCGGGAGGTTTCGCGTATCCACTCTATGTCGTTTTTCTGATGTGGCCGACGTTGCACTTGCCGTTCGCGACCGTGCGGATTATTTTCGCGTGCTTATTCTTAGCACTGACCTTGCTAAGCATCTTGCTTTGGCTTAAAGCCTTGAATTGGCAATTGCCTTCATCCGGACTAGTAACGCTTGCGCTGTTCACTCTAGGGACTTTTCCCGTCTTGCAGGGAATCAAGCTGCAAAATCTGAGTCTGCTGGCGGCATTTCTGGTAGCAGCGACTCTGGCCTCGCTCGCGGCAGATCATTTAATTCTTGCCGGCATTCTGATGGCGGCAGCAACCATCAAACCGCAATTTATTTTCTTGCTGCTCCCCTGGCTCGCGATCTGGACGATTGCTGATTGGCGTAAGCGGCGTTCGTTCGCCTGGAGTTTTTTGGCGACGATGTTGTTTCTGATTCTGAGTAGCGAATGGCTCGAGCCAGGTTGGATCTCGCATTTCTTCGGAATCCTTCGGGCTTATAAGCAATACACCTACGGCCACTCGCTGCTTGATGTGTGGTTTTCACCAAGAATCGGTCCATTGGTCGGCGCAGCACTGGCTGTTGTGGTTTTCATACTTTGCTGGCGATGCCGGGCAAATCCGGCAAAATCGACGCAGTTCTTGCTGGCATCGGGTCTCGTATTGGCCGCTACGTTGGTGGTCGTCCCCACTTTGGCCCCCCATACCCAGCTTTTATTGCTGCCTGGCTTTTTGCTATTACTTCGATATCGACATTCCATTTGTCAGTTCAGCCGAACGGCACGCCTGCTATTCGTGGCCGCATGGGTTCTACTGGCATGGGGCTGGATTGCTGCGTTCGGCTTGTCGATCGCGGCAATTTGGATGTCCAACGCCAAGCTGGTTCGATTTTGGATGCTCCCGCTCTACACCAGCCCGTTGCTACCTCTGGGCCTCCTGGCTATCTTGGGATTTATCCTGTGGAGAAAACCGGCTCTCGAAACGTCCTGAATCGAACTGTCCCAGCCGTTCCTATCTGAAAAACTAGTGCCTTGGAAGGAACAATCCCACCCCCACTATGCAAGAAATTGTCGCTCGCCCGGAGACGCATCAGGGTATGATGGACAGAATATTTCCGGATCTCTCTATCTCCTTGTAAGTTATTGATTTTGGAACCAAAGGAATTTGGGTTCGGAGATCTGAGATAGCGCACAAATTGCACTGAATGCAATGGATTACTCTGCCTATCCAATTGATTTAAGAGGCGGTACTGGATATTAAGCGAAAAGTAACGGGTACTGGTAGCATTGTCATCCCTTGGTAGAGCCGCGGCGGAGCCCGGCGATTTCGTTGTTTAGGAGCGATTATGAATCGCAACCGGTTATTTTTTATCGGACTTGTGGCTTTGCTGTTGGGTGGATTTGTGGCGTTCCTCGTCTATAAGAATTTGGCGAAACCAGGTTCGGCTTCGGTGGTGGGTGAGAGCGTGGTCATTGCCGCGGATGACATTCAAGTAGGCACAAAGATCGCTGACAGTGACCTGAAACTGGTTCAGTTTCCCGCCGCCACGCTGCCCAAAGGGTACTATTCCAAAAAATCTCAAGTCCTGGGACGGGGAGCTATCCTGCCGATTTCTGCCGGGGAGTTCATCCTGCCGAACCGGCTTGCCGGAGAGAATTCCGGATATGGGCTTCCGTCTTTGATCCCGCCGGGCATGCGCGCGATGTCCGTCCGGGTGAACGACATTGTAGCGGTCGCGGGTTTCGTGATTCCCGGAACCCACGTGGATGTTTTGCTGACGGGCAATCCTGGAAATTCCGGTGAACAGCAGACCACGACTGTGCTGGAAAACGTGGCAGTCATCGCCACGGGACAAAAACTGGAGCGCAATTCCGCAGGCGAGCCCCAAAGCACCCCGGTCATTACGCTGTTGGTTTCTCCGGATGACGCTCAGAAGCTCACTTTGGCCAGTTCCCAGGGACACATTCAATTGGCGCTGCGCAATCCACTCGATACCAAACAGGAAAGCGTGGCATCCGCAACCACCAACTCACTTTACAGAAGCGGGCCGCCCGCCGCTGCGGCTCCGGTGGTGAGAACAAAATCGAAGCATGTCAATGCAGTCGTGGCTCCGCCGGCTCCCCGGGTTTATTCCATCGAGGTTTATCGCGGGACCGACAAGAAAGACGTAACGCCGGATTGATGGCGAGGCTGGGTTAGCAAGACTTGATTAACGAGACTTGGGCAAGAGGTTAGAAAACATGGCCATCAGCTCCAGAAAATGGGCGGGACCGAAAGTGAAAATCAGCAGCGCGTGGTGGAATGTCCTGGCGATTCTGTGCCTGCTCTGCGCCATGGCAGCCGGTCAAACAACCGACCCGGCCCCACCCGCTTCGGCCGCACCATCGGCGCAGCCGGCGTCCGAACAGGCACAGCCGCAAGCTCCGGCAGTCGGTGCTCCCACCCCGCAGCCCGAGACAGCCAGCGCCGGTGCAGCGCCCCTGCGTGTAATGGTCGGCAAATCGCTGCTCATCAATACCACGGAACGCCTGAAACGAGTTTCGGTGACGGACCCCACGGTTGCCGATGTAGTCGTGGTCGCTCCGACGCAGATTTTGGTGCACGGCCGATCCGCAGGTGAAGTCTCGCTGCTTATCTGGGATGAACTGGAACGCTCCCGCAGCTTCGACCTGCGCGTGGATGTCGACGTCAGCGCCGCCGCTGAGGAAGAAAAGCGCATCTTCCCTGATGAACAAATCGAAGTGACTCCGTCGCGCTCGGCAATTGTTCTGTCCGGTCACGTCACTACCGAAGACATCTCCAAGCGCGCCGGAATGATCGCAGAAGCTTATTCGAAGAACGTGGTGAACGTACTGACCTTCGGGCCGGTGGGAGCGCAGGAAATTCTCCTGGAAGTTAAATTTGCTGAAGTAGACCGAAGCGCCGTTCTGCAACTGGGGACGAACTTCTTCCTGCCGGGCGCCGGCCACACCACTGCGATCAGCTCGACGGGACAATTCGGGGGGACTTCCGTCTCCACCGCCGGCACTACCACGGCAACGACCGGAAATACGACCACAACCACTACGTCCGCCACCCCGCCGCAAATCAACATCACCAATGCGCTGAATCTTTTTCTCTTTCGCAGTGACATCAACTTCGGTGCGGTTGTCGAAGCGCTTCAACAAAAAAGTCTTTTGCAGATTTTGGCGGAGCCCAACTTGATCGCGGTGAATGGCAAGGAAGCCAGCTTTCTGGCCGGCGGAGAATTTCCCTTCCCGATCGTCCAGCCCGGACAGGGATTCACCGCGGTTTCCATTTCCTTCAAGGAATTCGGCGTAAGACTCAGATTCACTCCGGTCATCATGCCAAACGGAAATATTCATCTCAGAGTGGTGCCTGAGGTGAGTGAACTGGATTTCACCAACGGTCTTTCGATCTCTGGGTTTACCGTTCCAGCCCTAAGTACGAGGCGTGCAGACACCGAGTTTGAACTTCAGGACGGACAGAGCTTTGTGATTGCCGGCTTGATGGATAACCGGTTGACCAGCATTGCCAGCAAAATGCCAGGGCTTGGTGATATTCCGATCCTGGGCAATTTGTTCAAAAGCAAAAATCTACAGAAGAGCAAGACGGAGTTGATGGTGCTATGCACAGTCCACCGGATTTCTCCGAACAACGAAGCTCCCGCGGCCCCCAAAGTTCCACAACCGTTTCTCAACAAAGAAAAGTTCGACAGTCCGAAGTCGTCAGGTCTGAAATAGAGGTTGAAATAGAAATATGCCTGAGCTTTCCGTAGCCATCTTCGCAACCGACAGTGAGCAACGCGGTGTGCTGCAAGTGCTGGTCGACGGCACCGGCGTGGCGAAGACGGTACAGACCTCTCCCACTTTTCCCGTGGCCGGCACGGACCCGGTCATGCGTCGCATTCAAGGCGCGAAAGTCGACGCAATCCTTGTAGATATACCCACGGATAACGCAGCGGGCGCGCTGCGCGCGGTGGAATTGCTGCATGACGAAGTTCCCGGTTCCGCCGTGTTTGCCATCGGCAACATGTCCCAGCCTCAAGTCATTGTCAGCGCTATGCGTTCGGGTGCGCGTGAGTTCATTGAGCGCCCCACCACGACTACGGACCTTTTAGAAGCATTCGTCCGGCTCACTGCCGCACAACGTAAAGTACAACGCGAAGAAACTCGCGGACGGGTCTTTACCGTGGTCAACGCCAAGGGTGGCAGCGGGGCCACCACGGTTGCGGTCAATTTAGCGCTGGCCCTACAGTCTGCCCATGGCAATGTCGCATTGGTCGATATGGCTCCCCTGGGACACGCTGCGCTGCATCTGAACCTGAAGCCGACGTTCACCATCGGAGATGCGCTTAGAAATCTGCATCGCATGGACAGTTCTTTGCTGGAGAGCTTTACCACCCGGCACAGCGGTGGGCTGCAATTGCTGGCCGGTACCAATGTTCCGCTGCCAATCGAACCCTCCACTTCGGAATTTGCCCGGCTCTTTGACATGCTGGTGAGTCATTACCGGTACGTCGTGGTGGATGCATCCATGCGGGTCGACGCTACCACCCGGCTGGTAAGTAACATGTCCCAAGGAGTATTGCTGGTCGCCCATGCCGATGTAGCATCGTTATGGAGCGCGGCTAAGATCCAGCAGTATTTGGGGGAGACCGGAGGACGGGAGCGACTGCATCTCGTTCTCAATCGCTTCCGGAAAATTCCAGGTTTCACTGAATCCGACGCCGAAGCGGCGGCTGGAATCAAATTGCTCTGGAAGATTCCCAATCAGTATTTTGCGGTATCGACGGCCATCGACCGGGGAGTACCGGTCATGCAGCATAACCATTCCGAAATGGCCCGCACTTTTATCGGCCTGGCTGCCAGCTTGACCCAGAATGATGCGCCAGTAAAGCGCGCGGCCTGGTCGTTGTTTAAAATCAGTTAGGTAACCCATGGCGAACCTGCAAGCCTTCGAACGGACCGAATACCAGCAAGTCAAAGCGGACCTCCACCGCAAAATCCTTGATCGTCTGGATTTAGAGAAACTCGGGCGCACTCCGAATGACGCGGCCCGCGAAGAAGTCCTGCTGCTGATCCGCAACACCGTGAACAGCGAGGCTGTACCGCTCAGCTTTGCCGAGCGCGAGCGGCTGGCCCGGGAAATTCTCGACGAAATCTTTGGCTTGGGCCCGCTGGAACCGTTGCTTAAAGATCCCACCATCTCTGACATCCTGGTCAATCGCTTCGATAAGGTCTACGTGGAGCGGGCCGGGAAACTGGAACCAACCGGGCTAAGTTTCAAAGACGATGCCCACCTGATGCAGATCATTGACCGCATCGTCTCTCGCGTGGGGCGACGCGTCGATGAGTCTTCGCCGATGGTCGACGCGCGTCTTCCCGACGGATCACGCGTTAACGCCATTATTCCCCCATTAGCCATTGACGGACCTTGCTTGTCCATCCGCCGTTTCGGACGTGATCCTATTACCGGCCGCAACATGGTGGAGAACAAAAGTCTCACTGAGCCGATGCTTGAATTGCTCGCGGCCATGGTGAAGGGCCGCATGAACATGTTGATCTCCGGAGGAACCGGAGCCGGCAAAACGACTTTGCTGAATGTTCTTTCCGGATACATTCCAAACTCAGAACGAATCGTAACCATCGAAGACGCCGCCGAATTGCAGATGAAGCAGGAACATGTAGTGCGCCTGGAAACCCGTCCGCCAAACATTGAAGGTAAGGGCGCGGTAAGGCAGCGGCAGTTGGTCATCAACAGCTTGCGTATGCGGCCTGATCGCATAGTGATCGGTGAGGTCCGTGGCGAAGAGACTTTTGACATGTTGCAGGCGATGAATACGGGTCACGAAGGTTCGCTGACGACCGTCCACGCCAATACCCAGCGCGACGCTCTCGCCCGCCTGGAAAATATGTTCTCCATGGCCAATTTGAATATTCCGGAACGAGCGATGAGGTCCCAGATCGCCTCCGCGATCCATGGCGTAGTGCAGATTGCGCGCATGGCGGATGGCACGCGCAAGGTCATAACCATTACCGAAGTTACCGGTATGGAGGGCGATATGATCGCGATGCAGGATATTTTTGTGTTCGAGCGCAAAGGGATCGATGAAAATGGGAAGGTACGCGGAGTTTTCCGCGCCACGGGGATCCGGCCCAAATTTACGGAACGCCTATTAACCGGAGGACACAAGTTGCGTTCGGCGATCTTTGAATCATCGATGGAAGTTTAGTACCAGTCCGGTCTTTTACGCATGCTGCTGATTATCGTCATTCTCGTATTTGCCGTGGTGGCTCTCGGGGCCTTCGCAGTGGGGTCGTTCCTCGACCAGCGAAGTTCACAGGCACGGCTGCTGCGAGACCGTCTGGCTTCGGTGGAAAAGACCGCGGAAATTGAGTCCACCAGCGAATTGGCCCTACTGCGCGACGAAATGCTGAGCCGGATTCCGGCGCTCGACACTCTTCTGCGCCGGTCAGCCAGCGTCTCCAATTTGCAGACGATGCTTACCCAGGCGGACATGGGCATCCGCGCCGGCAACATCCTGATCCTGTGCGCGATCAGTACGGTCGCTGGCGGCATCCTGGCGCTCTTGGTTAGTACCACCATGAACATCCCGGCCCAGGAATCCACGATATTCACCGGCGTGGGCGCGGCGATCGGTGCATTTCTTCCTTACGCATACGCTTCCTATCGTCGATCCAAACGATTCCAGAAATTCGAGGAACTATTTCCGGAAGCCATCGATACTCTGGCACGCGCGGTCCGCGCCGGTCACGCTTTTACCACTGCGATCGAATTGATTTCGAATGAAATCTCCGAGCCGGTTGCCAGTGAATTTCGCAAATTGTTTGAAGAGCAGAAATTCGGTTTGCCAGTAAGAGATGCGCTCATCAATCTGACCGAACGGGTTCCCCTGGTGGACGTGAAGTTTTTCGTAACAGCCGTGATGCTGCAACGCGAGACCGGCGGCAACCTGGCTGAGATACTGGACAATCTCTCTTACGTAATACGAGAACGTTTCAAGATTTTGCGGCAGGTCCGGGTTTATACCGCCCAGGGCCGGTTAACTATGATGCTGCTGATGGGATTGCCTCCCGTCATCATTGTGACTCTGGAGCTGGTAAGTCCCGAATTCATCCGTCCGCTATTTACGGATCCCATCGGTCACACATTTTTGGTGATCGGAATCGCATTGCAGACGATGGGTTATTTCATTATCCGGAAGGTGATTCAGATTCAGGTCTGACGTATGGCTCTTGCACTGGCAATCTTGCTGTTTCTCACCATCGCCCTGGCAGTATTTGCCTTTGGAGCGGCGGCATACGCGCCTTCGTCGGTGCTCGGCTCCCGTCTGCGCTCGCTCAGTTTTCAGAAGGCGCAGAAGGAAGAGAAACCAGCATTCAAAGACCGGCTGGAACAAGCGCTCGATCCGCTCAGCAAGGCTCTGCCTTTATCACCCAGCGAGGTATCACGAACTCGCGCCTGGCTGATTCAGGCCGGATTTCGCGATGCCCGCCATGTGAGCATGTACGTCGGCAGCCGCGTGGGAATGGCGATTTTTGGGCTGGCCATTGTTTTGGTCATGGGCGGCAATTCCCTGTTCTTGCTGGTTGGAGTCCCGGCATTCGGTTTCTTTCTGCCACGATTCATCCTCAAGCGGCTTATCAAGAAACGTCAGCACCTCATAACCATTGGATTGCCGGATGCCCTTGATCTTACCGTCATCTGCGTGGAGGCCGGCCTCGCGCTGGACCAGGCGATGATGCGAGTCGGCGAGGACCTTCGGCATGCGCACCCTGAGTTAAGCGACGAATTTCACCTGGTCAATCTGGAGATGCGAGCCGGCAAACCGCGGTCCGAAGCTTTGCGAAATTTGTCGGAGCGTACTGGCGTCAATGATGTCCGCGCACTGGTGGCTACATTGATCCAGACCGATCGCTTTGGTACCAGTGTCGCGCAGGCGTTGCGGGTACATTCAGATTCGTTGCGCACGGAACGGCGGCAACGGGCCGAAGAAGCTGCCGCCAAGACCACGATCAAAATGGTTATTCCCCTTGCCGTGTTCATTTTGCCTTCGATCCTGATTGTGAGCGTGGGCCCGGCAATGATTCAGTTGTATCGCACGCTCATGCAGGGACACTAGGACACCGCCAATCACCAAACTCCCCCAAGAGTTTGCCAATTTAGGAGTTGTGATGTCGTCACCGGGGTCCACGGGATATGCGTTCAATCGGACGCGCCAAGCCCATCTAGCCACTCAGATGTCGATTGCGGGGACGCATTGGTCCCGCTTTCGTGGCTTGATGTGGACCGATGCCGCCAATTTTCCTGCAGGACGCGGCCTGTGGATCGTTCCCTGTCATGGAGTCCATACTTTCGGCATGCGATTCCCAATCGACGTGATTTATCTGAATGGTGACAAGATCGTAGTCCATATCGAAAATGAACTGAAGCCATGGCGGATGGCGCCGGTTCGTCTAGCGGCGGCCTCGGTACTGGAATTGCCTGGAAACATAATCCAATCCACCGGCACTTCGCTCGGAGACGAAATCGACATTGCGGTCGGGAAAATGCCGGAGGCCGCCGGTAAGTGAACGACGCACCCAATTTTCTGGTGGAATGGTCGTCCCCCTGGCACGAATTCCGCACAGCGATTCGTCCCGCGCTCAGCCGCTCACCCGAGGCGCTTTCCGGCGAAGCTCCGGTAGGATTGTTTCCCTACCGTGGGATGTTGGTTTCCTGGGTATTCGAAGTAGCGTTTGTTGTTGCCCTCATCATGTTGTCGACCCATCTGGCGGAGATGCGTTCACTTGAGCCGACAGCGCTCATTAAGCCCGAAATCGTTTATTACAGTGGCAAAGAACTGCCCCGAACAGAAGATACAGGCGGTACGCGTGCCGGACGCTCCGGGCGTGGCGGAGGCCATCAGGCCCATCATCCGACGCAGACGATTCGCGTGGCACGCGGCGAGGTATTGCACGAGAGGGTAGTCGATGCGCCCAGATTAAACCTGCCACGCTCCGAGTCAGCGGTTGCCAATCTGCTTGCCTACAAAGCGAATCCCGGGCCGGTTCCGGTCGAAGGACTCAAGTCATCGCAACGCGCGCAACACATGCAGATGCAAGCCATCGCACCGTCCCCGGAAGTTCAAAACGAAAAGATGCGATCGGCCCCCACCCTAAACGCGAGCGTGGTTGCACCCGCGCCGATTGCTCCGCAGCGGGACATCACTTCTCCACGAATGCCGGGCAACCAACCGATGCAGGTTGTTCCACCGCCGGTATCGGCGCCCGAAAAGTTCAGCTCGCAAAATCCGCGATTGACTTTGCCTGCCCCGGCCGTGGTCGCGCCCCCGCCGCAGCTCACGCACGAAAAAGTAACTCCGGGCCCAGGCTTCGGCGCGGAGGACCTACACAGTCAGGTCGTTCCGCCGCCCGCGCAGGTGGCCAGCAATTCGAGAGACCATCGAACATTCGGCGGAATGGGTACCAATACGTCGGTGGTGCCACCGACTGCTCAACTCAACGATGGATCCATGCAACGTCGCCCATCCAACGAACTGGGTGGCGGCGCGACCGTAGTGCCACCCATGGTGCAGTTAAACAATGGTTCAACCCAGCGGCAGGCTTCTGCTGGACTCGGTGGCAGCGCCGCCGTGGTGCCGCCGTCTCCGACCCTGAATGGCGGATCGAGCGAGGCGCGCGGCAATCGAGGCAAAGGCCTGGGTAGCCCGACAGACGCCGGCGTCATGGCCCCTCCGAAAGATAGTGGAAGCGGCACTGCTGGAACTGGCGTGGTTGTTTCCAGCCAGCCGGGATCCAAGCAGGGCGTGCCGGCAAATACTCCGGCAGGCGCTTTGGCTCTTTCTCCATCGGGAGGAGCAACACCTGGATTGGGCGGATCAGGCGGCGGGTCCAGCATTGGCCGTGGCACGGATTCTGGCAGCGGACTAACGGGTAAAGACGCAGGCGCCGGAAAGAGTGGCGACGGTCGTGGCTCGGACACCACGGCGCACTCCGGAATATCGCCGTACGCAGGAACCGGCGGAGCTGGTAATGGAACCACCGCGAAGCCTCCCATGCCTGGGGTTTCGGTAAGCGGAGGCAGCAACATTGTTACGCTGCCGAGCTTTGGCACCAATGGAAATCAACCGTCCGATCCTGAAAAATTGACCACGAAGAAGGATGATCGTCCCGGAATCACGGTTGTGGCATCGTCGCGTTCGGGTGGCGCGTTTAACTTTTACGGCACTCTTAAGGGCGACAAGGTTTACACCATCTACATTGACACCAATCTCGGAACGGCGGTGATGGAATTCGCCGACCCAAATTCAGTCGGGCATGGCGGCGAAGATCTCACCGCGCCGCGCCCTATGCGGGCCAGCGTTGTGGCGCCCCCTAATATGAAGCGCGGACGACTGGTCATTGCTTGCGTTCTGGATCGTACCGGAATCGTCAAGAATGCGCGTGTGCTCGAATCCGGAGCAGTGGAGATGACCGCAAAAGTCATGACCGCCTTGCCTGGGTGGAAATTCAGTCCTGTGCTGCGGGGAAATCAACCGGTCGAAGTCAATGCAATCCTGGGATTCGACATCGATACTCGTTAATCAAAGCGCGTCACGTCCTAGCGTTCCAGATCCGCCCGATCCCACTTTCCAGAATTAGCCCCGGCTTCATAGGTGCTCTGGCAAAACTCCATCAAGGCTTTTTCCGGCGACGCCGCCAATCGCACATCTTCATACATCAGAAAAAACTCACTCTTTTCTTTACTGTAAAAAGCAGCAGCCGGACGCACCACGCTTTCCTTAAAACCCGCTGGCTCGGGCGCAGCATAGGCATAAAAGGCGGCATCCTTGATGATTTCTCCGTCACCCGGCCAGAATCCTACGCTGATGACTTCGTGCGAATACGCTTCTTTCGTGATTCTATCGGCGTCTGGACGCTCCGGCGCCCGTCGTCCCGAGAATCGCGTCACACATAAGTCAAAGCTACCCCAAAAAAAATGGACCGGACTGGCTTTCCCAATAAATCCCGCTCGAAATTCCTGAAACACTGGCGTCACGCTGGCAAGAATCCGCCAAAAGCGATTCGCATATTCTGGGTCATAAGAGGAATGGTTCGTGTCCAGATCGAAGCGTACCGGGTTGGGCACTTCCACCGGCATGGCCCATTCCTTGACCTCGATTCCAAGCGAATGCAGTGCGTCCATAAATTCCGCGTAGAATTCCGCGACAGTGCGCGGAGCCAGACGAAACGTCCTGCTCTCACCAAGACTGGTCGTAATCTCCAGGTTGTGGGCAATGAAATCGAACTGGACCTCGAAAACTCCCTTGGCGTACGGGATCGGCGACGTCGTCAAACCACGCGACGTTAGGTAGAATGCGACGCCCCAGCAATGATTTAGATTCGGCCCCAGCGCGAGACGCACTTTGCCGACAACCTGGGTCCACATGTGCAACGTGGCATAAGTATCTTTCCATTCCGCGAAAGGAAGTGCGGGCCAGCATTCGTTCTGTTTGTTGTCAGTCATGCTGTGATCTTACGGCTTAACGGGGCTTTAGAAAAAGTTAAGCGCTTTGCTAGCCTGCAACGAGAAACTAGTTTAGGGTGGAACACCTTCTCAGCGCCCACCATCACTTTCCACTCTACGGAAAAAAACTGCTGTCTCATCTTCATGAACCACTGACCACTGTGGCGATTGCCGGAGTAGGACCGTCAGTGAAGACTGAGCGGGCATCAATACTCGGGTCACGTGTTCCTCATCGAGCACTTTGTCCCACCCTGGTTGCACTTGCAGGACCTTCAAGTATTTCTTGAAGAA
>DATBAX010000235.1:0-13624 GCA_036271275.1 Terriglobales bacterium
GCTTCGAGTAGATCAAGCATGGGATACCGAACGCTCGTCGCTGTGAATGTAAAGTACCGTTCCCGTCCTAATGCAAGACGAAATTACGAAATGCTCGAGGATATTCTGTGAGCAGGCTTCGCCTGAGCAAAACCCAGTAGGGTAAACTTTGCTTTCTCCCGTCTCAATATTCAGTGATATGGCGATGCCGCTTGATGCAGTTTCCGTGACTCTGGCCCTCGGTTCATCGGCCCCCTATCAAAAGACTTTGGCAACCCGTCTTTTATCCGCCGGCATGTTACGGCGCGTGCAGGTTCCAGGGTTATTTTTGGAAATCCAGGATCCCTCTCCTGATGGATCTCTGCATGTGATCAAGACATTTCCTGCGAACAAATTGCTGAATCGTGTGATGTGGGGAACTTGGGCGCGTTGGCCGGAGAAGATTCGACCGAAACCTCCCGTGATGGTAACGGGTTTCTTGTCGGATTGGCTGCTGTCTCATTGGATTGAACCCACCAGCATATTTCATGCGTGTACGGGATTCTGTCTGACGAGTTTGCGCGCGGCCAAACGGCAGGGTGCGGTCACTCTGGTGGATATTGGCACCCGCCATCCCCGGGCGTGGCGACAATCGGCGATTGAGGAATGCCACCGCTTCGGAGTGGATGACCAGGAGGGCGCCGCCATGCTCCCCGAAGTTCTGCTGCGTCGAATGGACCGTGAATTCGAAACCTGTGATCACATTCTTGTGCCGTCAAATGTGTCCCGGCAGAGCTTCGCGGAAAGAGGTCTGGAAAAAAAGACGATTGTTGTACTAACCGGTGTAGACTCCAACTTCTTTTCTCCGCCTCCGCCATTAGAAAAGCCGATCTTCCGGGTTTGTTTTGTTGGCCGGGTGCAAATGGCGAAAGGGGTGGCTTATCTTCTGCAAGCGTGGAAGCGCCTTGCGCTTCCCAATGCTGAGTTAGTGCTGGTTGGCGAGGTTAGGCCCGCAGCGCGATCTGTGCTGCACTCCTACGCGGATTCGACCGTCAGGTTCGCGGGAATTCTGCCGCCACCAGAAGTCGCTAAAATTTACGCCGGTTCCGACCTACTGGCTTTTCCGTCCGTATCCGAAGGTCTGGCTGAGGTGGTGTTGGAAGCCATGGCCACCGGGCTACCCGTGGTCGCAACCGACTTGTCTGGCGCCAATGATTGCCTGGAGAATGGAAAAGAAGGGATCATCGTGCCGGCTCGCGATGTAGAGGCAATGGCCGACGCGATCTTGTGGTGCTATCAGCATCGAGACGAAAGTCGCGCGATGGGAAAAGCCGCGCGCGCCAGGATTGAACGCGAATTCACACTTGAGCACTACGTCGAGCGGCAGATCGCCTTGTATCGTTCGCTCGCAGGGGCACAGAAAATTTCAGCACGGCCATAGACTGACTCGAATCATTCCCTATGCTGCGATCCGCGATGAGAGCCACAATTCACGGCTTGGGACTTGTCCCAGCAGTACGCGCCTTGAATCGACAGGGCTGCCGGATCCTTGTCTATCACCGTTTTGGCGAAGATCACACGGAACTGGCCAAGCAATGCGAGCACATTCGCAAGCACTATCAGCCGGTTTCCATGCGTCAAGTCGCCGACAGCCTGCGCGGCGGTCCAGTACTGCCCAACTATGCGGTCGCGGTCACGATTGACGATGGCTACCGGGATTTTCTGTTGCATGGGCATCCCGTCTTCTCGCAATACAAAATTCCCGTGACCGTCTTCGTGATTACCGGTTTCATCGATCGCGAATTGTGGCCATGGTGGGACCAGATCACTTATATGTTTCAGCGGACGCAACGAGCCTCGATTTCTTTCTTAGGCAGGGAAATCCTAATCTCGGGTGAGATTTTGCGTGTCATCGACGGAGTGACGCAGAGTGTGAAACGTTTGCCTCGCCAGGAACGCAACACGAGAATTCTGGAGCTACAAAAGTTGCTCGATGTCGACTTACCCATGAACGCTCCTCCTGAATACGAAGCATTGACCTGGGATGAAGTGCGGCAACTAAATGCGTCAGGCGTGGAATTTGGAGGGCATACCCGTACCCATCCCATCCTGACGTGCATTTCCGGAGACGCTGAATTACAGGACGAAATCGCAGGTTCAAAGAAACGGCTGGATGCTGAATTGGGATCTCTTTCACTGCATTTTGCTTATCCGAATGGGACCGTTGCCGACTACGATGACCGGACCGCGGCTGCAGTGAAAACAGGGGGATTCCAAACGGCCGTGACTCTTGGGAGGAAGTTTGTTTCTGCCAATGCCGACCGTTTCCGACTGCCGCGGCTGGATGCGGATCCGTCATTGCCGTTGAAGCATTTGGTGGAATCGCTGGCCGGGCTCAGGTGAAGCTTTTGACCGCAAAGGGCGCAAAGAACATCCACAAAGGACGCAAAGAAAAACAGAAGAATACCTTCTGAAATCCTGCTGTCTTGGATCGCGGTGCAGTTTTAAACGCGATTCGTGTCAGGGCATTGCTTCAGGGATGCCGCCCGAACCACAGTCCTGAAGGCTTCAGCCGCTGGGTTTTGATCGTCCCGACACAGCGGCTAAATACCTGTTTTTTTGCTTTTTTTGCACGGCCGAAAAGCCTTGCCCTGACATGAATCCCGCTTCAAACTGCACCACTACTAATGATTACCCTCTGATTACTTCCGCGCGGTTACGTGGTGGGGATTCTCGGGAACTAATTTTCCCTCGGGCGAGGGAAAAAGTTTTCCCTCGGGTGTGGAATACGTCCTTTCACCATTCGCAAGCCCTTGAATCAGCTTTCGGTTACATCGATTCGAAGCTTTGGACATCCTCGTGCTCCATTCCTGCCAGTGAAGACCCTCTGGGGTTGCCACGCCAATTCTGGGCGTTACATTCTCCTTAGCGGTAACGCAGGAGAAATGAGCATCAAGGAGCCATCAGTTCATGAAAAAGCTTTTGCGGTCGATTCCAATCATTTTCCTGGCTGTACTAGCAGCTTGCGGCGGCACCTCGTCCTCCGGCGGCGGAGGCGGCAGCACGCCGGTGCTTCAATCCATTCAGGTCACCGCAGGCAGCTTGTCGATTCTTACGACCGCGACCGAACAATTTACGGCTACCGGTAACTATAGCGCCGGTGGAAGCTCCAAGGACCTTAGCAGCACTGCAACCTGGACTTCTTCCGACACCGGGGTGGCAACGATTTCAGCCGCCGGTCTGGTGACCGCCAAGGCCACCGGCACTACAACGATTACTGCAACTTCCGGAGGCGTTAGCGGGACAGCGACCCTGACTGTGACCGCGACTCTGGTATCGATCGCCGTGACGCCAGGCACAAAAGCCATTGCTCCGGGCACGACTCAAGCCTTCAAAGCGACGGGAACGTATAGCGACAACAGCACGAAGGATATTACTGCGAGCGTTACCTGGAGCTCGTCCGCGCCAGGTGTAGCGACCATCAGCAATGCGGTTTCGACGCAGGGGTTGGCCACGGCAGTTGCACACGGAAACTCGACGATCACGGCGACCTCCGGAAGCATATCCAACACCGCGGCGTTGACTGTGACTAACGGAGTGTTGCAATCCATAGTCGTGACTCCGGCGAACTCCAGCATTACGCTTGGTCAGGTCAGGCAATTCACCGCCACCGGAACTTTCCTGGACGGCGGCAACACCACTATGCAGGACATCACCAATGTGTCGGCGTGGAATTCCTCGACGATCAATGTGGCCACAATTACCGTCAGCGGCGTGGCTACGGGGCTTAAAACAGGTGCAAGCACAATTACTGCGACCTGGAACTCCATCAGTGGGAATACTCAGTTGACGGTGACCGCAGCAAATCTGTCGTCAATTGCGATTCAACCCGGCGACCGCACCATCGCACAAGGGACCACCATTCAGTACAGCGCGGTGGGAACATTCTCCGACGGCAGCACGCGTAACATCACGAACCAGGTGGTGTGGGCTTCCTCCAATACGGCCGCGGCTACTATTACGAACAGCACCGCAACCGGCGTTAGCGCGGGACAAACCACGATCTCGGCTACGTTGACTTCCGTCAGCATCAGCGGTTCGGTGACTCTGGTGGTATCGAATGCGACCGTCAGCTCCATTTCGGTGACACCCGCGAGCCGCTCCATTGCAGCCGGCACGCAGTTGTCTTTTATCGCTACAGGTTCGTTTAGCGATGGAAGCACGCAGACCATCACCAATGACGTCACTTGGGCGTCGAGCAATGCCGGGTTCGCGAAGGTGAGCAATACTGCCGGTACCAAGGGTATCGTCACGGCCGTCGCGCCTGGAACGGCAACGATTAGTGGGACTCTCGGCACGGTCAAAGGTTCGACATCTCTGACTGTAGATACCGCGACACTCTCATCAATTGCTCTCACTCCAACCGAGGCGTTGCTGGCCCCCGCTTCCAGCATGCAGTACTCCGCCATCGGCACCTACAGCGATGGAACTACTTTTAACCTGAACGGGGTAGCCACCTGGGCTTCGTCTGATACCAACGTGGCGACCGTCACCAACTTTGGATTGGTAACCGGCCAGTCGTCGGGAACGACGAGCATCACTGCGAAAATGGGATCGGTCACCAGCAACCCGGCTGACTTGATCGTCAGCGCTTCTCCGTTAGTATCCATCGCGGTGACGCCGAATCCGGCCAGTGTTCCTGCGACGATCCAAATTCCGTTTACTGCTACCGGCACATTCGGGGATGGAAGCACTCAGAACCTGACTGACTCGGTTGCCTGGACAGCGGCCCCTGCCGCGGTGGCAACCATCAGCAACGTGGGGGGCCGCATCGGTGTGGCCACTGGCGTTGCCGTAGGCCATGCAACCATCACCGCCGTTTTCTCCGCACAATCGGGAACGGCCGCACTCACCGTCACCAATGCGACTCTGACCTCAATCACCATTGGGCCGGCGAATCCATCCATCAACTCGGGACAATCGGAGCAATTTGTAGCTACCGGGACCTTCAGCGACAGCACGACCCAGAACATCACCAATCAGGTGACCTGGACTTCGTCCGATGTGCATGTTGCGGTGATTAACTCGACCGGAGTGGCCACCAGCGCAGGTACCGGCACCACGACCATAAAAGCTGCCTTGAACGGAGTGAACGACACGACTGTCTTAACGGTCAACTAAAGAACCTGGCCACGGATTACGCGGATTCACACGGATTACGAAACTCAAGTATTTATTCGTGATGATCCGCGTGATCCGTGGCTATTTTGCGCAAGCGTTCGGCGGCGATTTCTGGAGTGATGTCACGCTGCGGCGTTCCTAACAATTCAAATCCCACCATAAATTTGCGGATGGTCGCCGAGCGAAGTAACGGCGGATAAAAGTGTGCGTGGAAGTGCCATTCGGGATGCGGCTCGCCATCGGTCGGTGCTTGGTGTAGGCCCATCGAATAGGGAAAGGGAGCGTCGAACACGCGATTGTAGGTCGATGTCACCTGCTTCAGTATCTCGGCGAACTCAGCGACTTCCTTCAGAGTGAAATCACTCAGCGTTCCCAGGTGCCGGCGGCTCACGATCATGATTTCGAATGGCCAAACCGCCCAGAAGGGAACCAGCGCAACAAAGCTTTCGTTCTGCGAGACGACGCGCTCTTCTTGCTGTTCTTCCAGTTTGGCGTAGTCACAGAGCAGACAGTTTTTGCGATCGTCGAAGAAACTTCGCTGTGCGACCAACTCTTTTTGAGGAATTTCAGGAACAGAACTGGTAGACCATATCTGACAGTGCGGATGCTGATTGCTGGCACCCATCGCCGCCCCGCGATTTTCGAAAATCTGCACATGGTTGATCTGGCGCATCGCGCCCAGTTCCTCGAACTGGGCCGTCCAAGTGTGGATTACACCTTCAATATTTCTTAATGGCATGGTGGCGAGCGTGAGGTCATGTCGTGGCGAGAAACACATCACGCGACAAACACCCGGTTCGCCTTCGGCAACCAGTAATCCTTTACTCTCGACGTCCAGACGGTCCTTGGGGACATTCGGCTTGAGTGCGGCAAAATCATTCTCGAAGACAAAGGTCTCAGCGTAGAATGGATTCCGCACTCCGCCTGAACGGGCATTCCCCGGACACAGATAACACTCAGGATCGTATTCGAGTTCCTTGACCGCCGCGACCTTATCGACCTGTCCCTGCCAGGGACGCACCGCGCGGTGCGGGGACACAAGGACCCACTCATTGGTCAGCGGATTGAATCTTCGATGAGAGTCTTCAGTGAGTTTCAAACCCAGCGGCCTTGAGAGAGAATAAACGTGAAATCCATTTCAGCTTTGCTGCGATTGGAATGCGACGAAAGTCGTATTGACATCACGCGAACAGCCCCGTATGGTTTTGCAATGTCAGCGGTTACAGCGGCTTGCACACGCCATCTTAAAGCTTCCATTGTTTCTTTCCAAGTGCTTGAAGTTAACAGATAAATTCACAGTCTGAGTTCATAGGATGATCACTTCAGAACTGGCCCGGCATTTTGAAGAATTATTCAGCATGCCGCCAAAGATTTTCAGCGCTCCCGGCCGGGTAAATCTAATTGGAGAACATACGGATTACAACGATGGTTTTGTAATGCCGTGCGCCATCGGTCTCTCGACCCGCGTTGCCATTTCTCCTCGCAGAGACAACAAGCTGGTTGTACATTCGGACGAATTTCCCGATCAGTTCGAATTCGATCTCGATCATCTACCGGAACATGGCACGGGCAAATGGAGCGACTACGTGGTGGGCGTCGCGGTCATGCTGCAACGGATCGGCCATCCGGCGCATGGCGCAAATCTATTGGTGCACGGCGGGGTGCCGATGGGGGCCGGGCTGAGTTCTTCCGCGGCCATTGAAGTCGCCAGCGCACTGGCACTGATTAGCTTGAACGGCGCGATGTTTCCTTTGCCGCAAATTGCCAAACTCTGCCAGCGGTCGGAAAACGTATTTATCGGCGCTCGCGTTGGCATTATGGATCAATTTGTCTCGTGCCTGGGCAAGGCTGGCCACGCGCTGATGCTCGACTGCCGATCGCTCGATTTCCAATTGATTCCTATTCCCGACCAGGTTCGCTTGGTCATTTGCAACACTATGGTCAAGCATGAGCACGCCGGGGGTGAATACAATCGACGGCGCGAAGAGTGCGAGACGGGAGTCAAGCTGTTGAAGAATTGGTATCCGGAGATTCGCGCGCTGCGAGATGTCTCCATTCAGCAGCTCGAAGAACACTCCAAAGATTTGCCTGGCACGATCTATCGCCGATGTTTACACGTCGTGCAGGAGAACCAGCGGGTGCATGATGCCGCACGACTCCTGATCAGTGGCGATTTGAATGGCGTCGGGGAGTTGATGCGAGAGTCCCACCGCAGCCTGCGGGATTTGTACGAAGTTAGTTGCCGCGAATTGAACGTGATGGTCGAAGTGGCGGAAGGCCTGCCCGGATATTACGGTGGACGAATGACTGGCGGCGGGTTTGGCGGATCGACGGTGAATCTGGTGAATGCGGCTGATGCCGCAGCGTTTGGGGAGCAGATTGCCAAACGTTATCAGCAAGAGACTCGAACGGTGCCGGTGGTTTATATCTGTTCGGCGGCGGATGGTGCGCACGCGGAACGATAGGTGACCGAGACAAGTGAGTGCCCGGTCCCAGATTACGGCGGCACGGTCAAAAACCATGCCTTGACACAAACCTTCTTTCGCCCAAAAAATGCTAAGTCACGCGGGACGGACGAAGTGTCCGCCCCACATGATGAATATCTAGATCGCGGCCACGCCGCGTTCCTGGTTGCGGATGCGGATTGCTTCTTCCACTTTATAGGTGAAGATTTTTCCGTCGCCGATCTTCCCAGTCGCGGCGTGTTTGATGATGGTGTCGATCGCGCTTTTTACCAATTCGTCTCCCAATACCAGTTCTAGTTTGATTTTTGGCAAAAGATCAATCCCATACTCGCGGCCCCGATAGGTTTCCGTGTGGCCTTTTTGACGGCCGTGCCCGCGGACTTCGGAGACGGTCATCCCTTCCACTCCAATTTCGATCAGCGCGCCCTTGACCGCTTCAAAAGTGTTCGGTTGAATGATTGCTTCGATTTTCGTCATCTTTTCTCCTGAGAGTGTGTGTCGGGCATGGCGGGAGGCAGAGAATTACTCTGCCTCCTACGCCGATTCAGCCCGTATATCCCTAGCCGACGTTACGCGCTAATGGTTGAGTCGCCATGCTGGCTTTGGTGATCGGTACCGGCATTTCCTGGGACATGCCGCTAGGCGCACCCAGAGCCGAGATCAGGTATTCGGGATAAGCCGAGATACCGTGCTCGTGCAGATCCAGTCCGTACCGTTCGCCTTCTTCCGTGACTCGCAACAAACCTAACGCGTTGACCGCATACATGACTACCATAGCCACCCCAAAAGTTGCCAGCGTAATGCAGGCACTGCCGATGATTTGGGCTTTCAGCACCTGGGTGCCTCCGCCGTAGAACAGGCCTTTCAGGGCTGCCGAGTTGTCCGCACCGGTGGGGCCCGTGGCTCCATACTTGCCGCAGGCAAACAGACCCAGGGAAATTGTTCCCCAGATACCGCAAATCCCGTGCACCGGAACTGCGCCGATAGGATCATCAATACGCAACCATTCCAGCAGTTCGACGCCGAGAACTACCACAACCCCGGCTACTCCTCCCAGAATGACCGCGCCCATGGGCGAGACCCAGTAGCAGGGACAGGTGATCGCTACCAAGCCGGCGAGGAAGCCGTTGGTAGTGAATCCCGCATCCCATTTCTTGCTCGACATGTAGGCCCAGAACATGGCCGTCAGGCCCGCCGCGCACGCTGCCAGGGTAGTGTTGGCTGCGACTCGGCCGATGCCTTCAAAATCCATGGCTGAGAGTGTGCTGCCTGGGTTGAATCCGTACCATCCGAACCACAGGAGAAGACCGCCGCTCACTGCGATGGTCAAATCATGCGGCAACATGGGAGCTCCACCATCCCGTTTGAACTTCCGACCCAGGCGAGGACCCAGGACAATGGCGCCGGCCAGGGCGACGAATCCGCCGATCGTATGTACGACCGTGGATCCGGCAAAGTCGTGGAAACCCATTCCGAGGGAAGTGAAGAAATGGCCATCGCTGCCCATGAGAGCCAGCCAGCCGTCCGGGCCCCAAGCCCAGTGACCGATGATGGGATAGATGAATCCGGAGACGGCAACGCTGTAAAGCAAGTCGCCGAGGAAAGCGGTTCGGCCGATCATCGCGCCCGATGTAATGGTCGAGCAGGTGTCAGCGAAGGCGAACTGGAATAGCCAGAATGCGAGGAAGGCGACACCGGAGGTCTCGTAGGTCGCAGGCGCTCCCTGCAGGAAGAACCAGTGATATCCGATGAAGCCGTTGCCATGACTGAACATGAAAGCGAAACCGAAGGCGAAGAAAAGGAGGCCGCAAAGGCAGGTGTCCACAACGCATTCCATGAGCACGTTCACGGTTTCGCGCGAGCGGCAGAAGCCCGCTTCGAGCATGGTGAAGCCGACTTGCATTCCGAATACGAGGAAGGCGGCGATCAGCGTCCAAACCGTGTTCAACGGGTTCACTACGTCAGATGCCTTAATCTCCGGCGTGCCGCTCTGAGCGTAAACGTGAGTGAAAAAGACGCCCGTGACTACGGTGATGATGAACAACAGAAGCCCGATCCCCATCGCTTTGCCGGCGATCAAGGCCCTACCGTACTGGCGCCACTCAGGGTCCCGTAGCCGTGTTCTTAACCGGGACAACTTTTCAGACATAGACAGCCGTCTTCTCGATTCGGCAATAGCAGACATTTATTAGGCTCCTTCAGTTGAGTATTTGATTTGGTCCAGTTACCCGCTGCTTAGATTCACTCCACAACCAGTACCAGTAAAAACTTGTTTTAGGTACACAACTCCCGCTATCGCCGCGGCGCAAAACCCAGCCTGAGACGGATCGGGGAGCCCGGAATATCCGGACTGCTTTTTAAGCTAAAAGTTTGTCGGTAATTGGCACGGCATCGTGCCGGGAGAATCGCGCTTCTTCTCGGCGTCGAGAAGAAGGTTTACTAAAAAGGTGCAACCTTACTTGGGGGGCATTCTGCGGTCGGGGACAGGGAAAGTCCAATTCAAATTTTTTATCATCATAATACGATCTCCTAATCTCGCAAGCTGTTCGGCCCGGAGCTTCTGGAGGACTTCAAATCGTCGCTTACAATCACGGCTTCCGCAATTTCACGCATGGATTTACGGCGCTGCTGGCTCTCTTTTTGCATGATGCGATACGCATCTTCTTCGCTCATTTTCAGATCGCGTTGCAAAATGCCCTTGGCGCGTTCTACAAAAGTCCGGGTTTCCAGTCTGCCCTGAAGCAGGGAATTCTCGTTCTCCAGCCGAGCCCGTTCAATCTCCGCACCCACTAGCAACCCGATCGTCGAAATAAGGGTAACTTCGCGATCGCTGTAGGCATGAGGTGCAAGATTTTGCAGATTGACGACTCCCACCAACTGGCTGCGGCTTAAGATAGGAACAGAAAGAAAAGCCTCAAAGCGGTCTTCCGGCAATTCATTAAATCGCTGAAACCGACGGTCTCCCGAGGCGTTTTCCGATACCACCACAGGCTCGCGATGTTCGGCAACCCAGCCGGTAATACCTTGTCCCAGCTTGAGTTTCAGACGATCGACAGCCTCCGGATGAGGGTTTTTGGAAGCCCGCAAAACCAAGTCGTTCCCTTCGAGGACATAGACAAAACAGGAGTCACACTTCACCACTGACGTGGCAAACTCCACGACTTCTTTCAGCACTTCGCCGAACGGGGCCGCCGCAGCCATCCGTATGGCGATGCCATGCAGAAAGGCCACGTCCGCGCTCTCGGGTTTTACCTGCTCTGGCATTTTTTCGACCATAGTCCCGCGCAATACCGGCAATTCAGCAAGCGGCAATCAGACAATTATCTTACGGTATAGGCAGTCATCAAAAAATAGTTATCGCAGGAAAGTGAGCTTTTTATTTCAGGTTATGAGAATTCGGACCGGATGTGGAGCGAAGCTTCGTCCCTGCAGGCGGGATCTCAGTCGCCGCAGCTTGATCGTCGATCCAGTGACCCTCTTGCAGCTTTGCGGTGAGGCCAAGAGCGTTCTGGATCGCAAATCCGGAAGCGGTATTGTCGAAAACGCACCAGACGCGCGCTTGAGCGGCCAAATCTACCAATTGGGCTGCCAGATTGTCCAGGAAGCTCTGAGTATATTCGGAATAATAAAGACGCGGAGACCCGTGAAGCCGGAAATAAACGACGCCCGCAAAACCTCCGGGCCGTGCCGCCGCGGGCACGCACGCCGGATCGGCCGCTACCCGGGCAATACAAAATTCCTCTAGCAGTTGATTGCTTTGATCGTTGAACCAGGTACTGTGGCGTGGCTCCCACACTACATCGCCCGAATAATTCGCGCGCAGAAGCGACAAGAATTTTCTTGCCGTCGTTTCGTCAAATTCGAGGCTGGGCGGCAACTGGAAAAGAACTGGTCCCAGTTTATCACCGAGAAAAACAATTTGTTCAAGAAATGGCGACAGCAGATCAAGGCCGCAATTCAACCGGGCTTGGTGAGTGATCGCTTTCGGCGCTTTCACTGAAAATCGGAATTCATCCGGTACCGACTTGGCCCATCGCTCCCAGGTTCCATGCCGGTGCGGGCGATAAAACGACGAATTGATCTCGCAACAGTTGAGTGTTTGCGAGTAACGCTCCAGGTGAGTGCCGTCTGTGATGAAATGCGAAAAGGATTCCCGGGGAATACTCCATCCCGCGGTCCCGATCCGAACTGGTTGCCGGCGGGCGGACGCGCCATTCTCGATCGCAATCACGGCGTCTAACGTTCTCGTGTTACGTCGCACGGTTAAAGCATACAGCGAGCCGCAGATCCGCTGGCCAGATCATCTAGTTTCTTAAGAGCGGCATCAAATTTTATATCGTCGCAAAAGCCGACCGTTCCTTTAACATGCTTCTGCTTCCGGAGAAATGCTGATGAAGGCTTTCAAAGATTTACTGAACACTGCTCTGGAATCCAAGCTCAAGATTGCGCTGATTCTCGGTCAGGTAGACGACATCAACGATATTCGCGATAGATTCGGACTCATTTCGCCGGAAAAGACCCTGATTGCTTTGGAATTGATGCTCCGCGAACGCTTCGGTGATAACAGTTCTCGCCGCGGTGACCGCTTCTTTGCCTTCTTAATCGGGAATGATGGGGTTCGAGGCGGCGAGATCGCCGAGTCGATCCGTTCGAAGGTCGAACGCATGGAATTCGATGAACGCTTTAGGGTATCAATGCATTTTGGCGTGAGCACGGCTTCGTCCAATTGGACGAGCACAAATGGCTTCACCGAGATGCTTAAGGAAGCCGAGGTAGCGATTGAGGACGGGCGAAAGAGGCTCGTCGCTAATCGGTGCTACATCAAGGAACTTTAGCGCGATTCAATTTACTAAAGTGTTGGTGCCGGGAGGGGGAGTTGAACCCCCAAGACCCGGAGGTCGGCGGATTTTGAGTCCGCTGCGTCTGCCAGTTCCGCCATCCCGGCAAGGTTGGAAGGAATCGTCAGTCCAAAGATTAAAGGATACCCTCAGGCTTTGCAACTTGTGAGAGTCGTGATTTTCTCCGGCAGAAATTAATTCTCTTGATCAACTGATCCCCGTCGATTTGGTAGGATCGCTTAGTCGCACGAACCCCGTCTGCAACCCTGCGAGGACTATGAACCGCAAAATGATTGCTTTTCTTCTGATGCTCACAACTTCAGCGATTTTTTCCATAGCACAAGAAGATTCGGCGCCCGCGTACAAGAATACGAAGCTCTCTTTCGAGGAACGTGCGCGCGACATGGTCCAACGTATGACGCTGGAGGAGAAGATTTCGCAGCTTGGTCACACGGCAGATGCCGTCGAGCGGCTGGGGATTCCGGAATACAACTGGTGGAATGAAGGCTTGCACGGGGTGGCGCGGGCCGGAGTGGCGACAGTTTTTCCGCAGACGATCGGCATGGCTGCGACCTTCGACGATGCGTTGCTGCATCAGGACGCGGACGCCATCAGCACCGAATTTCGGGCCAAATACAACGAAACGAAAGGCAAGGACGGATCAAGCGTCTGGTACAAGGGGCTGACGGTGTGGTCGCCCAACATTAACATTTTTCGCGATCCACGTTGGGGACGCGGCCAGGAAACCTATGGAGAAGATCCTTACTTGACGTCACGCATGGGAGTGGCTTTCGTTGAGGGATTGCAGGGAGACGATCCGAAGTATCTGAAGACGGCGGCGACGCCGAAACATTTTGCCGTGCACAGTGGGCCGGAAGCGACACGGCATGAAGTGGATGTTTCCGTTTCCCGGCACGACATGGAAGATACCTACCTCCCGGCATTTCGCGCGACGGTGATGGATGGCCATGCCCAATCGGTGATGTGCGCTTATAACCGCATAAACGGCGAGCCGGCCTGTGACAACAAGGTTCTGCTGCAAGATCATCTGCGCGATGATTGGAAGTTCAAGGGCTACGTTGTTTCCGATTGTGGCGCGATCGAAGACATCAGCGCCCACCATAAATTTAAACCGACGCAGGAAGAAGGCGTGGCGGCCGCGCTTCTCGGCGGAACAGATCT
>DATBAX010000236.1:0-4872 GCA_036271275.1 Terriglobales bacterium
CCGGAACTCGGCCCGTTGACTCCCTCCCCCAATCGGATCGAAGGCCCGCTTACATGATTTGCCTCTTAGTGATTCTGCGGGGCGGCTGGAACATTGGCATCGGGCGGCGGAAGCTTTAGCGTGGGTCGCGGTTTGTTTGGGGGAATTGCTGGAGCTGGTGAGGCCTTTGCCTGCTCCGGTAGCGGAACTTCCACCGATCCCATCTGGCCGCTGAAAACGTCGCGCACCAGCAAGCGGACGCGCGTTGCCTCCGGCTTGGATTGCATCGCGACTACCTGCGTAACGCCGTGACGCGCCGTGATCGCGGTGTATTGCTGATCGGTGAGCTTAGTACCGACATTTTCCTGAAGGTATTGCAAAGGGTTTCCGGTTTTATCAAATGAGCAAGCTGCAACCGTCAGAGACAAGTTATGGCCGCCGCCCTCCGCCGAAGGAAGCGTCAAAGTTCCGGTATCGATGGCTAGAAAGTATTTCGATGTGTCTGTTTGATCTGCCGGCAGGGCCCGCGCCATCAGCACGATGGAAGTTGAAATTAGCAGGTCGTGGCAAGCGGCGCGCTGCAACCCCGGATCGGCCTGCTCAGGTTTCCCCTTCTCTACTTCAGATGGATTGGCTTCGGCACGCGCATAGTAACCGGCGCGGTAGGCAAGATGAACTCCGGATTGCGTAGTCTTCACAACGATGTGATGAAACTCACCGTGCCAGTCGCCGGCGTCCGGATAGTAGCCCAGTTCGTAGTAGGAACTTCCGTCGTTCACGGCAGTCTTTACGCAGTCGGCAAGATCGTTGTTCTCCACGCAAATGCGGCCTCCAGTCTGTTCGGCGAGCTCTTTCATGCTGTCTTGCGAAGAAATGCGATTCGTATCCTCGCGAGCGATGGCCCTGCCCATGCTTCGAGGATCACCCGGACGGCGTGGCTGCGATGAAGCATTGAATAGATTGGAAGTCTGGAGGCCGGCCGGATCCATGGGATAGACCGCGACTTTAGCGTCCGCTAAAGCGTTGGCCACTTCATCTATTTGTTCTCCATACATGCGCTGCTCCGTGGAACCGGGGTAAAGCATGAAGGGAAACGAGGAAGATACCCAAAGCAGATTTTTTCGTCCGGGATAACCCCCCAGATAACGGGCGATGGCGCGCAGGGAATCGAGGGTTTCTCGCACCCGAATGTCCATGGTGGAAGCGTATGTTTCCTGTTCGAATTCGGTGAGGGCGGCCAGCGCGCCCGGAGGCAATTGATTGGCAGGCACGTCTTCGAGCGTGGCGGAGAGCGCAGTAGGATCGTCCAGAGGATCCATTTGCTGGCCCGGTGAATTTCCAGCCAGAGTTTTTCCGGCTGCCTCGCGTAAAAGTCTGGGATCGGTGGTGAAGCTCTGGAGCAGGTGCAGGTTCCGGTCCATCAGAAATACGGCTACGGGAACGTCTTCCGGTAGAGAGGCGAGCATATGTGCGGTTTGCTGATGCATCTGCATCAGGGCGCTGCTCGCGCTGTTGAGCCCATCCATCAAGAGCACGGTTGGAGGAACTGGAATCTTTTGCACTGACAGCGCGTTACTGTAAATGCCCGGCGGCAAACTCGGACGGCCTTGATTTCCGGCTTTTCTGTCTGCCAGGCTTACAAACTGTACGGCGGTAATTTTTTGCGGCAGTTGTTTTTTCTTGGGCAGGAGTTCTTCGAAGACCTGGAAATCTTTGGCGGTGAGACCGGGGACGGGATGGCCATCATGATCGCGGACGACCACCTCGACTGTTACGAGGCGAGCCGCCGCTTTGAAAGTGGCTACCGGCTGCGATGGTTCATTCGGCTGCGGCGGTTTGGCTTCCTGCGCAGAGGCGATCCAACTCAGAACTAGTAAGCAGCCCGACGATAAAACACGTTTCATAATCGCCGCCATTCTAGTCCTTTTTCATTGCAGGGACAGTGGAAGGGGAAGCCTGCCCTCCAGGGACGCAGCCACTGTATGATTTCTTTCTTATGAAGTCGGTCATCGTTGGTACTGCTGGGCACATCGATCACGGGAAGACTGCGCTGGTTAAGGCGTTGACTGGGATCGACGCCGATCGACTGGAGGAGGAGAAGCGACGCGGCATCACGATCGTTATTGGGTTTGCGCATTTGGAGTTGCCTGACCCGAATGGTGGGATGCTGCGGCTGGGATTTGTGGATGTTCCCGGGCATGAGCGTTTTGTGCGCAATATGCTGGCCGGAGTGGGCGGCATTGATGTGGTGCTGTTGGTGATTGCCGCGGATGAATCCATCAAGCCGCAGACTCGCGAGCATTTTGATATTTGCCGATTGCTTTCCGTCCGCCGCGGCATCACGGTGCTGACTAAATCAGATACCGTCGATCGCGAGACTTTGGATGTAGTGAGAATGGAAGTTGAGGCGTTCGTTCGCGGATCGTTTCTCGATCCTGAGCATTCGCCGATCGTTGCCGTAAGCGCGCTCACCGGCGCCGGACTCGATGATCTCAAGCAAGCCTTGATCAAAGTTGCGTCGGAAATTCCGGCGAAAGATTCGAACGCAATCGCGCGTCTGCCTATCGATCGCGTTTTTTCGATGAAAGGCTTTGGCACAGTGGTGACGGGCACGCTGGTTTCCGGAACCATTGCCAAAGAGCGGCAGTTGGAAGTTTTTCCAAGCGGACAGCCAGTGCGCGTTCGTGGCGTTCAAGTGCATGGACAAGCAACCGAGCGAGCTGTGGCTGGCGAGCGGACGGCATTGAATCTTACTGGTGTGACGACTGAAGATCTTGCTCGTGGAATGACGCTCGCACCGATTTCGACTTTGCAATCGACTTCACGAGTGGATGTTTCGCTCTCTCTGCTGGCCTCGGCAAACCCGCTCAAAGATCGTGCTCGCGTGCATTTCCACGCTTACTCGATGGAAACCGTTGCGACTGTCGTCTTGTATAGCAAGAAGGAAGTCGCGCCCGGAGAACAAGCCTTCGCGCAATTGCGATTAGCGCAACCGGCGCTGCTGTTGCCCGAGGATCGATTCATCGTGCGGCGATTTTCGCCTGTGGTGACGATCGGCGGCGGCGTGGTGCTGGAAAATGCACCGGCACGAAGCGCGAGAAAAATTTCCAACTATACGGATTATTTGGAGCAGCTTGAGGACAAGTCCGGCCACTCGGTGCTGCGCGCACGAGTCATGATACGTGGCACCCAAGGCTTGAATATCACGGAGGCAGTGGCACGCACTGGATGGAACCGGGAAGATATTATTTCGCTGGCATCAGGCGTGCCAGAAATTTCAAACATCAGCGATGTTCTGATTGCGAATCTGGGACTGGACTTGGCGCGGAAAGCCGCGACGTTGGTGTTAAGCGGATTCCATAAACAGAATCCGTTAGTCGCCGGTATGAGCAAGGAGGAACTCCGGGGGCGTCTCGCGAACATCGCACCAGAGATTTTCGACTGGTCATTTCGAGAAGCCTTGCAGGCCAAAAAGATTGAGCAGGTTGGGGAGCTCGTTCGTCTGCCAGGACACGGCGTGGTGATGAAAGATGAAGAGGCTGAATCGAAGAAGATTATTGAGAGCGCGTTTTCGTTGGCCGGATTGAAAGTTCCAGCGTTGAAGGACGTGTTAGCGGGAGTGAAAGTGGATAAAGTTCGGGCGCAGAAGATTGTGACTTTGTTGTTGCGCGAGAAAACGTTGGTGAAAATCTCAGAAGATTTGGTCTTTCATCGCAGTGCGCTGGAAAATTTGCGGAAACAACTGGCGGTCGAGAAAACGAAATCCTCGAAGATTGATGTGGCTCGTTTCAAGGACCTTACTGGGGTGAGCCGTAAATATGCGATTCCTCTACTCGAATATTTGGATCGCGAACATGTGACGCGGAGAGTTGGGGATAGTCGCGAGATTTTGTGAAGATTCACCGCATTCGCGGGCAGGAGTGCCCGCGCTACAATTGACGACTGGAGTTCCTGCCGATGCTTTCGATTCGTCCTGCTACAGAACAAGACATGTCGTCATTGAGCGAAATGATCCATGAGTTCGCGAAGTTTGAGAAACTTTCCGCCGTGGTGACCGGAAGCGATCTGGTGCGCGACGGCTTTGGGGCCGATCCTAAATTCCGTGTATTGCTCGCCGAGTGGGACGGAAAGCTTGCCGGCTATGCGCTCTTTTTCAATTATTACTCGACCTTCGAAGGAAGGGCGGCGCTCTTTCTCGAAGATATTTACGTGCGCCATGCGTTTCGTGGCAAGGGAATCGGACAGGCGCTGATGGCTCGTTTGGCAGGCATCGCCAGGCAGGAAAATTGTTTTGGAATGCGCTGGGAAGTGCTGGACTGGAATACTCCGGCCATCGATTTCTACAAGAAGATGGGCGCGACTTTTCTGGACGCGTGGAAGAACGTAGTCCTCAAAGACAGTGCGTTCGAAAAGTTAGCCGAGGAGTCGCATTGACAGATCGCGTACGCATTATCGGGGCTGGACTGGCGGGAGCGGAAGCGGCGTGGCAATGCGCGCGGCGCGGTATTGCCGTGGAGTTGTGCGAGATGCGTCCGGTGCGTTCGACGCCGGCACATCAGACTGCTGACTTCGCGGAACTCGTCTGTTCGAATTCATTGAAGTCTGAAAGTGAGAATACGGCTCCGTGGTTATTGAAAGAAGAATTGCGGCGGGCGGGATCGTTGCTGCTGGAAATCGCGCGGGAGTGCGCTGTGCCCGCTGGGCATGCACTAGCGGTGGATCGCACGACCTTCGCGGCCAAAGTCACTGAGACAGTTTCGCGCGAGCCTTTGATTACAGTGCTGCGCGAAGAGATTACACGTGTCGACGAATCAAAGATCACGATCATCGCTACCGGGCCTTTGACTTCCGACGCTCTGGCGCAGGAAATCGCTCGGCTGAGTATTTCACCTG
>DATBAX010000237.1:0-2965 GCA_036271275.1 Terriglobales bacterium
TCCGAAGTCCGGTTGCTGCGTGACGATGTCGAAGTCTTCAAAGGCAAGATCCAATCGCTACGCCGTTTCAAAGACGACGCCCGGGAAGTCACCAACGGCATGGAGTGCGGCATCTCGATCGCCAACTACGGAGACGTCAAAGCCGGCGACGTGATCGAAGCCTTCATGACGGAAAAAGTCGCCGCCGAAGCAATGGCGTAAAAAACAGTCGTTGGTCGTAGGTCGCACGTCGTTGGCTGGGTGGTTTGGCTAACGGCCAACGACGAACGGCCAACGACTTTTTCATGATTGCCTTTCTCACCATCGAGTTGCGCATCGAAGCGGCGCAGTCTCTCAAAGACAAACGTCAGGTAGTCCGCAGCATCAAAGACCGGCTGCGGGCGCATTTCAACGTTGCCGCCGCGGAAATCGAACCCAGCAGCCTGTGGAACCGCGCCACCATCGGAGTGGTCAGCGTTTCCGACTCGCGCGATTATCTGGATGGATTGATGAAAAACGTGGAACGCCACGTCGCCCGGATCGCCAACAATCACGGCGCAGACATCAGCGATTCATTCGTGGATTTTCTGTAGTTTCCTGCCCATTCTTAGGATACCAACTTGAGCAGGCAAAACAGGCCAGCTTTCGCGATAAAATATTGTCTTGCTTCTGAATACGTTACAGTCACATCGCGGGTTTCGGGGGCTTGACAAGATTCTGAGCCAACCCCAGTTGAACCACCAAGGACGCGAAGTCACACCGAGGAAACCCCTTGTTGGCTTTCCTTCGTGATACTTCGTGTCCTTGGTGGTTGATGATTTTGGGGTTTGCCGTTCATGGTTTTCTGATATTCTCATTCGTTTTATCCGAGGTGAACCATCGTGGAGAGTCGCGGCGCAAAATATCATCGTGGACGTTTAGGGGAATCGTTGCGCCAGGAGATTGAAACCATTCTCGAAGGTGAACTGGCAGACCCGCGCATCGGCCTCGCTGCCGTGAGCAGCGTCGCCCTGGCCGACGACTCCCGTTCAGCGCGGGTCTTCGTGACCGTCGAAGGCGACGACGACGAAGCCGCAACCACGCTTGAAGGATTAAGCGCGGCCGTCGGATACATTCGCCGCGAATTAACCGAGCGCCTGCATTTGCGGCGTGCCCCGGAAATTACTTTTCAAGTCGACCGCACGGGACAGCACACCGCGCGAGTCGATGAACTGTTAACGCGGGCGAAAAAGAGAAGCAAGTCGCAGGAGAGCGGTTCCGGGTCTTAGGTCTTTGGCCTCGGCCATTGGCCGATGGCTGTTGGCTGGGATTGTATAGGGCGTGATTTTGGTTGGCGCAGCACTTTAGCGCCTGGGGGTACATTCAGGAGCTCCATGCTGAGGGAAGTTCTAAAGCAAATCGAGCAGCGCGACCGCTTTGTGCTGACGTCGCACGCTCGCCCCGATGGCGACGCGATTGGCTCTGCGCTCGCCTGCTGCCAGATCCTCCGCTTGATGGGTAAAGAGTCCGAAGTCGTCTTGCATGATGGCGTCCCGCGCATTTATCAAACTCTCCCTTTTGCCGACAAAGTCATCCAGGCCGAACGCGTCAACGGAAACTATGACGCAGCCATTGTCCTCGAGTGTGACAGCATCCAACGCACCCGTTTGCACGGCCTCGAAAACAGTTTCTTGATCAACATCGACCATCACATGAGTGGACGCCCTTTCGCGCAAGTCAACTGGATTGATCCCAAAGCCGTCGCCACTGCTGAAATGATTTACTGTCTCGCACGAGAAGCCGGGGTCACGATCTCCCCAGAAATCGCGACTTGTCTTTATACGGCTGTTCTCACGGATAGCGGTTCGTTCATGTTCGAAGGCACCAATCAACACACGTTCGAGCTAGCGCGCGAATTGGTGCTGGCCGGCGCCGATCCCGCGCAATGCGCCCGCAACGTGTACTTCGCTCATTCCACGGCCAAAATGCGATTACTTGGTGCGGCTCTTTCGGATCTGCATCGCGATGGGCCTTTAGCCTGGATTTCGCTAACGCAAGAGCAGATGAATCGCTTCTCGGCGAAAGAGGAAGATTGCGAAGGCCTGGTAAATTACGTCCTATCGATCAACGATGTTGAAGTCGCAGTATTTTTCCGCGAGCTTCCCAACGGGAATTTTCGCGTGAGTCTGCGTAGCAAGGGACAGATTAACGTTGCGGAAGTCGCCGTGAAACTCGGTGGCGGCGGACATCAAAATGCCAGCGGATGCGCCGTGGACGGTCCACTATCGAATGCCGTCTCGCGAATTCTTGCGGAACTAAAGCCATCTCTGCCGCCTCGGAACCAATCTTGAATTCTCCTTCCCGCTTTTCAAATTCCAGAGACTGGTTGTTGCTGGCCGGCTTTTGCGGCTTTTTGTTTTTTTATGGGCTGGCGTCTTTCGGCTTGCTCGGCGCGGATGAGCCCCGCTACGCCCAAGTCGCGCGTGAAATGTTTGCGCGTCACGATTGGATCACGCCCACACTCGGCGGCAAGCCGTGGCTCGAAAAACCTCCGCTCTACTATTGGCAGGCGATGATTGCCTACGCGGCATTCGGAGTGAGCGATTGGTCCGCGCGATTGCCGTCCGCAGTGGACGCAACCTTGATGGTCGTTGCGATCTATCTTTTCCTGCGCCGTTTTTGCTCGGGATTCGAATTGGATGGCGCACTCATCACCGCATCCGCCGCTGGCGTGATTGCCTTTGCCCGCGCGGCTTCCACGGACATGCCGCTCGCCGCCACATTTACTATCGCCATGCTCGCCTGGTATGCATGGCGCGAGAGCGGTAGCCGGGTTCAACTGACGATTTTTTACGCCTTCCTGGGCATGGGAGTGGTGGCAAAAGGCCCTATCGCGCCAATTCTCGCGGTCGCCATCGTCGGGATCTTTTCCATCGCGACGCGAGACACGCGCCTGATCTTGCGAACTCTGTGGCTACCGGGAATCCTGGTGTTCTGTGCCGTCGTC
>DATBAX010000238.1:0-5158 GCA_036271275.1 Terriglobales bacterium
CTGCTCCAGCTTGCGGGCCAAGTCCACGGCTTCGACATCCTGATTGGCGTCAATGAATTGGCCAATCAAGTTCGAGATCTCGTCCATGCGGGCGGGATTCTCTTCGAATAGCTTCCAGAGAATCACTTCCGCTTCGGTCAGGCGATTAGCTGCCAGAAGCGCCTTGGCATAAGTCTCACTAAATTCCAACGACGCGGAAGGAACATTCGCCAATGGTTCGAGAACAAAAATCGCCGCGCCGACCTGAGTCTGCTCCAACAAACTTTTGCCGTATGCGAGAGCGATCGCACTGTCACTGGAGTCTTCGGTATAAGCGCGTTCGATCCACTGGGTAGCGTCTCCGCTTGCAGCTTTTATGACGCCGGCAAGTTTGGAAAACGCGACGGCGGCGGACTTGTGGTCTCCCACGTCCGCGGAAAGTTCGCCAAGCCGCTGCAGGTTCTGCTCACTCGGATCGAGGTTCACACTGCGCTGCAATACTTTCAGCGATTCCGGTTTGCGGCCTTGCTGAGTCAACTCTTCGAAGGCATTCTGGTAAGTTTCTATCGCCAGTTTGCGATTGGAATTTTCCAGGATCTGCCCGAAGCGCAACTTCTGCTCCCAGGTGGGATTCACAAAACGAGCCAGCTTCTTGTAGGTCAGGCTGGCGCGAGTCGCATCACCGGCTTCCATCTGCCGTTCAAAGAGCTCGCCCAAAAGCTTTACTGCATCGGGAATGCGTTGCAAAGACAGGCACAAATCCGCAGCCATCTGGCGCACGGTATCGTTGCTGGGATCTGCCGCGAGAGCATGGATATACCCATCCAGAGCGTCGGCGGTTTTGCCTCTTTGCAGAAGCTTTTCCGCGCGCTCAATCTGCTTTGCGATTTCGGCCCGATCCACTCGCTTGGTCGTTTCTGTCATGGGAGAAAGGTTGCGGAGTAACCCACTAAGAATTCTAGGGGCAGCGTACCCGTGCGGCAATCGAGTCGCGGACTGCCGCGATTACGAAAGTCACCGTGGCGGCCACAGTCGGCACAAAATGCAGGAAGAAGGGCTCCGTTCCATCGGAGTTACCGAAGTTAACCGCAGCCGTCGCTTTCCGCTTTCCAGCCCATTCCCCTCCATATATTCTCGAGGCGACGCCGTCGCTGGAGTTCAAGCCTCAGTGTCGAAACCAAAAACGTGATCCAGATTCTTACATTTGTTATGTACTCCGGCCGGCATGATGGCTGGATGTGGGCCCTCGCAGGCGCATTTGCAGGCGTGTATCTTTTTTATCGCGGATTCCGCCTACTACAGCGCAAGCGTTTGATCCTCGACACGCCGTCGTCAAAAATTCGTAGCGCTTCCATGGGCCTGGTGGAAGTGAGTGGTCTGGCATGCGGCCCGTACACCGTCACTGCGCCGATCACGGGCGCGTCCTGCTATTACTACCGGACTATTGCGTGGCGATGGGAACAGCGCGGCAAGAATAGCCAGTGGGTCAAGGTTGCCGACGAAAATTTGCACGTACCTTTTTTTCTGGATGACAATACCGGACGCGTGCTGGTCGACCCGCAAGGCGCTGAGTTGGATATTCACTGCGATTTCAAGGAAGAGTTCAGCAGTTCGATTTTCTCCAGCAGCATGGAAGCTCCGGAAAATGTCGTGGATTTCGTCGCCCGGCATGGCGTCAGTAGCGATCACAAATTGAAAATTGAGGAATATTGCATCAAGCCGAAGAACGCGCTTTTTGTGCTCGGAACTTTGGCCACCAATCCGGGAATAAGTTGCAGCGCGAATCCGTTGCGAAGTGAATCGAGAAGCGGAGTCACTTCGCTATTCTCCGTGCCACTCGCGGGATTGAGCACAAGTAGACTCAATTGGGAGCAAGGGACGAACACCGCAACAACTCAGGAAGTCATCCGGCTTTCCACCGATACCGCGCCGATCCGTGCAGTCGATATGACGCAGCAAGAGAAACTATCCGCCGCCATGGCGAAAGCAGGGATCGTGAATCCTGCAGCGTGGGCCGCCGCTGGCGTGCTAAGTACGACGGCTACCGCTGTTGTTTCTTCTAGCAATGGCGGGGGAACGACGACGCAGGTTGCTCCGGAGCAATTCGATTTGCATCCGCCGGTCGTACTGATGCGGGGCACGCACAATCCCGCATTCTTTATGTCGTGGCGAAGTCAGCGCGACGTGATAAAAGCACTGAGCTGGAAATCGACTTTGATGATTTGGGGCGGTCCCGCTTTGACCGTGCTGTGTGTTTACATTTTGCTCAACTACTTTAATGCGCTGTAGTCGTTTGGAATTTGAACTCGAGGAGCAAAAACTATGAGCATCGTGATTTTATTGGCGCTACTGTTTGCTGCGGCCGGGATTGTCTGGTATCTCGTCACCATTTTTAACGGACTGGTCGAGCTCAAGAACGACATCGACAAGGCGTGGTCGAACATCGACATCATGCTCAAACAGCGCCACGACGAGCTCTCCAAGGTGCTCGATGTCTGCAAGGGCTACATGAATTTTGAGAGCGATACGCTGATCAAGATCACGCAGGCGCGCAGCCAATATCAACAGGCGTCGACGATTGATCAGAAAGCCCAGGCCGATCAAAGCATGACTTCAGCCCTGCGCGGATTCTTTGCGGTCGCGGAAAATTATCCCGACTTGAAGGCCAACAATAATTTCATGCAGTTGCAGAAACGAATTACCGAACTGGAAAGCCAGATCGCCGATCGCCGCGAATTCTATAACGATTCCGTGAACACGTTCAACATTCGCATCCAGCAAATGCCAGACACGTTCGTGGCCGCCTTCATGAAACTGACGCCGCGCCCAATGTTCAAAGTGGAAGAAGCCGACAAAACCGATGTGAATATGAGCTTCGCCACGGCTAAATAACTTTCATCATCCTGGACGGCCTGGCCGGATCCCTGGGCTCGTTCCTCCCACTCCCCACAATTTTTGTCATCCTGAGTGCAGCATAATCGTTCGCGAAAGCGAATGATTTATGCGGAGTCGAAGGACCCCTGCAAGCTGCACTCCACCGCGTTCATATCCGAACACGGCAGGAAAATCCCACAGTCGATGGGAGCGTGCAATCTGTAGGGGTCCTTCGACTCCACGCGAACTACGTTCCGCGCAATTCGCGCTGCGCTCAGGATGACAGAACCTATGATTGGATGCTGGCTACTTAGCCCACCCGGTCACCAACCTACGCACGAGGCGCGACCCGACTTCTCAATTAGAATGGCGCAGTGACTGACGCCATCCGCATCGGAATTCTGGGAGACTTCAATCCCAAGTTCCGCTCCCATCCCGCTACCAATGAAGCTGTGCAACACGCGGCGGCGAAGCTCAATCAGCGGGTGGAGTCAGAGTGGATTTCCACAGCTTCCGTGCTCGAAACCGGCGGCCAAAAGAGGCTGGAAAGCTTTGACGGAATCTGGGCCGCCCCGGGCAGTCCCTACAAGAGTTTCGACGGAATGCTGCGCGGGATTGAGTTCGCACGTAAACGGGATTGGCCTTTCCTCGGCACCTGCGGAGGCTTTCAATACACGCTGATCGAATGCGCCCGCAACGTGCTGGGCATCGCAGACGCCGACTCCGCGGAAAACAATTCGGGCTCGAAAAACATCATCATCTACCCGGTGGCTTGCGCCATGCCCGATCGCGCCAAAGGTGCGTCCAAGCTGGCTGGCGCGATTCCCGAAATCCGCTTGCGGCCGGGCTCGTATCTGCAATCGTTTTATTCGCAAGACACTGTAACTGAACAGTTTTTCTGCAACTTCGAGATCAATCCGGAATACGAATGGGCAGCCATGGAGGCGGGATATGCAGTCGTCGCCCGCGGCCCCCAAGGCGAGATTCGGGCAATCGAGTCACCGACCCACCGCTTTTTCATCGCGACCCTTTACCAGCCTCAACTTTCGTCGAAACCCGATAACCCTCATCCGCTGGTCCTGGCGTTCGTCCAGGCGGCCGCCGATTGGGGAAGGAAGAAGCTCGACGATAGCGTTCTCGAGTAGCGATTCCCGAAAGCACCCGTAGCAGAAGGAATAGACTTACCGTTCAATCCTGGCCCCAACCGGGACGTGTTTGGTAACTTGAGTCACCTACCCAACCGTGCGGTTGTCCACCCAAAGGGGCCATTGTCGGGCCACCGCAAATCCTTCATTCTAGTCATGCTTGGGAGCGGCCCTTTACCGCCGCACTGGGGGATTTATGGCAGTACTTCTTAGCAGACTATGGTCCGAGGACGATGGGCAGGACGTTGCCGAATATGCGGTGATGCTTGCAGTTGTTCTGGTCATTGTGGTCGGAACCGTGCGACTGGTTGGAGCCAATGCCAGCAACGTGTTCTCCAGCGTCGCCAGCGGAATTCAATAGGACCGATGAATAAGCGAACCAAAGAGCGGGTAAAGGCTGTGTTACCAGTCAAAGTGTGGGGCAACGACACTGCCGGCGCCCCTTACACGGCTGTGGCACACACTCTGGACATTACGCAGACTGGGGCCCGCCTGGGCTCGGTCCGGCGGATGTTCAACATCGGAGACAAGCTGACCCTGCAATATCGGCAGCGCAAGGCCGAGTTTCGTGTGATTTGGACGAAGCAACTCCAGGGATCGAACGAATTCCAGATCGGCCTGGAAACGATCACGCACGAGAATGACCCTTGGGGACTGAAACCCGAAGTCAAAGTTCGCGAAGTTCCTCAGCCCACCAACCTGGTCCCCGCCTCCGTTTAATTCAGACAACAGTTCTTACGCCCAAACAGCTTGAGATAACAGTTCCGAGGGATGATTGCGTTATTTGGAGTTTGGTAGCGCTGACGGGAATCGAACCCGTATACCTGCCTTGAGAGGGCAGTATCCTAACCGTTAGATGACAGCGCCGCCGGATGGCAACCACTTCGTGTCAATCGGTATTGTACCGTTGAAAGCGGTTTGCCGTCTTGCCGGCAAATTCATCCACCACCAGGGACACTAAGTTACACCAAGGAAAATGCCGAATTTCTTCAGCGTTTGAAGATGACCTGGATTAAGAACCATCCAAAAAGCACGCCCATGGTCGCCAGCAAGAGGGTGACAACTGCGACTAGCGCCATAAAACGCAATTCCTTCTCCGGTGGTGGCGGCGTAATCCCAAGGTAGATAACACAAATGCCGTATACGAAGGCGTGAGCTAT
>DATBAX010000239.1:0-17480 GCA_036271275.1 Terriglobales bacterium
CAATTTCCGGAAAATCCTACTGCGGGGGAAGATGCAGGGAGCAGAATTATTGTGCCTTGAAGAAAGCTTCTAGCTCCTAGCTTCTAGCCAAACCGACGTGACTTAGCTAGGAGCTAGAAGCTTTTCTTCACCGCTTGTCCCGTTGGCAACGTTTCCCGCAGTTCCAGAATGCTTTTCTTCAACACTGGATGCCGCACCTCGGGCGCGATCTCCGCGAGCGGTTCGAGTACAAATCGCCGCTCGTGCATTGCCGGATGTGGAACGGTCAATCCTGGCAATTCGACAATCGAATTCCCAAAGAGAAGGATGTCGAGGTCGATGGTGCGGGGGCCTTTTTTCTGTTTTCGCTCTCTGCCCATTTCCTGTTCGATCGCTAGAATTCCCGCCAGCAGTTGCTCTGGCGTTTTTTCTGTATCCAACTTGACTACGCAGTTGAGGAACCATGGCTGGGCGATAACTTCGACGGGCTCGGTTTCATAGAAGGATGAAACCGCGACCACCTCCCCGAAATCACGCAGACGATCAATGGCGGATTTCAGGTTCGCTGCGCGGTCTCCGAGATTTGAGCCCAACGAGAGATAAGCGATGTTATGCACGCAGTAGTGTCCAGTTTCCCGAGCGGAGTTTCCAGCGAAAAACATAGTCGGCGGCTAACTGCTTTAAAAAGAGTGCGGTACGCCCATTCGTAACCAGCATGCAGGAGAGTTATCAGTACCTATGTGACCTTTCAGGAGGCCTGACCGGGGGCTACGATGAAGTTGCCATGACACTGGAATCGCTCCTGCTCTGCCGCGATAGTGAAATTGTCGAGATCCTGAGGCCTACGCTGGAGCGTTTGTCCATTCATGTGGAAATCTGCGAAGGCTCGCGAGCGGCCACCGATATTCTGGCGTCGTCCAAATTTGATGCCGTCATTGTCGACTGTGACGATATTCCCGGCGGCATTGGCGTGCTCGAGAGTGTGCGCAAAGGCAAGAGCAATCAGAATTCAATCGCGTTTGCGCTTTTGAACGGTACCAGCACAACTACTCAGCAGGCGTTCGATCTGGGCGCGAAGTTTGTCCTGCAAAAACCAATCTCCCCGAAAAATGCGCTGCGTTGTTTCGAGGCTGCGCTGGGATTCATGGAACGAGAGCGACGCCGGTATTTCCGGCATCCGGTGGAAATGCCGGTCACGATTGTGTTTGAGCACGGGCAGGAGATCAAAGCCACGACCACCAACGTCAGCGAAGGTGGAATGGCTCTCGGCATCGCCGGCAAGCTGCCGGACAGCAAAATCGCCAAGGTGGTGTTTACCCTGCCCGGCATGACTTTCCCCATGGATCCGAAAGCCGAAAGCGCCTGGGCCGATGGTACGGGGCGAGTGGGCGTCCGCTTTCTGGATATGGCGAAAGGCTCGAAAGAACAGCTTGAAAAGTGGTTGTCCGAGCAGATGGTTACGGCGTAGGAACCCAGCTTAAGACTTGCCGTGGAACTTCTCTGACTGCACCCTTAAAGGAAATCCAACTTCACGGGTGCATGTTAATGCTTTCTATCCATAACAAAATTGATCGGGTGCAGCGGTTGGTGCGCATGCTCGAAGATGACGCTCCCTTGCTTACATTGCGCGTGGCTCCGTTGGCGCCTGAGCGTCAGAAATCAGCCCAGGATTATGCTGCCGAATTGCGGGCGCATGCCCGGGCGGAGTTGGAACGGTTGATTGCGCAGGGGTCGTTTCTGGAAGCGAATCCGGAGGACCGGATGCCGCAAGCGGCGGATTAATTTCAATCTAAATCACGGCGAGCGCCCCGTCCCGCGTTTTTTTGCGAGCGGGCGGACTCTCGGGATTCATTGATAAGTCAAAAGCGCCGCCCTCTTTATCTCCTCCCAATTCAAAGTTCCCTGTCCTCCTGAGCCGGAGTGGATGTTTCGCGCAGCGAAGCATCCACGCAGTCGAAGGACCCCTGCAATTGGCAGTCTGCTTGAGGTAGGGGTCCTTCGACTCCGGAAATCCGCCCAAAAGCGAGCGGACTTCCGGCGCTCAGGATGACACGGAAATTTTTAGTTTTTTTCTCTTCAACTACAGAGCTTGAGCGGCAGCAGCATGCAGGGTGTGCGGAGTTGCAACTGAGGCTTCTTCTTCAAGCGTCGTCTCTTCCCAGAGCGAGCGATCACGCAGTAAACGCGAAACCAGGGCGGTATGCATCGCGTGTCCGGCGCGATCGGCGACTACGTTGCCTAAAATCTGTTTTCCTAGAAGTGCCAAATCGCCGATTAAATCGAGAACTTTGTGACGGACGAATTCGTCGGCAAACCGCAACGGCGGATTCATGATTCCATCTTTCGTCAGCACGATGGCATTTTCCGCCGATGCCCCGCGAATCAATCCTTGCTGCCGCATAGCTTCGGCTTCGTGCAGAAATCCGAAAGTGCGGGCGGGCGCGATTTCCGAAAGATAGTTTCCGTCCGAAAGATCGACTGAGAAAGATTCTTTCCCAATCAGCGGATGAGGAAAATTCACCGTGTACGAAACCGAATAATGTTCCGCTGGATAGACCGCAATAAATTTATTGCCCTCGCGCAATTCCAGCTCCCGAAGAATGCGGAGATAGGTTCGTGCCCGGCGCTGCTTACGGATTCCCACTTTGTGAATGAGGTCTAAAAACGGACGTGCACTGCCGTCGAGGATGGGCAGTTCCAGATTGTCCAGTTCCACGATGGCATTGTCGATGCCAGTCCCAATTAAGGCCGAAAGCAGGTGCTCGGTGGTGGAGATCAGCACGCCCCGCTTCATCAGGCTGGTGGCATAACTGACGCGGGCGACGTTGCGGCTAATGGCTTCGACCTCAAAGCCTTCCAGGTCGACGCGGCGGAAAACTATGCCTGAGCCTGCCGGAGCGGGAAGAATGCGAAGCTTCACGGGAGCGCCGCTATGCAGCCCTATGCCGGAACATTCCACTGCGGAACGAATTGTTTGTTCTTGCTTCAAACGTTGGTTAGTACTCTGAGGTTACTAGGATGCGGGGAAATCCGGCTGTGGCTAATCAGCCACACTTAGTGGCGCGATCCATAACGGGACGCGCTAAGATCATGATTTATATCAATGCTTTACAAGTATTTACAAAAATTGACGCATCTACTAGGTCAATCACTTTCGTGGTGCGGGAAGGCCTGCAGCAGGGTCAAAAAGGGAATCGGCCAGCCCTTTGTTGAAGGTAACGGAGGTTAGAAAGCGCTGGTTCGACATGTCTCCGTTGTAGTAGCGGGTGACGCTGAAGGGAGTCATCAGACCCTGGACGAGGCGATAGTTGTCCCAAACTTCGTCTTCGACGTTGCGTTGCTTGTCAGTCGGGTCGCGCCAGGTGAAAGTCTTTTTGACCGGCAAATGGTTCAGCGAGTTGACGTAGAGAGTGACCGCTTCATTGTGCGCGTTCATGATGGTCACCTGATCGACGGCTTTCTGATCGGCGACGGTTTGGCCTTCGTAAAAGAGCGCGATCCCCGGTTCTTTCAACCACTTGCGGATGATCCAATCGAGCGAATAATGACGGCGGCGAATATAATCGGCCACCTCTTTGGTCTCGGCTTCGCGGACGCCTTTGTAGGTGACCTCGGAACCTTTGTTGCCGTTGTAGATTTCAACCACATCGCGTTGCTTGGTCAGCTCGGCTCGTTCCTTGTCGGGAAATTTGTAGAACCGCCAGAAGACGGTACCCAGGCTATTGGGGCGTCCCATGTGAAAGGTGTACCCTCGGCCTTCCTGCGAGATGTCCTGGATATTCAGATAAGCGTCGCCGCCTAATGCCGCGATCATTTGATCCAGCACGGCCTTGGCTTTCACTTCGCTTTCGTGGTCGGAAGGGACAGCTTGGGAAGTTTGGGCGAAGGTTCCCGTTGCGATGAAGGATATTGTCAGAATGGCGAGTGCAAGATGTTTCATGTTTTCCGGTAGTTAGATGCAGACCGCGGTCAATTGTATCGCCAGATCTCAACCGATCAGGACGGCCCCTCCGTTCACATTGAAGACTTCCCCGGTAATGAATCCGGCATGTGGGGTACAGAGGAACAGAATCGGTGCTGCCAGTTCCTCGGGTGTACCCACACGGCCGAGTGGAATCTTGGCCAGAACGACGGCGCGAGTTTTCGGATCACTCAAAGTTGAGGCGGACATGTCCGTGGCCACCCATCCGGGAGCGACGCAATTTACATGGATTCCATCTACCGCGAGTTCGGTGGACAGCCCTTTGACCATGCTGATGAGCGCGCCTTTGCTGGCGGCGTAGTCGCAGTGAAAAGCTTCGCCGCGCTGTCCAGCGGTCGAGCTGACGAGGACGATGTGGCCGGCGGCGCCTGACCGTTCCTGCTTTTTCATTTGGGCGACCGAATGTTTGACCAGGGCGAAAACGCTGTCCAGATTGATGGCGATGGTGCTGCTCCATTGCGCGTCGGACATCTGATCAATGGGCGCATCCTGCGGCGGCCATACTCCGTGATTCACCACGAGGATGTCGAGGCGTCCGAAACGTTTGACCGTGGCATCGATTAAATCTTTCGCTGTTTGAGTGCCGGAAAGATTGCAAGCGACGGCGGCGCAATGATCCGCGCCGAGTTCTTGGACCAGTTGTTCGGATGCAGCTTTTGCCTTCTCGTAATTGAATAGGACGCTCGCGCCCGCTTTTACAAACATGCGGACGGTGGCCGCACCAATACCGCGTGATCCGCCAGTGATGAGCGCAACTTTACCGGAGAGAGAAAGATTCATGCAGCTAGTTTGGAGGGTTTGGTTTCGGGATGCAAGGGGCAGCGTGGTTGCGCCCTGGGCGCGTGATCAGGTGTCGTGCCTACCCAGGACTTTGTCCTCGGCTGGACACCTTGGGCGCTCCTCTGGAGCTGGTTCTGCTGCATGCGAATAGTTCGGACGAGGCTTGGGCTTCCAGCTAATCGCCCAGGCTGGACGGCGCTTTTTCCGCTTTGATCTCGCGCAGCAGGATGCGCACCAACATGCCGTCGTAGCGGATGCCGCTTAGTTTGCCCAATTCCGCCAAGGCTTGGTCGGCGTTTTTGGCGAAAGCGAAGGAACGTTCCGTGGTCATGTTGGCATAAGCGTCGGCGATCGCCACAATTCTTGCCCACAGCGGGATTTCTTCTCCGCGCAAGCCGGCAGGATAGCCCGAACCGTCGAAGGCTTCATGATGGCACTCGACGGCTTTCTGCAATTTTTCGCTGCCGGGAATTGTTTTTACGATTTCTGCTCCAACATGCGCGTGCATTTTCACCAGAGAATATTCGTCTTCGGTAAGGGGTCCGGTCTTGCTCAGAATACGTTCGGGGACAAAGATTTTCCCCACATCATGAACGCGGGCGGCGAATATCAAACTCGAAACATCTTCCGCCGTGAATCCGAGCGCGCGCCCGATGATTTCGCAATAATGGGCCACTTTCTCGCCATGGCCGGGGCCATTCAACTCGCGCAGCTCCGCGGTCTGAGTCAACGATTCGATGGATTCCTTCAAGACCTGAATGTTGAAATCGCCTTCGCTGGTGCAGAGTTTCTTGAGCGTGGCCACCAGTTCTTCAAGATGCTCGGGGCCGGTGTGCTGGCGTTGCAGGAAGCCTTCGATGTATCCCGAAATCAGTTGCCGCTGTCCAGCGCCAGTTTCGTTATGAGCGAACTCCTCGGCGATGGAAACTCGGTCGCCGCCGGCGCGCTTGGAAACGTACATGCCGGCATCGGCGATGCGAATAATGTCGTCGGCGGAGAATCCGTGTATAGGGAAACTAGCCACGCCAAAACTGCCGGTGATTTTATGCTCGCTCAACATGGGATCGGTGGCCATCCAATGCCGCAAGCGTTCGGCCAGAGCCTGCGCCTGCTCTATGCTGGTTTCAGGCATGAGGATGATAAATTCATCGCCGCCGTAACGGGCCACCACGTTGGACTGCCGGCATTTCTGTTCGAGCAGGCGTCCCACGCGGGCCAGCACCAGGTCGCCTTCAAGATGGCCGAGCCCGTCGTTCACTTCCTTAAATTTATCGAGATCGATAAGCACGACCGAGAAAGGCCGTCCTGAGCGCGATGCCCGTCTCCACTCCGATGAAGCTGCTTCCCAGAAGAATCGCCGCGTCTTGATCCCCGTCAGACTATCGGTGATGGATTGCTGTTGCAGTTTCTGAAATACGAAAGAGTTGTGCAGGGCCGTCGCCAACAGATCGGCCAGAGTGTTCATGATGAGCACGTCTTGAGGAGTGAATGCGTCCTCGTTTTGGCTCTCGACATTGAGCACACCCAACAGAGTGTCGACATAGGTAATCGGAATGCAAAGGACAGCGCGAGATTCCGGCAGTACGCCTTGCACTTGCCCTTCGCTATTGCCCTGAACTAAAGCATTCTCGCCGGTCCTTGCGACGCGGCCCAGTATGCCAGTCCCAAGCGGGATGCGTTTGCCGAGAGCTTTGGCGGTGGTACCGGCTTCCGCCTTGATCTCAATCTCCTTGGCTCCGTAGTCGAGGATACCGATGCCGATGTGATCGAAGTTGAAATTTCTTTGGATGTGGCCCACGATTTCCGCCAGCATCTGTTCGCCGTCTTCACTGGAAATGGCGGTCTTCGAAATGCTATTCAGGAAGCCCAACTGCCGCGAGCGGCGCTGTTCCTCAGCGAACAAGCGGGCATTTTCGACGGCCACGGCAACCTGCCCGGCCGCGGTCTGCAGCACTTCCAAATCACGCTGCTCAAAAACGAACTCGCGTTCGGTGCTCAATACCGCAATTACACCTGCCGGCTTTCCTCCAAACAGAATTGGGACAGCGCAAAAGCTTTTTGCAGGTCGAGGCGGAACGTAGGACACGCCAATGCGCTCGCGTACTTTCTCCAACTCGGCGCGAATCAGAAGCGGCTGGCCGGTACGGAGAATGTATTCCGTCAAACCGTTCATGATTTTGCGCGAACGTTTGGGGACGACCTGGCCTTTCTCGACTTCCAGCTCGAAGTGAATGATGTCTCCATCCTGGAAAGCGACGTAGAACTCATCGGTGATGAAGATGCGCCCCAGCTCTTCCTGAATAGCCAGCAGGATCTCGTCCTGATCGAGCCGCGAGCTGATTACCTGGCCGATCTGCGTGAGCAGTTCGTATTCCTTGGTGCGCCGCTGGGCGTCGTGCATGATCACGTAATTTTCCAGCGTCAGGCCGATCTGCAGGGCCAATCCGATCAGCAGCCGCAAGTTCGACGATCCAAAAATGCGCCGCTCGGCGTGCGGAAACAGCACGACTCCAAAATTGTGTTCGCGAGTCTGCAGGCTGACGGCAGTGACATTGCGAATATTTTCCTCGGCCAGCAAGTTGCGGAACTGTTCAAACTTGCCGCCGGGAAATGCGGGCAAGGGCTCGGCCATGTCCGGAACATTCTGAAACGTGACAAAGCCGCCGCGCCGGTAAGCCAGTTCGCAGACATATTCTCCAGCGCCACTTTTTTCGAGCTTTTCCACAAAATCGGCTGAGAACCCACGCTGTACCGAAGGTAGAACGGCGCGCCAGCGTTCGGTCAGGCAGATGACCGCGCGATCGGTGGGCAGCGGCGCCACCAAACGATCAAGAATGCTCTGCATGCTCGGCACCAGGTCAGAGGCCGCCAGCAACCGGCGAGGGTCGACGCCAAGAGTCGAGAAAGCGAGTGCATTTTCCTGCACCGCGTTGCGCTCATTTTCGAACAGCACCATGACCATGGCGATGCCCAGCACCATCTGCGGGATGGGGCCCAGCAAATCGCCAGTCAGACCGAACATTTGAACGAAGGTGCTATGGAACGGTCCGGATGCAATCAGGAAGGCCCAGAATGCCAGCGACAAGGCGAGCAGGCGAAGAGCCAGTGAATTCTTGCGATGTCCCCGCAAATAGAAATAGCCGGAGCAGTACAGCAGCGCTACCGCGAGTCCAACCTCCATGCGGAGAGTCTGATTCGGCACGAGTTCCGGATGGAAGACGCCGCCGGACATGTGGGCATGCAGGTTCCAATAGGCGAGTGCGGCCCCGATCACGCCGACCGCAACCTCATACCAGCGGAGACGAAAACTCTGCCTGGGTTCGGGCCCGGTTTTTCTCCGCATCAGACGCGTAGAAATCAGGATACAAAGCGCCATCAATGCCAGCAGCAAAGAGGCCGTAAGAAAGATTGCCGGAGAGAATCCCCGCAGGTCGCCCCAGGCATCGGCGGCAAAATGAAGGGTGTAAGCGGCCCAGGCGATCTGCCAGGCGCGGAAATATCCCTGGCGGCTTTGTTCGTAGAGATAGGTAAATACCAGGAAAAGCAGCAGTGCCACAACTCCTGGCACGATCACCATATTGATGGCAACAGATTCCATGGCTGCTGATGGGTCTCCGGCCTTACCTGTCTAGATGTCCAAAACGGGAATGTGAGCCAATGTTTTCACATCACCCCGAGCAAAAACAACAAGATAAACGCGTTCACATTAACCTCACTAATTTTAACGTTTCCAAACCTTGGGTGCGAGGTTACTAGAGTGTCTAGCGGGGGCAAATGAAGATCAAGTAAGCTCAGCCCTACGACCGTGTTCAGGCATTGGTTTAAACATCTACGCACGAAGCTTTTGATTGCCATGCTGGCAGTAGTTTTCCTGCTGACAGCGGCGGTGCTGGCGTTGGTCCAGGCGCAGATGCGAAGTCATGTCCGGGAAGACCTTCTTTCCACGCTGCAAGCACAATCCACGCTTTACAGGGGAATTGAGCAGGTGAGGCGGGAGCAAGCCCAGCAAACCGCTCAGCTCATTGCGGCCCAATCCGGCGTGAAAGCGCTGATGTCGACCAATGACCGGGCAACGGTGCAGGATGCATCCGAGTCAATTCTGCAGACCAGCCATGCGGATGTATTGATCCTGGAAAACCCCGGCGGAGAGATGCTGGCGTTCCACTGCCGTACGAACGACGCCCCCATATCGGACGTAGAACACTTGCTGGAAAATGCGACTGGCAAGCAGGATTGGTGGCTCGCGGGCGGACGCCTCTACGACGTCAGTTTCGCCCCGATTGTGGCAGGCGCCACTGGGGAGGAACACGGACTAGGCAGGCTCACGCTGGGATACGAGGTGTCCCCGCAAGCGATCATTGCCGCCGGGGCGTTCGGGAAGTCGTCGTTCACCTTCGAGCGTCAGGGATCGGTGATCCTGAGCTCACTTCCAGCCGATGACTGGAAGGAATTCGAGACTTCCCTGGGATCGCCTTCAGCCCGGGCCCAGGTGATGCGGGAAATCACCATCCATGACGAGCGTTATCTCACAAATTTTATCGAGCTTCCCGGCGACCATCCGGTGCGCTTTTATTCCCTGGAATCATATGATCAGGCGACCAGCTTCCTGCGTTCACTGAATCGCAAGCTGATCACGCTGGGCGCCGCTGCGGTATTGGTCGGCTGGTTTATTGCGTTCTTCGTTTCACGGCAGATTACGCGGCCTCTGGAAAGCCTGGCGTCCAGCACCCGGCAATTGGAAAAGGGTGATTTCGAGATGCAGATTCCGGTACACGGCGATGATGAAGTCGCGGCTCTCACCCGCTCATTCGAAGAAATGCGGAAAGGCTTGCGCCAATCCCGGGAGAGTTTGGTGCGCTCGGCGCGACTGGAAGCCGTCGGAAGACTGGCTGGTGGCGTAGCGCATGACTTCAACAATCTGGTGATGATCATCAAGGGGTACAGCGAGCTGTTGCTCGATTCAGCGACCGCCGAATCCCGGCCCTATCTGGAAGAAATCAGGCAGGCGGGAGAGAGAGCCAGTGGATTGACCCGCCAACTGTTGGCCTTCAGCCGCAAACAAGTGCTGGAGCCGCAAGTTCTGGATCCCAACCAGAGTGTGCGCAACATGGCGAAAATGCTGCGTGTCCTGATCGGAGAAGACATCGAACTGCTGACCAACTTCTCGGACAAAATCGGACGCGTGCAGGCCGATCCAGGACAGCTCGAGCAAGTAGTCATGAATCTTGCAGTGAATGCTCGCGACGCCATGCCGAAGGGCGGCAAGCTGATTATCGAAACCCAAAATTCTCAGCTCGATGCCTTGTATGCCGCGAGCCATCCCGAAGTTACGCCGGGACCTTTTGTGTTGATCGCGGTCACCGACACCGGTTCCGGGATGAGCAAAGAAATTCTCGAACAAATCTTCGAGCCTTTTTTTACCACCAAAGAACTAGGCAAGGGAACCGGACTTGGGCTGGCAACGGTGTACGGAATCGTGAAACAAAGCCGCGGACACATTTCCGTGTACAGCGAACTCGGCATTGGCACCACATTCAAAATTTATCTTCCATCGGTAGAGAAATCGGTCACGGCGCCTGCTTCACAATCCGGCGTGGCCTCGAAAGGTGTAGGCACCGTTCTTCTGGTCGAAGATGAGCCGGCGCTGCGACTGCTCGCGGGCGAGTCTTTGAAAAGGCTTGGCTATCATGTGCTGCAGGCGGGCAACGGCTTGGAAGCGCTCAAAGTTGCCGATCAGCACGTGGGGATCATCGACATCGTAGTCACGGATATTGTGATGCCGCGCATGGGCGGCCCGGAGCTGGTCGAAAATTTGAAACAGAAACGTGGCCGGATTGGCGTAATTTTCATGTCCGGTTATACGGAAACGGCAGTGCTGGAAAATGCGACTGTCGGCAGCGATGCGATCTTACTCAACAAACCGTTCTCCACGGAATTGCTGGCCCGCAAGATCAGCGAAATTCAGGAACGCGCGGGCAACGGCAAAACTATGGCGGCGAGTAGTTCGGGATAGACGCCTGCCCGGCTGAGAGAAACGCGTGAGGATTAAAGAGCCATTTTTATTAATTTTTGCGATAGTTTTTGGATTCGGTGCTTGGCTCCCCAAGACTCTGTATCGTGGGCGTGGTCAGAAACCTTACACAAACCAATTCGCGGCGCGAATGGCTTTTAGTGCCATTGGGCTGGCTTTGTTGATACTTTGGTATTCCTTGCCGCCAAAGTGACGTCCGACCTTTCTTTCCGTCGACCAACTCACCGCTGTGATTTAAGCTGTGCCGCTTTGCGGGTCGCATCGTCGGCTTCTTTGGTCATGCCTTTGGCTCTGTAGGCATCGGCCAGGGCCGTTTCGATGAAGTAGTCGTCGGCGCTGTTCTCTTGTTCCTTGTGGAAGGCCGTGATGGCGTCGTCATAGTTCTTTAGCTTGGCTTGTGCGAGGCCCATCCTGTAATACACGCCTTCGAAATTTGGATTGAGTTGGACCGCTGCGGAGTACTCCTGGATTGCATCCTGATATTTTGCCTCGTCAGCATTTGCCAATCCCACGCCAAAATGCGCTCCGGCACTAGTCGGAAGTCGGGCCACCAATTGCGTAAACGTTTCTCGAGCTTCCTGTGGACGGTTTTCACTCAAATAGGTGAAACCCAATCCATATGAAGCATTGTTGTTACCCGGCTTTAATTCCAGGGCTCGCTTGAATTCAGTTTCGGCTTTGGGGAATTCATTCTTCATTGTGTATGCCCTTGCGAGCTCTTCGTGTGCGGGGGCATAGTCAGAGCGCTCCCGAATGATGCCTTGCAGTTCGGCAATGGCTTGGTCAGTCTGATTTTCGTCGAGAAGCTCGAATGCATGTTGGAGATGGAACCAATAGCCATGGGATCGCTGCAATGCCAGGACTCCGCCAGACAAAACGAGCACAACAATCAAAAGAACGCCTGCCCGTCTGAAGAGTTGCTCGCCATCGGGAGCAACTTTGGCGATCAGTGCGCCGAGAACGAGTCCGGTGACGAGTCCTCCAATGTGGGCGGCGTTGTCAGTGTGCCCAATCATTGCTCCGAAGACGAGGTTATAGCCGACAAACGCTATTACGCTTCGTAGCGAGCCTGAGATTGCAGCTCTCGGCATGGAGAATTCGCCCAAATAAAATGCTGAAATCAGCGCCCCGGCCAACCCAAAAATCGCTCCGGATGCACCGGCGCTCACGCCTTCCGGTCGCCATAGGACGCTAGCGAAGCTCGCTCCCAGCCCGGAGATCAGATAAACGGCTCCGAAAGTCCAGTGTCCGTAAAGCGATTCGCAAAGCGCGCCCAAATCCCACAGACACCACATATTGAAAGCGATGTGAATGATTCCAATGTGGACGAACAGGCAAGTGAATAGCCGCCACCACTGGCCCCCCAGGGTGAGTGGCCCTACATTTGCGCCCCAATGCACAAGTTCCCGCGATGAAGGGTCATCCAATGAGCCTTTCGCAAATGCCATGGCAATAAAAACCGCCACGCAGATGCCGAAAAATACCTGGGTGAGGACCATCGAATTTCCGCTGCCACGAGTCCAGGGCGCAGCCATTACTGGCTGAATTGCGTTGGCTGGCTCTTCTCCGCGTTGGATAGCTTCGTGTTGCACGCACCACTGGCAAATCTTCCTGCCAAAAAGGAAGGCAGGGAGCTTGCGGCCGCATTGAATGCAATTCGCCATTTTCGAAACGTCCTTCAGCAGTTTGCCACATCAAACAACAAATAACGACGCGCCCCCGCCGCCTTTGCTAAAATTCGCATTCTCCTGAGGAACCGCCGTGCTCTGTAACCAGTGCGCCGAGTATTTACCCGACGATGCCAAGTTCTGCCTGAAATGTGGGCAGGCGGTAGGTTCGGTAAAGGTCGAAGCCATCCCTGTGACCAAGCCGTTTGTAGTGCATAAGGAAAAACTTCCTCCGGCTCGAAACAACTCGACGATTGCCATCCTGGTGATTTTGCTGTTGCTGCTGCTAGGAGGGTGGTGGATCGCCACCAGCACTCAACCCTTTGCGCTGCGAACGCGGGAGATTGCCAGCGGAACCCATACAGAAGCTATTACTGAAAAAACCATTACCGTGAATTCGCATAGCTTTTCTTCTTATAAATTCTCGGTCCCTGCCGGGGCTGTTAACGTGACGGTCGGCGGACAGTTCGCGTCCCGGGATGGCGCTGAAAACGAAGTGCAGGTTTATGTGCTCAGCGATGAAGCTTTCGTCACCTGGCGGAATGGGTTCGCGATCAGTCCCTACTTTGACAGTGGAAAAGTCGCGCAGGGCAGCATTCATGCGGACCTCCCGATCGGAGAGGGGACTTATTATCTCGTCTTCAACAACAATTTTTCGGTGAAGGCAGCAAAAACTGTCCAGGCCGACGTGAGCCTGCGGTACAACACCTGGTGGCCAGATTGGATTTTTCACCTCAAAGACAAACTCTGGGGCGCTTAGAACTGCTCTCAGCTGTCAGCTCTCAGCAAGGTCAACCACCCAAGCTTGAGACGGTTTTAGCCGAAAGCTGATAGCTGATAGCTGACAGCGGTTTTCTTGCGATAAGATCAATTAGCAATGAATCCATCCAATCCTGACACCGAAGCTGCCACAAAACCGCCCACCGAGACTGCGGGCAGTCCTTCTAACTTCATTCGCGACATCGTGATCGACGACCTTAAGACCAACAAGTTTAACGGCCGGGTGCAGACCCGTTTCCCTCCCGAGCCCAATGGATACCTTCACCTCGGTCACGCAAAATCGATTTGCCTGAACTTTGGCCTGGCTGCTGAATTCGGCGGCAAAACCAATCTGCGTTTCGATGATACGAATCCGTCGAAAGAAGAAACCGAGTACGTCGATTCGATCATGGAAGACGTGAAGTGGCTGGGATTTACCTGGGACAGTCTTCACTACGCGTCCGACTATTTCGACAAACTGTATGAGTGGGCGATCCAACTCATCAAAGCCGGCAAGGCCTATGTGGATGATCTGACTGCGGACGAGATGCGGAAGTCTCGCGGCACCCTGACTGAGCCGGGTAAAGATAGTCCGTTTAGAAATCGTTCGGTCGAAGAAAATCTAAATCTGTTTGAGCGCATGCGTGTCGGCGAATTTCCCGATGGCTCCCGAACTCTGCGGGCTAAGGTCGACATGAGTTCGCCGAACCTGAACATGCGCGATCCCGTGATGTATCGCATCCTGCATGCCGAACATCACCGGACCGGAAATAAATGGCCGATTTATCCCATGTACGACTTCGCCCATGGCGAGTCGGATTCGATCGAGAACATTACCCATTCGGTTTGTACGCTTGAGTTTGAAGATCATCGTCCGCTATACAACTGGTTTATTCAGCAGCTTGGAATTTTTCCGTCGCAGCAGATTGAATTCGATCGCTTGAATCTCACTTACACGATTTTGAGCAAGCGGAAATTGCTGCAACTGGTGGAAGAAAAACATGTGAGCGGCTGGAACGATCCCCGCATGCCGACGATTTCCGGAATTCGGCGGCGCGGTTTTACGCCGGAAGCCCTGCGCAATTTTTGCGGCGCTATCGGAGTTTCGAAAACCAACGGCTCGATTGAGCTGGCCATGCTGGAACACTTTGTTCGCGAAGATCTGAACAAAAGTTCTGCGCGAGTGATGGCGGTGCTACGGCCGTTGAAGGTAATCATCGACAACTATCCGGAAAATCAAGTGGAAGAAATGGACGCGGTCAACAATCCCGAAGATCCGAATGCGGGCAATCGCAAAGTGCCATTTTCCCGCGTGCTCTACATCGAGCAGAACGATTTCCGGGAGATCCCGCCGCCCAAGTATTACCGGCTCTATCCCGGACAGGAAGTGCGCTTGCGTTATGCGTATTTTGTGACTTGCACCAGCGTCGTGAAAGACGACAAAGGTGAAGTCGTCGAAGTCCACTGCACCTACGATCCGCTGACCAGGGGCGGCAATAATCCTCCGGATGGGCGAAAGGTAAAGTCGACCATCCACTGGGTTTCGGCCGCACATGCTCTCGACGCTGAAGTGCGAATGTACGACAACCTCTTCACCAAAGAAGATCCGAACCAGGCGGAGGCGGGACAGCCGTTCACGGTCAATCTCAATCCAAATTCGCTGGAAGTGTTGCCGCAAGCGAAGGTCGAGCCGTCATTGGCCAATACTTCTGCCGGACAACGCTATCAATTCGAACGCCTGGGATATTTCTGCGTCGACCCCGACTCGGTTCCTGGCAAGCTCGTTTTCAACCGTACCGTCGCGTTAAAAGACACCTGGGCGCGGATTGAAAAGAAGAGTGAGAAGAAGAGATAAGAAAGCCAAACCAGATGAACCACCAAGGTCACGAAGTAACACTAAGGAAACCAAATCCGGGATTTTCTTTGATACTTAGTGACCTTGGTGATTTAAAGCTTTGCAGTCCGCTGATCTTCCCAATAGATAATGTCGATTGGACAGACATGGATTTCGAACCTAAAGTTGAAGATCATAAGGTGCTCATAAGATGGCGTTAGACAATCCCAAGGTTGAATCTTCGTACGAGCGTGATGCCAGTTATGTTCTGACGCTGGAGGAAATCCGTAACCTCACGAAAGAGGGCGGCAAGCCGGCCGAGACCCTGATGAACGTCGTGGCCTTGATCGCCAAGCGGTTTCGGACCGATGTTTGTTCCGCATATTTGCTGGAGCCGGATCGCGCCAACCTGGTATTGGCTGCGACTCTGGGATTGCGTCCGCAATGTATCGGCACGCTTCGCATGGCGGTTCACGAAGGCTTGACAGGTTTGGTGGCCGAACAGGTGCGACCGGTCGCGGTGGAACAAGTAAGAATCCATCCTCGCTTTAAATATTTTCCGGAAGCCGGCGAAGACGAATATCAATCCTTTTTGGGAGTTCCGTTAATCGATCGCGGAGTTTTGCAGGGCGTTTTGGTGGTACAAACCGTCGCTCCCAGGATTTTCCACGAAGACGAAATTCGGTTGCTCACCGAAGCTGCGGCACAAGTTGCGCCCGTGGTCAGCGAAGCGCGTACGCTGGATCGCTTTATCGCGCCCGCCCAGGAACGGCTTTGGGCGCTGGCTCGCAATGTGTGGTGGTGTTGGGACCATGACACCAGCAGCTTGTTTCGTGACCTCGATCCCACTCGATGGCGGCAGCTGAATCACAATCCGGTTTCGTTGTTGTCCGAAATGCCGTTGGCCCAGATGGAGCAACGCGCGCGCGAACTGGTGTTGCATGGACGCATCAACTACGCCTATCGCAGACAGCGCGAATATCTAGAAAGGGACCGTACCTGGGGAGCGAGGCACGCAGGCATTTTGCGGCCGCGTCCCGTGGCTTATTTTTCGGCGGAATTCGGTTTGCATGTTTCCATACCGGAGTATTCCGGAGGCCTGGGCATCCTTGCGGGCGACCACATTAAGAGCGCATCCGATCTTGGAATTCCACTGGTTGGCATTGGCTTGTTTTATGGCCAGGGATATTTCCGGCAGCGGCTCGATCAGAATGGATGGCAGCAGGAAGAATATATCGAGACCGATGTAAATCAGTTGCCCATGGAGCTTGCCATCGGAAGCTATGGCCAACCGGTAACCGTAAAAATTGAAACGCGTAGCGGATCGATCCACGCCAAAGTCTGGCGCATGAAAGTTGGCCGCTGCGATTTGCTGTTGCTGGATTCGAACGTCGAAGGCAATGCCCCGGAAGATCGCACGCTCACATCGCGTCTCTACGGCGGCGATGGACGCATTCGCATCCGCCAGGAATTATTGCTGGGCGTTGGCGGTTTCCGCGCATTGAAAGCCATGGGCACCACGCCAGGCGTCCTTCATTTGAACGAAGGGCACAGCGGATTTGCCGTGCTCGAAGCCATTCGCAGCCGCATGGAAGATGAAGGACTGAGTTTCGACCAGGCGGCGCCGCGCGTTTCCCGCGAAGTTTGTTTTACCACGCACACTCCGGTTCCCGCGGGCCATGACCGTTTTCATTCTGACCTGATCGAAGAGCATCTTGGCCCCCTGCGCGAAGCGCTCGGTCTGTCACATGAAGGCTTGATGGCTCTGGGACGCGAAAATCCCGGCAATCATCACGAAGACTTTTGCATGACCGTGCTCGGCCTGAAACTTTCGCGGCGCGCCAATGCCGTGTCCGCATTGCACGGCGAAGTTTCGCGCGCAATGTGGACCGGGCTCTATCCCGGCAAAGCCGAAGACGAAGTTCCCATCGGGCATATCACCAACGGCGTTCACGTTCCATCGTGGCTCGCGCCGCAAATGTTTCGTCTCTATGATCGCCATCTCGGCACGGATTGGCAGCAGCACGGCGCGGAAGCGAAGATTTGGGAAGGAATCGAAAACGTAGACGACGGCGAACTTTGGGAAACTCATCTACATTTGAAATCGCGGTTGCTCGATTTCGTGCGGCATCGCGCGGTGGCGCAAGCCAAGCATCGAGGCGAATCGCCGGAGACGCTGCAACGGCTCGGCCGCGTGCTCAGTCCCGACGCACTGACCATTGGATTCGCCCGGCGCTTTGCTACTTACAAACGCGCCGATCTGATTCTTGCCGATATCGAGAGACTGGCCTCGATGGTGAACGATCCCAAGCGTCCGGTGCAATTTGTTTTCGCCGGCAAGGCCCACCCCCGCGACGAACCTGGCAAAGGCGTGCTGCAACAAATTGCTCAGATGATGCGCGATCCGAAGTTCGCCGAAAAATTTGTGTTCGTCGAAGACTACGACAT
>DATBAX010000240.1:0-7831 GCA_036271275.1 Terriglobales bacterium
CGAATTAATCCTCGCGAGGGCGAAGCCTTCTTCAGTTCAGCGATGATGGCAATGCCATGCTGGCCTTTTGTTTCAAGCGCCTGCCGAAAACCACGAGGCGTATGGGCCCGCGCCCGAGTTTCAAGCTCCCGCAGATCCGCCGTGCGCCGGGTTTCGGCGACTACGAGGCGGGTGGCGGCAACAATCTGGTCGAGACTCACGGGCATAATGAATTCAAGAATTATACGGGAAGGAAAATGATCGACGGGGCCGTGGATACGGGGTGAATGGCCAAGTCATTTGTAAATCCTTTGTAAAGAGGCTAGACCTCGGACGCGAAACCGCATATGATCGCCAAGCTTTTATTCACGTTTAGCACCACGCCGTACCTTGGTCAAATTGAGAATTGAGACGCGAGTGTGCAGCCGATTGAACCGAAAGCTGCAGGTGTTTGCATATATGTTACGCAAAATCAGCGATTGATCAGCGTAAGTGGTTTATTATCAATCTGTAGGTAACGTATTACTTTGGTAACAAAAGTGCACTTTAAAACCCGGAGCTTTGTAAAGCTTCGATTTGTTGAAAATCCAGGTCCTTGGACGAACGAGGCCTAAAGTTAAATTTTTTGGATCTGACGAGGACCCCTATGAGACGACTTCTTTTCCTGGCGTTAGTGATGATGGCTCTGCCGATGGCCGCGTTCGCAGACAGCAACCTGATTTTCCAGAATCTTGGCGGCACCCTCAAAGTCGGTAGTGGCGGCGTCACTCTGACCAATTCCAAGCTGACTGAAATCGACGGCCTAGCTGGCATGGGGACAGTGATGGGCAGCGGTAAGTTTCCAACACTCGGCACCCTTAGCTACAGCACCGGGGCGGAAATTTCCTCGAGCTTTAATTCCACAACCAATGTGACGACCTCAGTGTTTGCCGGCGGCGGGAGCTTTACCATCACCGGAAATGGCGAGAACGGTGTGCCCAAGGGAGTGATCTTCCAGGGTACGTTCAGCGGGGACGTGACTGTCACTTCTTCGCTGCGTACGAAAGACGCCGCACGCATGTTCATGCTGACTGGCGCCGTGACGGGAACGTATAACGGGGTCACCTTAAATGGCCAGGTGGTTGAATTGAGAGTCGGCGGGACAAAACTTAGCGGTACAACTTCGGTGGCCAGCGTGGTTCCAGAACCCAGTACGCTGGGTCTGTTCGGGACGGGTCTGGTAGGTATGGCCGGACTGCTGCGCCGCAAGAAGAAAGTTGCCTGATTTTTGTAGGGTCTTAAGGCAGTTCTTGTCAAAAAATCCCCGCCAGTGGCGGGGATTTTTATTTCTGCGGGAGAATCAAAATCGGAAAGACGATCTTGATTCTCCGAATTTGCTTATCGGGTCGTGGAGTTCAATTTTACTTCCGGGATGGGGACTTGCTCTACGATTTCAATTCCAAATCCTTCGAGAGCGACGACTCTTCGTGGATGATTGGTGAGCAGGCGAATACGGCGTAAATCTAGATCGGAAAGAATCTGCGCGCCAATTCCAATTTCGCGCTGGGTTTTGCGTTCGCTCTCCGGTAAAGCGGGAAGAGTGCGATCGCGATGAAAGCTGAGCGCAGTCCGATCGCCGACGCGTTCGACCGAAAATCCCTTGGACGTCTGATGCAAATAGATGAGCGCGCCACGTCCTTCGCGGGCGATGGCTTCCATGGATCCTTCAATGGTGTCGTGGCAATCACAGCCAATCGATCCGAAGACGTCGCCTAATACGCAATGAGAGTGCATGCGGACGAGCACGGGTTCGCTGCTGTTTTCGATATCTCCACGCACCAGCGCGATGTGCGAATCGCCGCCATCGACTTCGCTCTCATAAGCGATCAGCCGGAATTCGCCGTGGCGCGTGTTGATTAAAGCTTCTCCGACGCGATGCACGTAGCGCTCATTCTGCATGCGGTAGCGGATCAGGTCGGCGACGGTCACCATTTTCATATCGTGGAGCTGGCAGAATTCAACGAGGTCGGGGACGCGGGCCATGGTGCCATCGTCCTTCATGATTTCGCAGATGATGCCGGCAGGAACCAAGCCGGCCATGCGGGCGAGATCTACGGAAGCCTCGGTTTGGCCGGCGCGTACCAGCACTCCGCCTTTGCGGGCGCGCAGCGGGAAGACGTGTCCGGGACATGCTAAATCAGAAGGCCGGGTCGCGGGATCAATCGCTACCTGGATAGTGCGGGCGCGATCATAAGTCGAAATGCCTGTCGTCACTCCGTCGCGAGCGTCTATTGCTTCGCAAAAAGCAGTGCCGTAATTCGAAGTATTCTCGGCGGTCATGGGGCCGATGCGCAGATGGTCGAGGCGCTCTTCGGTGAGGGCGAGGCAGACCAGGCCGCGTCCGAACTTGGCCATGAAGTTGATGGCTTCGGGAGTAACTTTTTCGGCGGCAAGCGTGAGGTCGCCCTCGTTCTCGCGATCTTCATCGTCGACGACGACAATCATGCGGCCGGCGCGGATTTCTGCGACGGCCGTGGGGACGTCAGTGAATGCGGAATACGGGGCCATAATGGGTAAATTGTAGCAAAATCAAAGGCATGAACCACCAAGGACTCGAAGTCACACCAAGGAAGGCCTTCTTAGCATTTCCTTCGTGTAACTTCGTGTCCTTGGTGGTTGAAATAAGGCTTTGGTGCCATCGAAGGGACTCGAACCCCCACACCCTTGCGAGTACGTGGACCTGAACCACGCGCGTCTGCCAATTCCGCCACGATGGCAATCTAATTTGGTCAATCCTTGCGGGCGACCGATCAGGTGAGAACTACAAGCAATATTCTACAGGGGTGGTGCGGAGTGTCAAACTCGTGAGCAGGTTTCGGTAGTGGTGCAGTTTGAAATAAGACCCGTGTCAGGGCGCGGCTTCAGCCGTGCCGAAACAAAATCAATAGGGACGGGCTTCAGCCCCTGGGAGCGCGGGTATCAAAAAAGCTACGCGCGTGATCGATTCCCTGAGTTTGCCGGCATGCCTGAAGGCGATGCCCTGACACGGACCTTGTTCAAACTGCACCGCTACCCAGTTTTCCAAAACGTTAGTTGGCTTTTATCGGTGCTGCGTCTGGAACCTCAGCTTGCAGCTCGGGAGCGAGGGGCAGCGGTATTTCCATGGCGCCGATGCGATCGGTAGACGCTTCTCGTACGGCGACTCGTATGGAAGCGGCGTCCAGAGGCGCGTCGATCTGTTGCCGAATGCGATAAATGCCTTCCTGCTTTGCGGCCAGAGCCGCCGGCGAAGTTGTCTCAACCGCTCGTTGGATTGCGCCGTTGAGCATTTTCCCGTCGGCATCGAAGACTTCGCTCGCGAATTCCAAGGTCGAAGGCTCCGATCCTGCGATGCTTGCATTCGGCTGCCGAACCGCGACGATGTAATCGATGGCGTAGGTTTGAAGTTTGATCGGCGGCGCGGGCTTTGCGGTTTTGGTTCCTCGATGGCCTTGAAGGGACGCAGATTGTCCCACAAGATTCGCCATTTGCTCGGGCGTGGCCTTCGCAGGCAGACCCACAGCATGAACATGGGCCCGCAAATATAACTGGTGCGCGATGGGCGCGCCGTGTTTCATGTTGGCATAGAGCGAGTCGCCCAAAGAACTGGTTACGGGACGATCCGGGGATTCGGTATCTTCGCCGTAGTAGGAGCGGCGGTAGGCCAGGTGATAACCGCGTTTCGATAATCTCACGCGAATGTTGCGAAGCGTGCCTTCGTAGTTCTGATTGCTCGGAGAGTAAGTCAGCGTGTAATAGTTTGCGCCGTGCGCGGTGGCCTCGGCGAGCGCACCCTTGAAGTCGTTGGTGCTATAAAATGCGCGGCCGCCGGTGGCGCGGGCGATTTCGTCTTCGGTCAAATATCCGCCGTTAAGATCGGAAGTGGTGGGATCGGCGTTCGCGGGGCCACCATAATCTCCTTCATCGGTTGGGGCGGACGCGGTTGAAACGCCGCTCTTGATTCCTTTTGTCTTGGGTGCAGCCGTTACCACCACGCCCCGAATATCGACGGGATAAACAGCAATCTGGCCGCGTGCCATGGCGTCTGTGGCCTTCTTCAAATACTCACTGTAGCTGACCGCTTCTGCGCTCCGGTCGGAGCTGGGGAAAATCGTCGCAGGAAACGACCCCGACAGCCAAATCACATTCTTGCGGCCCGGCAGTCCATCCAGGAAACGCGCGATGTCCAGCAGGATTCCCAGAGGCGAAGTGTAGGAACGATAATTATCGCCATAGAGAAATATCCTGGGAATGTGGTGGCCGGGGCCATTGGGATCCACAGCTGCCACAAGTTGGTTGCGGTCATCGGTGAATCCCTGAATCATGTGCAGACCGTCGGACAGAACGAAAATTGCGAAGCGCGTCCCCGCCGGCTTGTTGCCGATGAACTCCAACAACTGACGCCGCGCGATGGGCTGATCATCCGGCTGCATGTGGACCAGGTCCAGGAGAAGCACGTAGAGCGGGCCGCGCTCGGGTGCAGTGGGAATATTCACAAAAGTGTTTGGAGGTAATGGAGCCAGTTTGGCCGATTCCGAAGCCGATTCCAAATCATGCACGTCGAACGAAAGAATTTTCTGGGCCGTGCCGTCTTCGTGAACAGAAAAATCCTGCGTGGTGAGTCCTCGTACCGGCTTTTGATCGGAGTCGGTCACCACCACATCGACCACCACGCGGCGCACCGTTTTCTTGATGCTCAGTCCGCTGGCTTCCGTGTCCTGTGACAGAGCTGTCGGTGTTTGTGCGGTGAGAAGAGATCCAGAGCACGCCACGAGTGCAGCAGCCAGAAGGAGGCGCAGACGAAGGGAGAACAAAGACGGCATCATCGAAAACACTCCCGGTTGCCTGACAGCTTACACCTCCGGAGTTATCTTGTGGGAGATTCGGCTTGCTTGGCAGGTGTTGGTTCCGCCGCCAGCGGCAAAGCCACCTCCATCGCGCCGAGATGGTCCGTGGCCGCTTCCCGCACCGCGATGCGGATGGCGATCGCGGTCAAGGGGACATCAATCTGTTGTTGCACGCGATAGAACTGCTCGGGATTGGCTTCTTTAGTGTTTTGAGTTGTTGAGCTGGTGGCGTTCTGAGCAATACCGTTGAGCATGCGGCTATTGGTATCGAATGCGGCCACCGCGAATTCCAGCGTGTGGGGTTGAGGAGTTCCGGCGGCGGTCGTGGCATTAGATTGCCGGAGCGCCACGGTGTAGTCGATGGCGTAAGTTTGCAGTTTGATCGGCGGTAAAGCTTTCACAGGACGATCCTTGCGGCGCACATGGAAGTAAGCCGGCTGGTCTACCAGATTCGCCATTTGTTCCGGCGTGCCCATGGCCGGCGGACCGACGGCATGAACGTGCACGCGAAAATATAACTGGTGGGCCATGGGCGCGCCACGCTGCATGTAGGCGTACAACGAATCGCCGGGATGACTGGCGGCGGGTACGGCTTGCGCCAGCGCTGCCGATTCTTTCTTAGGGACCGGCCTTGGCGAATCGGGATCGTCAGCATAATATTCCCGGCGATAAGAAAGGCGATAGCCTTTTTTCGCTAGCAGGACGCTGATGTGACGGACCTTGCCATCGTAAGTCGGATTGGTCGGCGAGTAAGAGAGCGTGTAGTAGTTGGAGCTGATGTCGATGGCGTCGTTCAGCGCGCCTTTGATGTCATTGGTGTTGAAAAACGCCTGACCTCCAGTTGCGCCCGCGATTCCGCCTTCATCTATGATCTCGCTGTACAGAGAGGATTCGCCGACTGTCGCTGCCGCACCTGGCCCTCCGGTAACGGCTCCACTATGTACGCTGTCCACAGTGACTCCGCGCACATCGATGGGATAAACCGCGACCTGACCTCGTGCCATGGTATCCAGCACGTCTTTGACGTCGTCCTCAAGATCGGCGGGATTGCCATCCTGGGGGGCAAGCGACATGGGAAATCCCCCCGATAGCCAGATCAGATTTTTGCGCCCCGGCAGTCCATCGAGGAAATGAGCAATATCGGCAAAAATTTCGACCATCAAACTAGTGTTGCCTCGTCCGTAATTATTGCCATAGATAAAAATTCTTGGCACGTGGGACTTCGGATGTGCTGGATCCACGGCGGCCGCGAGCAGCGCGTGGTCATCGGTGAATCCCTGGGTGAGGTATAGGCCGTCGGACAGAACGAAGACGGCGAACCGGGTACCCTGCGGCTTGCCCTCGATAAACTGCAACAAATTTCGTCGGGCAATTGGCTGGTCAACCATTTCGGTATTGACCAGATCGAGGAGGACGACATACAGCGGGCCCCGTTCCGGTGCACTCGGGATGTTCACGAAAGTATTGGGCGGCATCGGCGGAAGCTTGGGCGGAGTGAAGTCAGGATCGAGATTGTGCGAAGAGAAGGAAAGGACCTGCTGCGGTTTGCCGTCTTCTGTGATGGAAAAATCGTGCTGATCGAGTCCGGAAACCGGTTTTTGTGTGGAGTCCGTTACCACAACGTCGACGATGACGCGGCGCACGGTCCGCTTGATCGACATGACGCTCGCGTCTGGCTCCTGCGGCTGGGCGGCTTTTTGTTGCGCGCCGAGGAGGGATGCGGCGGCTAGGAATACTGCCAACAGAAGTGGTGCCAGGCGGCGGATCGGGTTTCTGATCATCGGAGTACGTTCCGAAATGCGTGTCAGATGGGGGCCCGTGAATCAAACCCGACCGGCCGGCAAAAGTTATTTCGATAACTTAAACCGGATAGTCGGGTTATGGCGCTGAGTTTTAGCCTTCGAGTTTCGCAGTCATGGTGATGTCGGCTTTGAGCAGTTTGGAAATCGGGCATCCGCTCTTGGCATTTTGCGCAGCCTTATCGAAGGCGGCAGCGTCTGCGCCGGGGACGTGGGCCACGACATCCAGATGAACTTTGGTGATGGCGAACCCGGAGTCGAGTTTTTCCAGAGTCACCGTCGCCGTAGTTTCGATGCTGGAAGCCGTAAGATTCGCCGCGCCCAACTGTCCGGAAAGAGCCATGGAGAAGCAGCCGGCGTGAGCGGCGGCAATCAGTTCTTCGGGATTGGTGCCTGGAGTATTTTCAAAACGGGTGGCAAAAGAATACGGAGTGCTGGATAAAACTCCGCTAGCGGAAGAAACCACGCCTTTGCCGTCTTTGAGTCCGCCCTTCCAAACTGCGCTTGCCTTGCGATCCATTGCTGTCTCTCCTGAATATGAATTCGTTGATCTGCATTCATTGTAGATGAGGCGGGGGTTGGTGTCAGGTCTGGGGAATGTCAGGTTAATGGTTATGGTAGAAGGGTTGACTTGTAAGGTAGACTATCTACCAAGTATGAGCCTGAACATCAAAAACAAAGACGCCCACAAACTCGCCCGGCAATTGGCCCGGATTACGGGAGAGAGTATGACCGAAGCAGTCACCGAAGCCGTCCGCGAACGCCTTAAGACAGTGCAGGATAAACACTCCGGCAAGCTCTCCGATCGATTGCTTGAAATCGGTCGCGATTGCTCGGCGCGTCTGAAGGAACCGTTTCGCTCGGGTGATCATGGCGACATTCTTTATGACGAAAAAGGGCTGCCGAAATGATTCTGGATACTTCGTCCGTGATCGCCATTCTCCGCTTGGAGGCGGAAGCGCCCGAGTTCGCCAGGATCATCGAGCGCGCCTCGCAGCGCCGCATTTCGGCCGTAAGTTATGTAGAAGCCGGAGCGGTGATTGATGGCAGCAAAGATCCGGTGGCCAGCCGTCGTTTTGATGAATTGATCGAAGCGGCGCAAATCACAATTGAGCCCGTCACCGAAGCGCAGGCCCGCGTGGCGCGACAGGCCTATCGTGACTTCGGCAAAACCAGCGGCCATCCCGC
>DATBAX010000241.1:0-7013 GCA_036271275.1 Terriglobales bacterium
AGAAAGAACAAGCCGACGTAAATAAAAACCGGCCAACGCTGTGGCTTGATTCCGTACGACTCCGCCAGCTTCAGCAATTCATGGATCGCAAGCAGGGCCACGACGGCCGAGATCACTGCCAACACGGAAATCGGCGCCTTAAGAATTAGCACCAGAACAATTGGAATGAGAACAACCGCGGTGAGAACACGCTTGAGAAGTTGCAAGCCTTTAACCCCGGCCTGCGTGGCCGTCATTTAATCCGCCATAGCGGCGGTCGCGCTTCTGATACTCCCCAATCCCTTCCAGCAAATGCACGCCGCGAAACTCGGGCCATAGGGTGGGAGTTACATAAATCTCCGCATACGCCAATTGCCATAACAGAAAATTACTAAGGCGCATCTCGCCGCTGGTGCGAATCACTAAGTCAGGATCTGGCAGGTGTTTTGTATAAAGATGCTGCGAGACCATCTCTTCATCGATCTGAAGATGTTCAACTCCGCCGTTGCGCGACGCTGCATCGACCAGGGACCGAAATGCGTCGACTAATTCAGTGCGCGCGGAATAATTTAGCGCCAATGTCAGCACCATGCCGGTGTTGCGTGAGGTTTCCTGCCGCGCCCATTCCATCTTCTCCTGCACTACATTCGGCAATTCATGCAGGCGTCCGATGTATTGCAATTGAACGTTATTTTTATGCAGCGACGGCACTTCTTGCTTCAGATAGCGGCACAGCAAGCTCATCAGAAAACTAACTTCGCTCTTGGGACGCTTCTTCCAATTCTCTTCGGAAAACGCATAAAGCGTGAGCGAAGGAATGCCGATGCGCGAGGCGGTTTCCACAGTAAATCGTACAGACGTAACTCCGGCACGATGTCCGGCAATGCGCGGCAGGTGGCGCTTGCGCGCCCAGCGGCCGTTGCCGTCCATAATGATGGCGATGTGTTTTGGGAGCCGTCCCGGATCCAGCCGCAGGTAAACTTCCGTCTCCTTGCGGTCGAGTCCGGCGGGAATCGTCGCTTGCAAGCTAACCTCTTCTGTTTGTTGACGCTAACACAGCAAGCCGACGCTTGCAATTAACTGCTTGTGTGGCGCGGGCGGCCCCGCCCGTGACACGGCGCATATCGAAAACGCCGTCGCTTCATTTTGGATCAAGTTTGTATTAAAGCTCGCGCGTCTCCGAAGCGCGTTTTGCGTTCGTCAAGAGCGCGAAATTCAGAATGGCCATTCGCCGGTGCACTTCAGGCTCTTATGACTTCCGTGGGTTCGAGTTTGAGGGTTGAGGCAACGCTCGCTACTCTTCGATATGACTCCAGCCTGTCGGCATGTTCGTAGGTATCCGTGACGACAATGATCTCATCGGCGCCGGTGTCGCCTACCAACTTTTCCAGTCCAGCTTTCACGGTTGCGTTTGATCCTACGATGGCTGCGCCCAGCCGGCTCTCGACCGCAGCTTGCTCCAATTCGTTCCACAAAGGTTTCATGGAATCGACCGGAGGCAGCAGTTCCACCGGTTGATTACGAATCAATCGCAGGAAGCGCTGCTGCGGCGTGGTGAACAGACGGCGCGCGGCTGCATCGGTTTCGGCGGCGATCACCTGAACGCCGACCATGAAATAGGGCTTCTGCAACGTCTCGCTGGGGCGGAAATGATGGCGATAGAGCTGCGCTGCGGCGTATAGATATTCCGGCGCGAAGTGCGCGGCGAAGGCGAATGGTAATCCTTGTTGTCCTGCCAGTTGCGCGCTGAAGCCGCTTGATCCCAGCAGGGTGATCGGCACGTTGCTGTTTTGTCCGGGGATTGCTTTCACGGATTGTCCCGGCTGCTCGGGGCCCAGATAAGTTTGCAATTCCTGCAGAAGCTTGGGGAAATCGTCGCCAGTCTGGTGCAAGTCTCGTCGCAATGCTCGCATGGTGAGACCGTCGCCGCCGGGAGCGCGTCCCAGGCCGAGATCAATTCGTCCGGGGTAAAGCGCATCGAGGGTCCCAAATTGTTCTGCGACTACGAGAGGTGCATGGTTCGGCAACATGATGCCACCGCTGCCGATGCGGATCGTCTTCGTAGCGCCCGCCACATGTCCGATGAGCACGGAAGTTGCTGAGCAAGCTAATCCCGAGATTGCGTGGTGTTCCGCCAGCCAGTAGCGGGTGTATCCCCACGGTTCGACATGTTGCGCTAGGTCCACCGACCGGGCGATGGCGCTGCCTGCGGATTCGCCGGTGCGCATGCCGACAAGATCTAAAACAGAAACTGATAAACCATTACCCATGTCTGATTGGATGAAGAAGCGGGGAAATCGATGCGGAGTCAGTGGTGCGCCCGGAGAGATTCGAACTCCCGGCCTCTTCCTCCGGAGGGAAGCGCTCTATCCAGCTGAGCTACGGGCGCGCAACGTCAGTGTACATCGAGAGCGTTGGGGCCTTCAATTGCGGGGCGGGAAAGGTAGCGGCAGAAAGCTTAATCAACCACCAAGGACACTAAGTTACACGAAGGAAGACTTTCCTTGACGACAAGCAGAGCTATTACTAAGGACCTCCAAATTTGAGATCTGGAAATAAAAAAACCGGACTCCGTGAGTCCGGTCTTCCGCCGGGGATAAAAGTCAGAATGAAGAGCGGCCGTGAGGGTCAAATGTCAATCTTGCTGACGCTAACCCATGGCCGCCCGGATCCAACTCAAAGCTACTTCACGGCTACGCAACTGACAATACAGTGAATCCTGTAGTCACGTTTCGTGACTATCAAAAAAATCTACTGACTCACTTTCAACAACATCATGGTGCCAGTCTCCAGTTTTACGTTTCCTTTTTCCGAGCTGACGACGGAACCCTGGGCGGTGTTGTCTGCCATCGCCAGCTTCAGATTCGAGATTCCGACCACTCCTTGAGTAGCTGCGGTGATGGGTGGGCGCGCATTCATATTGTTTTGAGCGCTCGTAGACGATTCGTCACCAGCAGTCGGAGCATTGGGCGCAGTGGTCGGAGTGTTGTTGCCCATGCCGGCGGAGCGAGCATTGCCATTGCTTTGCCCCGGACTCGGTTGTCCCGCGCCTTCACTGGGAGGATTGTTGGCGGAATTGGAATTGTTGTTGGGGTTTGAATTTGGCGGCGCGACGATTGCCTGAATCGACATCGGCATCGCGACCTCGCTTCCATTCATTACGGCGTGGTCGAAAGCGATACCGACTTGTGATTCTTTCTGGTCTTTGCTGCGGGCCTGCGCTTCGGTAACGTGTCCAATCACTTTTGTGTCCTTGGCCACGAGCACGGCGCCATTTCCCGCCTTCATGTCCTGCGTGACTTTAGCGTCGATTTCATCGCCGGTTTTCGCTTTTTTGGCATCGAGGCTCTTCGTCAGTTGTACCGGGATGACACTGCCGGGCGCGATCCGCACATTTTTGGCGGTCTGCATTTCGCTGGATTGACTGGAGGTGGATTGTGCAGCCTGGGGCGTAGTGGCGTTGCTTTGCGGTGGCAACGGTTGCTGAGCTAGAGCGATTCCGTTTAGCAGTGCGGCTGAGATGATTCCGGTCAAAAGTATTTTCATCGTCATGTCTCCTTCGGGTTAGTCACTGTTCGAACGTTTACGAAGGCGCGCAACATTCTATTTCCTTGGATGTAGGTTTGGCTCCGGAGGTAGGCGCGGAATTGAGAGTTGGGGTAAGAAATAATTCAGCCGGCGGTTGCCCTAAATCGCAACCTGTGGTGGAATTCACTGCAATGAATCGTCGAGAGTTCATTCGCTTGTCGGCGGCGGCTTTCACGGCCGCTTTTCATTCTCCGTTCATTCTCGCAGCGGCAGATACGGCAACTTCAGTACGGCTGACGCTTCGTTCCGACCGGCTCGGTAACAAGATCGGCGATGACTTCACCGGCCTGAGCTATGAGTCAGCGCAACTCGGGAATCCACATTTTTTTTCTGGAGACAACGCGGACCTGGCTGGATTTATTCGGCGGCTGGGAACTTCCGGTGTGTTGCGGATCGGCGGGAACACCAGCGAATACTGCTACTGGACTCCTGGTCCCGGCAAGCAGCCCAGTCGGCCTGCCATTGAGAGTATGCGGACGGGAGACAAGGCGAATCCGATTGCATTTGAATTGGCTGTCGGTCCGGATACTGGGCACAAAGCGCCTGCGCCGGTGAATATTACGCCGCTCGCCATTCGCCAATTAAAAGAATTTTTGGACCTCTGCGGTTGGAAACTGATTTATGGCTTAAACATGGGCACTGGCACTGCCGAAGATGCGGCTGATGAAGCCGCTTTTGTGACAGAGGTGATTGGTTCCAGGCTGATTGCATTTCAACTCTGCAACGAGCCCGATCTTTTCGATCGTAATGGGATTCGGAATGCGGGTTATGATTTCGGAAAATTTGCCGGGGAGTGGCAGCACTTCTATCAGACGATCCGGGGGCGTGTTGCGAATGCGCAGTTTGCCGGCCCGGACACGGCCTACAACAACGAATGGCTGGTGCCGTTCGCCAAACAATTCAAGCATGAGGCCGCATTCCTTTCGCAGCACTATTATGCGGAAGGGCCACCGACCGATCCTACGATGACGATTGAGCGGCTGCTCGCGCCAAATCCCAGGCTGCAGGGCGAGTTCGAGGGAATGAAGCAGACGATGCAGGAATCTGGATTGCCTTTTCGACTGGCGGAAACGAACTCGTGCTACCAGGGCGGCAAACAGGGAGTCAGCGATACGTTTGCGTCCGCGTTATGGAGCGCGGACCTCATGTATCAGCTAGCGTCCGAGGGCGGCACGGGAATCAACTTTCACGGCGGCGGGTACGGCTGGTACACGCCGATTGCTGGAACGGTGAAAGATGGATTTCTGGCGCGTCCAATTTATTACGGCATGTTGCTTTTTGCGCAGGCCGGAGCGGGGCAACTTATCGAAAGTAAACTCGATCGGCATGATCAGGCGCCACTGCTCTCGGCCTACGCTCTGCGCAGCAATGCCGGATCCATCAAAACGATGGTTTTCAATAAGCATCTTGATCGTGGTGTCCATCTCATGATCGATGCGGGGATGCGAAGTTCGCGCGTGAAATCACTTCGTCTCCACGCGCCGCGAGTCGACGATACTACCGATATTACTTTTGGCGGATCGCCGGTGGGCGCGAGTGGCGAGTGGGCGGCGGCTCGGGAAGAAACGTTGACCGTGGAGAACGGGACCGCTGTCATCGATCTGCCGGCGGCGAGCGCGGCCCTGATCACGTTCGAATCCGAATGATGGTTTTGGAATCCAAAAGGTTCAGCAGCACGCAGCGGCCGCCGTGGGTGCTGCCATCACTATGCGCCGGAGCCGCGTTTTACCTTTACATAAATCTGTTCGTCTCCCCCAGAGTCCCAATTCTGCTGGGCGGCGACCAACTTTACTTTTGGATGGATGCGCAGCGGATGCTTCACGGTGAGTTGCCTTACCGTGATTTCTTCCAGTTCACCCCGCCTGGCACTGACATCGTTTATTTCGTTTTGTTCAGGTTATTCGGTCCGCAGATTTGGGTCACGAATGTGGTGGTGCTGGCGCTGGGAGTTGCGCTTTGCGGAATCTGCTTCAGCATCGCGAGCGAGATCATGGAACTGGAACTCGCCCTGTCTGCGACCATCTTATTTCTGACGCTCATTTATACCCGGCTGCTGAATGCCACGCATCATTGGTTTAGTGTCCTGATCATTCTCTGTGCAGTGAGAGTGATATTGCGAAGCGAGTCGCGCGCCAGGATGTTTTCCGCTGGCTGCTTGCTGGGACTGGCGGGCTTCTTTTCGCAATCACATGGTGGAGCGGGGTCCGTTGCGGTAATTCTCTGGCTGGGTTGGCGGCATTTTCGTGAACCTCTGAAATGGTTGACGGACGCGGCGATCCTGACTTCTGGTTTGGCAATTACCCTGGCAGCCGCGGAGTCTTACTTCGTTGTCGTGATCGGATGGAAGCTGTTGTGGTATTTCCAAGTCACTTACGTTTTGCACTTCATGGTCGGTGAGCCGGGTACTAATTTTCTGGGAATGCCTGCCTGGAATGGATGGAGACATTTCCCGACTACCGTGCAATACATCACGGTGTATCTGCTTCTGCCGATTGTGTATTTCGTGAGTCTGTGGAAATGCTGGAAGAGAAGTTCTGATCCGCTGATATCGAAAGCGATGCTTGTGGCGCTGACCGGCTCTGTACTGCTGTTCGAAGTGTTGTTCAGTTTGAATTGGCTGCGAGTTTTTACGATTTCCATGCCGGGAATTATTCTAATGTTGTGGCTGGTCAGATCTTCGAGATTCAGGCGAATTGCGCTTCGAATTGTCTGGGCAGCGATTCTCTTCATCGCGGCCACCGAGATTATCCATGCGCATTATGGATACGTAGTTGCCGAATTGCCGGGGGGACGGGCCGCGATGGAGCCTGAGGCTTTTCAGGAACTCGCCTGGATCCAGCAGCATACGCAACCTGAAGAATTCTTTTTTGATTCAGCCTGGCCTGGCGTTTATCTCCCGCTAAGATTGCTCAATCCGGCGTTCGCGGAAGGTGTGGGACTCGACACCGAAACTCGCCCGGAATTCGTGCAGCAAGCCATCGCCCAGTTGAACGAAAAGAAGGTGCACTACATCCTGTGGCAAAAGCAGCTCAATCTCAAGGGAAATCCCGAGCCTCCGACAAGTTCGCTGGCGCCGCTTCGTGTTTATTTGCACGAGCATTACAAGAAAATAAAAGTATTCGCCGATCAGGACGAAATTTGGGAGAGAGAATAGGCAAATCCTCAAAATTTCATCTTGCAGCGCATTGGGTGAAGGCATATCGTTGGGTGCTTCACGGGCCCTCGCACGATCATTTCAATGCCGGAGGTCGAAGTTTATGTCAGTCGAAGAGAATGTGGACTTGATGAGGCGGTGGTTCAAAGATGTATGGAACGAAGGCAAGGTAGATTCAATTCACGAACTTCTTGCGCCCGATGCAGTCGGAGTCGGCGAACTCGAAGATGGCACTCCGCTGCGTGGAGTCGCCGAGTTCCTGCCATTTGTAGCGCGAATTCGCGGCGCTTTT
>DATBAX010000242.1:0-17613 GCA_036271275.1 Terriglobales bacterium
CGCAGCCATTCCAGCAAGGTTTGTGGACGCGCCCAATGTTGTTGAGGGACGCGAGAGACCCGTCGAAAAACAACTCAATGCTTTGCGAGGTAAATCAATAATCCGAAGATTGCGATGGGAATTAATCCGATCAATACGTAAAGCAGTACCCTTTTCGAAGGCTGGGAGCGCAGTTGCTGCCACTCTTTGATCTCCGGCCGCTCGGCCACCCCAACCCTATCTAGATGGTTCAGGTCCATTGCTAAATCATGCGCATGGCCGTATCGATTCTTGGGCTCACGTTCGAGGGCGCGATAAATCACTTCTTGTAATTGGGGCGATACTGCTGGTTCGATGTCGCGGGGCGGAACGGGATATTTTAAGACCCGATCAAAGGGCCTGGTTCCATGAAAAGGCGTTTGTCCCGTTACCATCTCGTACAAGATGACTCCCAAAGCGTAAATGTCACTTCGACCGTCGCCTCGTTTCCCGTTCAGTTCTTCCGGGGAAATGTATTCAGACATACCGACGACCTGCGCGAGGTTGGTAAATGTGATTCGACGCGATCCCGTCTTTGCGGCGCTGCCAAAGTTGATCAGCTTGATCCGGTTCTGATCGTCTACCAATACATTCTCAGGCCTTAGATTCCGATGAACGATCCCGTGGCTTTGTAAGTATGCAAGCGCATCGCAGATGGCAGACGCGATCAACACCGCGCGCTCCGGAGAAATCTTCTTCTCTTCCAATAGGATGTCGCGGAGTGGCCTACCATCGAACCAGTCCGTAACCATGTAGAGCTGGCTGTGGTCTTCATCAGGAAGGACTTTCAGCAAACCCGGATGATCCACCGTCTTTCCGATTTCCTCTTCCCGGTGAAAGCGATTAAAGAAAACCGGGTCACCTTCCACGTCGGGATGGGGCACTTTAATGGCGACCTGGCGATTGGTCCGCAGATCGGTTCCACGAAAAACAGATGACGTCGAACTGCGCGCAACCAGGGAATCGATGCGGTAGTGATCGAGTTGGTCGCCGGGATTGACTTGAGGATTCATCGAGGTTCATGCACCGTCATCAAAACTGATCCAGAGTTCTCCAGCGCCTCCTGCATGTCCTGGCGGGACTTTAAATTATAGGCGCCCCGCAGAGCGAGAGGTGTCAACAGCGTTGTGAGCAGAACGACTGCGACCATGACCGCAACTTCGGACCGTCCGAAGATGCCGCTGCTTGCGCCCATGGCGGTGACGATTAGCCCCACCTCTCCGCGTGAGATCATCCCGCACCCGATTCGCAAACTGCGCACCCAGTCCATGCCAGAACCGAGCGCTGCCAGTCCACAGCCTACGAGCTTCCCGACGATTGCCACTACGAAGATCACCAACAACAGAAGCCAGTGTCCTGATAAAGCGCGATAGTCGCTCGACAATCCGATGGAGACAAAGAACAGCGGAATGAGAAGGCCATGACCAATTGCGTAGAAACTGCGTTCCACATCAGCCTTGAACTCCGATCCCGCAAAGACATAGCCCAGCAGGTAAGCGCCCGTAATGCCGGCCACACTACCCAACCACTCGGCCGAAAGGGCGTAGACCAAAACAAGACCCAACACACAACTGGGCACCGCTTCATTGGCAGTGAGCTTGCGCAACTGAAGAATCAACGGATCCAGCCAGCGTTGTGCCGCGCCGTATCCGACAACAAAGAAAATCAGAACACAAACAGCAATCAGACTCATCTGGACCAGCAGTGGGTGGTTTGCTGCGAATGGGAGCTTGTGTTGAAGCCATACGTTCGCCATCGGGGCCAAGCCAAAGGTCTCGCCGGTGCCTGTGCTACTGGACGCCGCGAGAAAGGCGAGAACGAACAAGCCCATCACATCGTCGATGACCGCGGCCCCCAGGATCACGCTGGCTTCGGGCGAAGCCATCTGTCCCGCATCCATAAGGGTTCGCGCAGAAATAGACACACTGGTGGCGGTCAGGGCACCCCCCATAAAACAGGAAGTCTGCCACGAGAGTCCGAGTAAATGACCTGCACCTGCGCCCAGGAGAAAGGGCCAAACGACTCCCGATAGAGCAACCACGAACGCGGTTACGCTGGCCTCGCGCATGCGGTCGATGTCGGTTTCGATGCCGGCAATGAACATCAAAACCAGACCACCGATTTGAGCGAGGAGCAACAGGGCGCTGGACGCCTGGCCCTGGGCGAACAAATGCATGTGCAGCAGATTGAACGCGCCGGGGCCGAGCGCCACGCCTACCAGCAGCTCTCCCAGGATGGCAGGTATACCAAACCTGGTACAGAGCGAGGCCGCAATCTTAACTGCGGGTAGTAGTATCGCAAGCAGCAGCGCGAGTTGCAGCGCTGGTTGCACCGTTAACTAACGTCCAACAGGGCTTGGATTTCTCGCGGCTTGCGGGTCCATAGACGGCTGGCCTGACGCGCCAACCAACGACCGGGTGTCTTGAAGGCGCCACCCCGCTCGATGCCGTTCTGCCGGATCGAACGGAGAGCTGCTGCCTGGCGTCGCGCCATGTCCGACTGGGCAAGGCTTTGCGACAGGAGCGCCGCCAACCGTGTGTGTTCTTCGGCTTTTTCGATCACTCGGAGCCGCATCCATAGTTCGCCCATCTTTAGTTGGGCAATGAAACTGTTCGGGGCCAGCCTTACGGACTCGCGAAGTTCTTCAATGGCCGCCTGAGCGTCAAAGTTGACGCAGAGGGCCATTCCCAAAAGTACGCGCAGTTCTGAAACTTCCGGGAACTGTTTGGTGCATTCTCGTAACTGCGCAACCAAAGTGGCGCAATCCTCTTTTTCGAGCAAATATGGGTCGGCAAACATCCGGAAGAGTAGATGCTGCGTATCTTTTGGGATAGAAGCGAGCGCCAATGAAGAAACGCGCGCGCGCAAGGCCGTTTCTGGAGTCTCTCGGTTAAAGACTATTTCAGAGCTCATTATATTTTCCTATGTGCGTCACACCAGGGAGTTGGGATTGGAAAGTGGCAAGGCGCCTTCCCCATCGGCGCCTTGCCTATTTGGTTCAACCGTAGCCTTCGACGCATCACGCGACTGCGAAGTCTCGTGGAGCGTGAGTGAAGATTTCGGCTTCCGCACGGAACACAAACTCGGGATATCCGAGTTGTCCCATCTCCGGAATATCAAGACCCGCCAGTTCAGTTTCCGCGGATACACGGTGTCCGATGAAGTACTCGAGCGCCATGTTCAACAGGAAACTGAATGTGAATACGAACCCGAGCAAGGTGGAGATGCCCACGAGCTGAGCAGCCAACTGGCTGGCATCACCATAAAACAGTCCGGTAACCGAACCAGTGACACCGTTCCAGGACCCGCCATAATTGCTGGTTCCGTCGGCGAACAGCCCCACGGACAATACTCCCCACAAGCCATTTGTTCCGTGAACGGAAATGGCGCCGACTGGATCGTCGACCTTTAGCACATTTTCGATGAAGGTGACGCTCAGGCAGACCAAGACACCGGCAATCAGGCCGATGATCGCGGAGTTGACAGGACTAACGAAACCGCTCGGGGCCGTGATCGCGACGAGGCCAGCCAATAGCCCGTTAGCGCTCATGGAAGCATCAGGCTTACCCTTGAAGCCCCACATGAAAAGAAGAGCGCCAAAAGTTCCGGTGCAACCGGCCAACATCGTATTCACCGCAATGGAACCAATGCGAAGGTTACCATTTGCCGAAGCACCGAGCGTGCTTCCTGGGTTGAACCCAAACCATCCGAACGCCAGGATAAAGCATCCGATCAACACGGCTGACATATCGTGCCCAATAATCGGATTGCTGGATCCATCCTTATTAAATTTGCCGATGCGCGGCCCGACGATCAAAGCCACCGCCAAAGCTGTGATTCCTCCAACCGCATGAACAACGCCTGAACCGGCAAAATCGCAATAGCCTTTGCCTAATCCCACGTTTGACCCGAGTTGAGAGAGCCAGCCGGAGCCCCAGGCCCAGTTACCAAACAGGGGATAAGTGAATGCTCCCATAAGCACCGAGGAAACCGAGAAGGTGATGAACTTCCAGCGTTCCGCGCAAGCTCCGGTGACGATCGTGAGTGCGGTGTCCATGAACACCATCTCGAACAGGAAGATGACCATCACGCCGACGTCGTAAGCGTGACCGGACAAGAACATCCCGCTCTGACCAAATATGCCCCACGTCTTGCCGAACAGCGAGAGTGGGTGTTCACCGGCAAGAGGTTGAAGACCACCCAGGTTGGCGTTGCCAGCCGCTCCGCCCATTTGGATAGCGAACCCTATCAACCAGTATGAAAGCAGGCCGCAGCCGTACACAAAGAAATTCATCATGTACGTGTGATTCGCGTTTTTTACGCGGCAGAGGCCGGCTTCCACCATGGCAAAACCGGCTTGCATGAACATCACCAGGAAGCCGCAAACCAGTGTCCAGGTGAAGTTGAGACCAATCTTATTTTGCCCCACCTGGCTTGCGACATCCGGCAACGTCAGGCCCGCCTTGGCGTCGGAGACTGGAACATCATTAATGGTTCCGGTAAGCGTTCCACCGGGATCCCCTTTTGCCAAATCGGCGGTAGCCGGTGCCTTTCCTGCGGCGTCTTTAAGCTCGGCGCTTGATGCAGAGGGTGGGGGCGGGGTCGCGGCTGCCGCAGGTGCTGCAGCCTGAGCAATCGCCATTGCGCTCATCATCGCGAACGCTAGTAGGCAAAGAGGTAAACAACTACTGCGGATCGATTTCATTTTGTCTGCTCTCCATAGTCGTTTTGGTGATTCGATTGTGCACCTTGCTGCCATTAGGTCTTCCAAATCGCATTCTTGTTAAAAGCTGCCGGCAGGACCCCAATGATTCCAACCAGGCTCAGGGCGATGCCGACGAGGGCAAATGTAATTCGTCCTCCCGTGCTATCAACGAGGTGTACTCCGACTAAGGTCACGATCCATCCGAGGGCGGCCAGAAATGCGCCGACTAGCTTCATGGATCCTGACACCGCCTTCTGCGCAGGCTTGCCTTCAAGTGATTTCAGCTTTAAGAACCCGAAAAGACTTCCGATTAAAATTGCCGCCCCGGCAACGAACGCCAACTTGCCAAGACCACTCGAGAACGACGCGATCCCATAGCACCCAACTGTGAGTCCTACCAGAAAGGTCGCAAAACTACGTCCTTGCCCTGTATTTGCCGCCATAGTTCCCTGCCTCCTTTGACCCGAAGAGGGTCGGCTGTCTAAATCACAAACTGAAATCCACCATCTACAGTTTTTGCTTCGCGGTTGCAATGCTCAGAACACAAAATGATTAAATTATTGTTCGACGGCCCGATTCCTCGCACTCGCTTGGACCGGAAGAGCTACGAACAGTACAAACTCTGAAGCCACCATTAGCTCTAACATCACTGACATGTATCCCTGGAGACGAAAGATCAACACCAGGAACACCATAGAAAACCATTGCCACTTTGTACGCTTCAGTCTCTCTACTCGGCTGGAGAGTGAAAACAAACTAACCAGCGTCATCTTCTGGCCCGCGATGATAGGCTCGCGCGCCCTGACACAGGCGATGGCAAAAAATCCCGCCAACAGCACGTCGATCAAAACGGGAGCTGCACTCATTTTTCGCCACTCCTAACTCATTCACTTGAAATCAATGTATAGAAACAGCCCTACCCGATAGTCCTGCTGCTGTGAGGACCATTCGCCAGACCGAGTTGTAAGTAAATATGAGGGGCACTGCGTCGTGCCCCTTAAGCTCTTCCACGGCGTCGTGGAGAAGTCTGCTCGAACAGTTTCCGCAAACGCACTCGCGCGTTCGGGGAGGATTCTGTCGTCTATGACTACGGAAGTCCAATTCAAAGTTTTGATTGAGGAGATAATTTTTCTTACTCGAAAATCCGGAGGATTATCGCTCGGCTACAATGGCCCCATGCTGGACGTGGAGTTTGCCGAACTGTCCGATACCGGCCTGGTTCGAGAACACAATGAAGACTGCATAGGTCACTTTGCGCCTGCTACCACGGAATCCGTCCGCACGCACGGTTGGCTATTTGCGATTGCTGACGGTGTTGGTGGTCAGGCGATGGGCGAACTAGCTTCACGCGCCGCGGTGGACAGTGTCCTTTCCAGCTTTCGTTCCGCTCCCCAGGGAGAGTCTCACTCCGAATTGTTACCGAGGCTCGTGCAGCAGGCAAACAAACTGGTGTATGAGGCCGGCCGCACGGCTAGTTCCAAGGTCGCGCCCATGGCAACGACCTTTGTAGCCTGTGCACTGCGCTTTGATCTTGCAGTTGTAGCCCATGTTGGGGATTCGCGTTGCTATTTGATTCGCCGCGGTCGCGTGAAAGCATTGACACTGGACCATACGGTGGCCGCTGAGCAGGAACGCCTGGGATTGCTTCCGCCGAATGAAGCGGCCACAGCCCCAACTCGTTACGTATTAAGCCGGGCGTTAGGAACTGATCCGCACGTCAAAGTCGAGGTCAACGAAATCGAGGTCTATGAAGGCGACATACTGATGCTTTGTTCGGATGGACTGCACGGCGCCGTCACGACGGAAGAAATTGCTATGGTCATCAAAGATCAGAAGACCGATCTTAAGTCGGCTGCGCACACGCTGGTGGAGATGGCCCGCACGGGTGATGGTAGCGATAACATTAGCATCCAGCTCATCCGTGTTCGTTCCGTGGAACGGATGGGTATGTATCGAGGAAGGCCCTATCGTGTGCGCTGATTTCGATTCAGCCGATTCGTTCTTTAATATCTTTGTGGATTCTTTCATGATTGAGGGTCAATGACAGCGCTCCAGACTGGCGATGAACTCGACCATTACCGTATTGAAGACGTCGTCGCACGCAGCGGCATGGCTTCGATTTTTCGCGCGACTGACCTTAGCAATGGACAAACCGTCGCCATTAAAGTCCCGCATAAGGAGATGGAGAGCGATCCCGTTTTCTCCGACCGCTTCCAGCGTGAACAGGAGATCGGCCGAAAACTCGATCATCCCGGCGTAATGAAAGTTCTTCCTCCCGGCGACCGCAGCCAGATTTATATGGTGATGGAGTGGGTGGGAGGCCGTCTATTGCGCCAGATCCTCAACGAAGAGGGAAAACTGCCTCCCGAACGCGCCGTGCGAATCGCAGTTGGTATCGCGGAAGCGCTTGAGTACATTCATAAGCACGGGGTCGTGCATCGCGATCTCAAACCCGAAAACATCATGATCGACGCCGACGATAACATTAAGTTAATCGATTTCGGCATCGCGGCAAATGTGAGTTCCCGGCGCCTGACCTTTGCCAAGCTCTCCCAGGCCTTGGGCACACCCGACTATATTTCTCCCGAACAAGTAAAAGGAAGGCGCGGCGATGCACGCAGCGACATTTACGCTTTGGGAGTCATGCTTTACGAAATGCTGACCGGGAAAGTGCCGTTCAGTGGTGCCAACGCTTTCGTCATTATGAATGACCGGCTCGCGAACGATCCTCCGGCACCGAGGGAGATCAATGCCGAAATTTCGCCGCAGTTGCAGGAAATTATCTATCGGGCAATGGAGCGCGATCCCAAGCGGCGATATCCCACAGCCCACGAATTTGCCTGGGACCTTCAACATCAGGACCAGGTGGGAGTTGAGAGCCGGGCGGAAGCCGGTGCTCCGAGGGGACGGCGAGCGTCCAATTCCGGAAAATTTTTTTTATATGCAACTCTGGCACTCATCCCGATTGCGATTTTTGCTCTGTTGCTATGGATGGCACGGCACTAACCGTGTGAGACTTATCTCGGGAGGAACTCTTCGCTATGGGTCACAAATTCCGGATACGCATCCGCACCCAATTCGTATAGGTCGACTCCCTGGCGCTCACCTGCGAGAGCAACGCGCTGTCGAAGAACGCGGTCCAGAAACCAGTTCAATCCGTAAGTCAGGGGCAACACAAAGCCGATGAGCGTCGCGATTCCCACGAGTTGGGCAAGAAATTGTCCGGCCGGTCGATCGGAAACGCCGGCAAAGATGCCCACCGCCAGCACTCCCCAAATGCCGCCCAGGGCGTGAACCGAAATACTGCCAGCGGGATCGTCGACTTTCAGAGTGAATTCGAACTTTTCCACCGCCAGCGTGACCAGCGCTCCCCCAATCATTCCGACGACTGCCGCCGCTGCCGGGTTCAAGAGCGCGCAACCGGCGCTGCTGGCAACTAAACCGCCTACCCATGCATTCGCGGTGATGGAGGCGTCTGATTTGCCGAATCGAACACGCGTAAGAATCGCTGCCGCTAAAGCCGCCGCACCAGCAGACAAGGTGGTATTGAGTCCAACCAGCACAATGTGGCCAGTTTCCACCCCGGCGAATAATATAGCTCCCGCGGAATTGAGACCCAGGAACCCAATCCAAAGCAACAAGCAGCCAAACAGAACAATCACACTGTTATGGCCCGGAATGGCGGTGGGCATCCCATTCGACGAATACTTACCCCGGCGTGGACCCAGTATCCAGGCAATGGACAAAGCGGTCAATCCGCCAACAGCGTGAATCGAACTGGAACCTCCGGCGTCGATAAATCCGCCACCCAAAGCATAATTTTGTCCGAGTTGCGCCAGCCAGCCGCCACCCCAAACCCAATGCGCAAATAATGGATAAGTCCACCCGGCAAACAATACCGTCGACACGCAAGCCGCACTCAGTCGCCAGCGATCGGTGCCCGCTCCCAGCGGAATTAGCGCTGCGAATCCCACACTTACAACTTGCAGGAGGGTCGAGAGCGACGCAGAAGAACTGTTGAATTCCAACCCACGTAGAAAGAATGGCGACTGCGCGATCCAGCCCCAAGCTTTTCCATGCACCATGAAAGAGTGCTGCGGCAGTCCGACAAATCCTTGCCACGAAAAACCGCACACGAAATAGGTTAGCGCCGCCGCGGCAAGCACGCAAAGAGAGGCCGTCATCGAATGCGCTGAACTTCGCGAACGGCCAAGGCCGGTATTCATCAGTGCCAGCCCGGCACAGGCGAATGGGACGAGGAAAATGCAGAGGATGCACAAGGCCGACGCGGTTTCCGAGAGAACGACGATGGACGATGTCACTCTTTGGTCTCCAGCAGGACCGCGTGCGATCGAGCCACCAAACCCAGTCCCAACGCTTCCACTCCCATTCCCGCCAGTACAAACCCAGTTTGCCGCGCTAACGATCCCAGAAGCACCAATGCGGTTAGCGTAATTCCCCAACCTGCGAGTAAGAGTAGAAAGCCCGCTAATTTCATGAATGGAACTCCACAAGGCCGGCAAGCAGTACATGCGACCTTATCTCAAGATGGAACATCACAATACAAATCCCCCGTTTCCGCAATATAAAATTTATACTTTGTCGGATTCGAATCTCAAAGGTAGGACGCGATGCGGAAACACGAGGAAAATGACCCGATATGACCAAGATAGAAGCGATTATTCAGCCTTCCAAGTTCGAATCGGTCAAAGAGGTCCTTACCGAGCTTGGAGTCCAGGGTATGACGATTTCTGATGTGCGCGGTCACGGACGCCAAAAAGGTCACACCGAAGTTTATCGAGGCCGCGAATACAACGTCGATCTGATCCCGAAAATCAAGCTGGAACTTGTTGTTCCCGACAATATTGTCGATGCGACTGTGGAAGCCATCATCAAAACTGCTGCTACTGGGAAGATAGGTGACGGCAAAATCTTTCTCTCCAAGATCGATCAAGCCATTCGCATCCGCAACCAGGAACGCGGCGACACAGCTCTCTAAATCAAGAGATGATTTGAATTTGTCCAAACGCCAAGTCCAGGAAGTTCATCGGTTCGAAACCTTTCGGTTTTGGAGGACCTAGCCAAGGCTCAACGACATTTTTTTACGCTGGGGTATTTCATTGAGAGTCTCTTCCCACTAAGCTGGATCTTGACGCTTTCGTTCTACAAATCGCGTACATTGGGCAATCTCGAACTCGAGACCGAAAATAAGCTCGTTACGCGATGAGAGGCACAGATTCTCGATCCATCCCGCTCGAATCTAGCATACTGTGGTCGCTATAAATTGCGTGTTATCAACACCACGAATAATCCGACTCCCGCCGCCTCCACCATACTTAACTATCTTACTATTCGTAACAAACAGAAGTAGTGCTCCTCGAAGCCATGGACGGACACCTTATCCAGATACTCCACAATCGTTGCGGTGATACGGCTGTAAACGTCTTTTCTTGCGGTAGTGATTTGCATCGTACTCTCCTTCAACAACTTTTTTTTCTTCGCGAAACCCGCGACGGTTTTGCAGACGTTCAGCGGCGTGGATGTGTCAAGGGCGCGGAGTTTTTCCGCGTTCACGGTTCAAAGACTCTGGGAAAAACTGGGGACAGACCGGGACCGTCACCAATCTCTAAGTGTCGCAAAACAGTGAACGTTCCACCCTCGTCTCCCTTAAAATGTCTGCCATGAAGATTACGTCTCCGATCATTCGAGTTCGTTCGGCCAGCGTTAAAGCATTCGCGACAGGCTCGCTAATCGTGCTGCTGGCATTATCGGTCTTTGCGCAGACGCCGATTGCTGCCACGCCGAATCCGGCTACGATTCCGACAGATTTATCCAATGAGCCGTGGTGGGCAGCGCGGCACAAAGCCGTTGTCGAAGCCGGGCAGAGCCGTCCGGACACGCAGTTGTTATTGATTGGAGATTCCATCACCAACAACTACGACAAAGCTGAACCGCCGGATGAAAACTTTCAGCCGATCTGGAAACAATTCTATGAACCACGCAAAGCGCTGAATCTTGGCTTTAGTGGGGACACGACGGCGCACGTACTCTGGCGGCTCGATCACGGCGAAGTCGACGGCCTGCATCCGAAAGTGGCGGTCGTGCTGATCGGGACCAACAACACTTCGCAACGCAACAACCACACGGCAGAGCAGACCGAGGCCGGGATTGATGCCGTCGTCTCCGAGCTGGAGAATCGCTTGCCTGGGACGAAGATTCTGCTGTTGGGAATTCTTCCCAGCGATATATCCGACGAGAAAACGCAACGCGACGAAGCCGTCAACGCATACCTGGCAACCTGCTACAGCGAAAATCCGCTGGTGACTTATCTCGATATCAATTCGATCTTCTACAAGAATGGAGTGCTGAATACGGCACTTTTCTACGATCAGCGATTACCAGAGCGCCGCAAATCGCTGCACCCGGACACCGTTGGCCAACGCATGATGGCGGAGGCCGTCGAGCCCACTCTGGCGCACCTGATGGGCGAACAACCAAGAGAGCCCCTTGCCGCGATGACGGACATCAATACCGCCCTCATTCCCGTGCCACAGCTTGAAATGGATTCGTACGATTTTTACGCGCGGCATCACGCGGAGTTGGAGCTCCAGAAAAAAGAGCTCCAGAAAAAAGTGAAGCCGCAGGTTGTGCTCATCGGCGACTCGATCACTCACGACTGGGGTGGCTCACCAATCGGGATTGAGGTGAATGGGCCAACCGCCTGGCAACACGCGTTCGGCGACATGCCCGTAATCAACATGGGATTCGGTTGGGACCGCACGCAAAACGTATTGTGGCGGCTGCGCCAGGGAGAGTTCGAGGGACTTACTCCGAAGTGGGTTGTGTTGATGATTGGCACCAACAACCTTACCGGCACGGAGAACGCCCGCAGCAACACACCCGAAGAAATCGTAGAGGGGATTGACACAATCCGCGGCGAAATTCACAGAAGGTCTCCTGAGAGCCGGATTATCCTGATGGCGATTCTGCCGCGCGGCGAGAAGCCAGATGCTCCCTTGCGAGCATTGATACAAAATACAAATCGATTGCTCTCTCTGCGCTTTTCGAAAGATAAAGACAGTTCCGTTACCTATTTGGACATCGGAGCAGGCTTTCTGCAACCAGATGGGTCCTTACCTCAGAGCATGATGCCTGACGGTACACACCCAAGCGACGCCGGCTATCAAATCTGGGCCGACGCGCTCATCAAAGCCGGCGTGAAGGTGGAGCAATAGTTTGCGGCGGCGCTCAACGTATTATCGAATTCCGGCAGAATGGTATTCTTTCGAAATCCACAACTTTCCTGGGGGCGATTTCTGATGCGATGCAAATGTTCGAACGTATTGGCGGCGGGTGCTCTGACCGTTTTTTTCTTAGGCTCTTCCATGTTGTTCGCTCAGGTCGCCGACGTTCCCATCAAGGCAGGCCTATGGGACGTGCAATCCAACACCAAAATTGTATCGAGCCAGGGCAATCATGAAGTGCCGGTCACGACTCAGGATTGTTTCACTGGAAGCCTAACGGTCGCGGATTATATGACTGCGCTCCACCGGGCGGGCGCCCACGGAGGCAAGTGCACCATCAGCAACAAGATCCAGAGTGCGCACGGCATTGCGTTTGACAGCGCTTGCACCGGCCCAACGGCGAGCACGCAAGGACACGCCGACTTCAAGCTGCCTGATCCAGACCACTTCAGCGGAACCAGCCACACCACCCTGACCGGCAGCATGAATGGGGCTCCAATGAACATGACGATCGATAAAACATTTAGCGCTAAGTTCGTTTCATCAAATTGCGGCAAGGTCGAGCCAACCGTGATTCCTCCAGCGAACGGAAAGTAGGATCTCCGGCTTTCGGAGCCAAAGCTAAAAGCTGCACAGAGGAAATTCATGAGTCACTGGGACGCGAGATTGAACTAACGTTATACTTCGCGAAATGAACCATGATGGGCGGTCTTCGGTGGCCGGGATGAAGGACAAATTAAACCGAATCATTACTTTCGGCACGGGGATTTGGCGATACCGGCGTTTTGGCGAGCCATCGCCGGGCAGCAACTACATCGTAGGAAAACTGGCTGCGTTTACAGATGGCCGGTCCAACGACATTCTCTTCCGCATTCTTGAGTCGAGACGAAAAGAGAAAGACTCGAGCTTCAAATGGAATGGCGCGTCCCTCGTAAGCGATGCGGGTAGTCCTGAACCGAATATCGATGACGTTGTCCATACGCTTAAAGAAGATGGCGTTGTTGTTCTTCCGGCTCGACTTCCTAAGGAAGCAGTTCAAAGTTTGTATGAACTGGCATTGTCGTGCTCACTGGAGACAACAACGTACGGGCCGCTCGGGAAGGACCACACTTCGGGAACGCACACAACGATTCCGATTGCGAAGACCGGTACCAGTGAAGGAATCGACCTGTCCCAACCGACCCATTCTGTTTATGGAGTTCCTCGCGCGCAGTTGTTAGATAACCCTTACCTTCAACGTCTCTTGTGCGATCCACATCTTCTGGCGGTGGCAACGCGCTATCTGGGCGTTTTCCCGATCGTCACTCGGCCTGACATGTGGTGGGACACCGATTTCCTTCCACCCGGACTTCGCCCACGGCCGTTTCACGTCGACTCAGGCTGCCTGCGGTGGTTAAAAGTCGGGGTGAATCTGACAGACACGACCTTGGAATCTCCGCATTTCGTCTATGTCAAAGGATCGCACAAGCCCAACAAAACGACTCGGCCCCTGACCCGGCGGCTGGCGAGTCGAATGAATCTGAGCGACAAAGAAGTTCAGGAGATCTGTCCTGAAAAAATAATTCACGTCACCGGGCCCGCCGGGTCGATCACGTTGACCGATACCCGTGGCATCCACAAAGGCGAATGCTCCGAGCGAGGACATAGATTGATTTTATATTTTGGTCTTGAAGGAAGCGCTTTTAACAGTATCGACAAGCCTGTGCCGTTGAATAAAGTCGGTCCTGAGCTTGGGAAAGCGATGAGCGCACGGCCGTTGAGCTATCAATTCTTTCGTCCCACGCGCTGAAAGGTGCTCCAATCCCAACTACGCTGGTTTAGTTTTGGTCGATACGTTCGTCTAATGGATTCGTCGTCGCACTTCTGGTTTAATTGGAGTGCCGTTGGTCGAGCATTCAGCGGAAAACCAAATGGGACACCGTATCTAAAACGAGCACCGTTTCGAAATTGGAGCCATCCATGAACAACGTACAGATTGAACAGAACAGCTATGAGATGCCCCCGCGAGAAGGGATCAGCATCGCGCATTTTCTCACCGTCGCCGACGTCGAGCGATCGGCTCGCTACTACGAAAAGGTCTTCGGCGCTCGCATTTTGACCATGGGTGACGGCAACGCACCTCCTTACCTTCAGCTTGCGAATATCTGGATGATTCTGAACGTCGGAGGCGGTCCGACTCCGGATAAGCCGACGGTAAGCTTGAGCGTCCCCGACCCGGACCACATCAACAGCTTTATGAATTTCCGCGTTGCGGATATTCAAGCTTGCTACAAATTATGGAAAAGTCGAGGTGCCGAATTCATCACCGAGCCGATACCCAAGTATGGCGAGATACGGTGCTACATCCGCGATCCTGACGGTTACATTATCGAAGTCGGACAGAGTACCGATCTTACATACGGTTAGAGCGCGGCCTGGGTTAAGGGACGGATGTTTTGAAGGAACGCACGGGCCTAGACCGGCGCACGGCAAGCTACGTTCGGACCCGCCATCCCAAATCAGTTTGGTTGCGATTCGCCAAGACGCCCGGAATGGTGGCACGCAATTGCTCCAAAACTTCGTGGCCCGCTCAGCAGCGATTCCCGCCTATGAACCCACCGTGCCCTGAAGCCTGGCAATCCGTTGAGAGTCTAATCTTAGACTTAGGAGATTGAATAGATGGAAGCAAGACTGGATGCACAGAAGGTATCGCCAGCTGCATATCAAGCCATGCTGGCGCTTGAAAACTTCGTTCGCAAACAATCCAAGCTGGAGCCTGCACTGGTTCAACTGGTAAAGATGCGTGCGTCACAGATCAACGGATGTGCCTACTGTCTCGACATGCATTCGAAGGATGCGCGTGCGGAAGGTGAAACAGAGCAGCGGCTCTATGCGCTCTCGGCCTGGAAGGAGACACCGTTTTTTACCGATCGCGAGCGCGCTGCTTTGGCGCTGACAGAGGCTGTTACCTTAATCAGCGAAGATCATGTTCCCGACGCGGTGTACGAAATGGCCAAGCGGAACTTTTCCGAGGAAGAGTTGGTGAATCTGACTCTGGCGATCATCACCATCAACGGATGGAACCGCGTTGCGATCACGTTCCGCGTCGTGCCCGGCGAATATCAGCCCGGAAAGAAGTAGCAGTCTGGGCGTAGTAACAGTGTCCTGCGGCCGACCACAACAATGTTCACCATTATTCTTCCGCCAGACATCGCGGAACGCGATGTTCGCTTTCAATCCCAGCATTTCCCAGTTCACAGTGACCTTGAGCGCTTTGTTGCAGGGATTAAAAAGCCGCAGAGGCTGGGATTCGAGCGGCTGGAACTAGCGAATATCGGGCAGGGGAACCCCGAAGCGGAAGGCCACCTTCAACATGTCGGAGACGAGATAGCAAAGGAATCCTACATACGGCAAAACGTTGCAAGTTCAACGTGCGTCTAATATGTTGTCATGCGTCCTGCCAGGAAGCGAACTAGAGAACAGGGCGATATGAGGAATGAATGGCAAAAAGAAAACTTAATATTGCAATGATCGGCACCGGCTTCATCGCCAGAGCGCATTCCAATGCCTTTCGGCAGGTGACGCATTTTTTTGATGTGCCTTATGAACTCAACTTGAAAGTCCTGTGTGGACGCACTCCGGCCAAGTTGGAAGCATCTGCTTCACAGTGGGGGTGGGAAGAAACTTCTCTTGACTGGCATGACGTGGTCGCGCGTCCTGACATCGATGTAATCGATATTGCAGTGCCGAATGTTTTGCACGCACCGATCGCAATTGCAGCCGCCAAGGCAGGGAAAATCGTGTGGTGCGAAAAGCCACTCGCCACTTCCCTTCAAGAGGCCGAAGCCATGGCCGAGGCGGCGCGCCAGATACCGAATCTGGTGTGGTACAACTACCGGCGGATTCCCGCAGTAGTATTTGCCAAGCGATTGATTGACGAAGGACGCATTGGTCAGGCTTTCCATTACCGAGCTCTTTATCTGAATCAATCGGGAAACAATCCGGCGAAAACCAACACCTGGCGCTACCGCAAGGCGGAAGCCGGCATGGGAGCGGCGGGAGACCTGCTCTCGCACTCCGTCGACTCAGCCATTTATTTAAATGGTCCGATCGCCGAATTGACTGCGATGACGCACACGTTTGCTCCCGGACGTGACGTCGATGACGCAAGCTACTTCCTTGCACGCTACACCAACGGCAGCGTCGGCACGTTCGAAGCCACGCGTTTCGGAGTCGGCCACCCTAATCGCCATGCCTTCGAGATCAACGGTTCGAAAGGAATGTTGAGTTTCAGCCTGGAGACCATGAACCAGCTCGAGTTTCACGATGCCACGGCAATACCGAGCATGCAGGGCATTCAAAATATCACCGTGACCGGGCCCGATCATCCTTATTCTGAAAACTTCTGGAAGCCAGGCCACATCATCGGCTATGAACATACATTTATTGCGATGCTGGGGGATTTTCTCAATGCATTGGCACGGGGAGATTCGCGGTTCCCGGACTTTGACGATGCCGTTGAGGTGCAGAAGGTACTCGATGCGGTGGAACGATCCGCGGCTTCCGGAAGGTGGGTGAAGTGTACATAGTAGTGAGGTAGAAAGGACCTCAACTCTTCGAGTTGCATATCTCGCTTTGAGATAAGAATATCACTGCGGAATTTTTCGCGATCTCACCAAAGTGTAATGTTGAATCATCGCTTCCCTCTTCCAGCAGCGCGATAAATTTCTTCGATCAAAGCCAAGCTTCTTCTCGCTTCACGACCATCGCACATGGGCGTGTCGTTTTCTTTGATGGCGCGGACGAAATCTTCAAACACTGCCCGATGGCCTTCAAAATCGGTCACTACCGGCGATGCCGTTTCCTCCATATTGTCGTTGGCGCGGCTGGCGACGACACCGTCCCGCGGATGTTTCAAGTTCACTGCAATCACGCGATCCTGTTCGAGGATCATAGTTCCCTCCGTACCCGTGATTTCGAGCCGCCGCGGATAGCCAGGAAACGCGGCCGTGCTCGCCTCCAGCACGGCGTTTGCTCCAGATTCAAACTCGAGCAATGCCAGAGCTGTGTCTTCCGCCTCGATTTTGTGAAGGAGGTTGGCCGTGCGTGCCTGAACCCCAACGACGTCACCGAGCATCCACAACAAAAGATCGACCGTGTGCACGCCCTGGTTGATCAGCGCCCCGCCACCATCGAGCGCAAGTGTTCCCCGCCACTTCGAGTCGCTGTAATATTCCGGAGGCCGGTACCATTTCACGCGCGCCTCTGCCAGTAGGACTTTGCCCAGGACGCCTTCGTCGATCCACTGTTTCATGCGTCGGATATCAGGTTTGCAGCGGTCCTGAAACATGACTCCCAGCTTCACGCCGGAACTCTCCGCAGCGGCAATGAGTTCGTCGGCGCGTTGTGTGGAAATGTCGATAGGTTTTTCCGTTAGAACATGCAGTCCACGTTTGGCTGCGGCAATACCCTGCGCGGCGTGCAGTCCGGAGGGGCTGCCAATCGTAACCAGATCCAGCGGGCGATGATTCAGGAAGGCCTCGAAGTCCGTATAAGGTTTGGCAGCGTGCTCCTGCGCAAGGCCCGCCACCTTCGCCTGATTGGTCCCATAGATCGCCACGACGGAAACTTCAGGAATTGCATTCGCCGCCCGTGCGTGAGTTTCGC
>DATBAX010000243.1:0-8692 GCA_036271275.1 Terriglobales bacterium
GGCCATCCCGAGAAATCTGGGCAGCAAACTGATAGGAATTAATCCCAAAGAGTAAAGCAGGATCTGGCGGATGGTCGATTTGCCGTCGGGTTCTACTACTGGAAGCATTTTGATCCCGCCGGCCGCGTAGTCGTCGCGATAAAGCCAGGCAATGGAAAAAAAGTGAGGGAACTGCCAGAAGAATACGATGGCAAACATGACGACAGCGCCCAACTCCAATTTTCCCCGAGCCGCCGTCCAACCCAAGACGCCGGGCATGGCTCCCGGAAATGCACCGACCAGCGTGCACAACGGATGAACCTTTTTTAACGGCGTGTATGCGCCGAGGTAAACGGCGGCAGTAGCGAGCGAGAGCCATCCGGTGAGGGCATTGAGGGTGAGTCCGAGATAAAGCGCGCCGCCAATTACCATGAACGATCCGGCGATCGTGGCATGCGTCACGCTCATGCGTCCCGCGGGCAACGGACGCTGGATGGTGCGTCGCATACGAGCATCCACGTCCCGTTCCATGACTTCGTTGAGCGCGGCAGCTCCAGAAGAGACGAGAAAAATTCCAAACAGCGCGTGAAATAAGCCGATCGACAGGGAAGAGACACCGGATTGCCGCGCGCCGAAAAAATATCCGCACCAGGCCGTAATTACGATGAGCGTGGTCACGCGCAGCTTGGTGAGTTCCATGTAGTCGCGCACCAGCGCCATTGCCGGGTTGCGGGGAACGGCCAGAGGCTGGACGACCGTGCTCATGCGGCCACCGGTTTTCCCGCAGGAACTCTTTCTTTTACCTCAACCGGACTGTGGCGCCAAACCTGGATCGTAAAGATCGCGGTCGAAGCCAGCAGCAAGGCTCCCACAGCGACGTGAGAGACAGTAGAGACGACCATTGCCATTTCCGGTTGGGCGGCGTCTTTGCCCCATTCAACTCGAGTGAGAAATGCCAGGAAGCCGAGGCATAACTGCACTACTACCAGAAATAGAATTGTGATTGCCGGGCGCCGAACGGCCGCAATCTTCGGATATTGAGAGATCGCGCGAACCGATGTCCAAGTGAGAAGCAGCGCTACTAACGGCGCATTGATGACGTGCGGCAGCCATCCCATGCCGTGATGGCGGAACATTGCGCCAAAATAAAGTTGCAGGTAGATCGCACAGATAGAGACGAACGCCAGAGTCAAAAGCCGTGGATGATGCGTTTCGTTTTCCGGCCCCGGAAAAATTTCCTGGACCCAGTTCCGCCCCGTGAAGAGCGCGATTGCGCACGCGATGCAGAAGAAAGTCTGACCTACTGCGGCGTGGGCTGACGAAATCAATGGCGGCAAAAAATGCAGGACTGTCATGCCACCAAGAATTCCTTGGACAATGATTGTGCCCAAAGCGGCGATTGCGAGGGCTTTCATCCAACGTCGGCGATCAGCGAGGAATGTCCAGACAGTGATTGCAATCGTCAGCGCGCCCGTGGCTTCGGCAATCATACGATGGCTGTGTTCGTAAATGATGCCGCCCGTCCATGGCGGAAGTTTGTAATACGAACCGTACGAGGTTGGCCAATCGGGAACGGAGAGGCCGGCATCATTGCTGGTGACCAGCGCTCCCGCGATGATGAGCACAAAAGTCGCGCACGCGATGAACACCGCAAAGCGATGGTGCGCGGGATTGTACGGCGTTGAGGCGGCTTTCAAAACACGCTCCTAGTGTGTACCAGAAAACTATTTATTTTATCAGAGCGACTAGGGTGTAGGGGCAGTCAAAAACAGAACCGAATAGCCACCAAGGACACGAAGCCACACAAAGGAAATCCCATGGGAATTCCTTTGTGTACTTTCGTGTCATTAGTCGTTTAAAGACTTTCGATTTTAGCTCTGGGATTCCATGGCTTCAATCACTGAGTCCGCGAATTTGGATGTTCCAGAACTACCGCCAACATCGCGAGTCAGCTTTTCTTTTGTCCGATACACGTGCTCAAGTCCGGCGGTGATTTTCGCAGACGCCTCATGCTCCCCGAGATGATCGAGCATCAGCAGGGCGGAGCGAAGGACCGCCGTGGGATTGGCGATGTCCTTGCCGGCGATGTCCGGGGCCGAGCCATGGACGGCCTCGAAGATCGCGCATTCGTCTCCGAAATTTGCCCCGGGGACGAATCCCAGGCCTCCGACAAAAGCCGCGCACAAGTCGGAGATGATGTCTCCGTAAAGATTTTCCATGACCAGCAAATCGTATTGGTAAGGATTCATCACCAACTGCATGCAGGTGTTGTCCACGATGTGCTCGCCGTAAGTGATCTCCGGATATTCCTTGGCAATGTTGCGACAGCATCGCAGAAACAGGCCATCGGAAAGCTTCATAATGTTGGCTTTGTGGATGGCGTGAATCTTTTTGCGCTTGGCCTTGCGGGCGTAAGCGAAAGCAAATTTCGCAATCCGAGTCGACGCTTTTTCGGTGATGATTTTAAGACTTTCCACCACGCCTGGAACCACCTCGTGCTCGATTCCGGAGTAGAGGCTCTCGGTATTTTCGCGCACGATGATGAGATCGACATCGGGATAGCGAGTGGGAATGTGCGGCAAATTCTTGATCGGCCGGAAATTGGCGTAGAGTTCGAACTGCTTTCGCAACGCCACATTGATGCTCGAAAAGCCGCCACCGATGGGCGTTGTGACGGGTCCCTTCAATCCGACGTGGGTACGTTCTATGGATTCCGTGAGTTCTTTGGGAATGTATTCGTGATATTTCTCGAAGGCCTCGGCTCCGGCCATGAAGGTTTCCCATTCAAACTTGATGCCGGTAGCTTCGAGGATGCGCACGGCAGCCTTGGTGACTTCAGGGCCAATGCCGTCGCCGGGGATCAGGGTAATTTTATAGGCCATAGTGAAATTTCTTTGCCATTAAATAACCAAACTCTTTTCCTCAGCGCATGCAGAGAGCAGATTCCTCGGTGCTGCGCTTCTCGGAATGACAAGATCAAGGCGTCAATTCTTGACTACCGGCTTGCCCTTCACTTCCACCACTATTTCTTTCGACTTGAGCAAGTCTTTCAATTCAGCCATGAATTCCTGGACATCTTTGAAATCCAAATAGACTGATGCAAAGCGCACGTACGCGACCTTGTCGTAGCGGCGGAGCCGATTCATGATCAGTTCGCCGACTTCGCTGGTTTTTCGTTCACGCTCGGCGGAGTCGATCACGAAACTCTCCGCTTCATTCACAATTTGTTCCAGCTTGCTGATGGGGACAGGACGCTTTTCACAGGCGCGCAGCAGGCCATTCAGGACTTTTTGGCGATCGAATTTCTCGCGGCGTCCGTCTTTCTTGACCACCATGTAGGGAATTTCATCGATGCGCTCATAGGTGGTGAAGCGCTTGCCACACTTGAGGCATTCGCGGCGGCGGCGGATGGAATCGGCTTCTTTACTCTCGCGCGAATCCACCACTTTGTCATTTGCAAAGGCGCAGAAAGGACACTTCATGGCTTGGAACGGAACTGAGACGATTGTAACAGGCTGGAAAACCGCGATTGGCCGGGGTACTTTCCTTTGTAACTATTTGGTTTCAGCGGCGATTCTCAGTCTTGTCTTCCGCTTCCTGGCTCTCCTGGGACAGTTCGCGGAGGGATAGTCGCTGACGGTGCGCGAGCAATAATCCCGCGGGTATGACCGACATGAATGTGACCAGCCATAGCAGAATTCCGCAACTAGCGGCCAATTCCTGGGACACCCCAAATATCTTGTGCAAAGTCGAAATGGTCGCAAGCTGCGAGCCGCCGCCAACGCCCGGCAATTGGATTAGCGATCCCACCATGCTCGTGCCCATCAACGGAAAGATTTTCGAGAACGTCATTACTTGCAGAGGAGGGCCGTAGGCATGGACGACTTCGAGGTACGAGAGTGCGATACAAATCCACATTCCGACGGACACACCGCAAATCTCAATGAACGCACGCTGATCGTGAATGGTGTCCAGTCCGCGATGAAACTCACGTATTCGTTGGGCAATTCGATGGCCTAAATTCGAGGCAAGGTGGGCAAAACGCCGCTCCACCCAAACTGAAATTGCCTCACCGAATCTCGCGATCAGAATCGCTCCGCACGCCGTGCCCGCAGCCAAGGCGATAAAAACGCAACCAAAAATCTCCACTTCGCGATATTTGGGGATCTCGTGCAGCGCCGTTCCGGGCAAAAAGATCGCGCATACCAGAAGAATCGTGAAACCGCCGATATCGAAAATACGTTCAACTGCCCAAACGGCCATCTGCGAGGAAAAGTTCAGACTCTCATTGCGCGCAATTAAGTATGGACGAATCAACTCGCCGGGACGGCCGAGCAATGCGAGTCCGGCAAACCCGATGATTGTAGGCGAGAGACTTCGGAGCACAGGTGCGTCTTTGCGAACGGGACGCAAGAAAATTTTCCATCGTAAGGCGCGAAGAAAGTAAGTGAAATAAATTATCGCGATGGCAATGGCGATGTGTTTGGGATCGAGTTGCTTTGCCTGCGCAAAAAATTTGTCCCAGTCGAAATTTCTCCAGGTGCGGAATTGCAGATAGACCAGAAGCGCGAGGACAGCCAGCACAACTCCGTAAATGATGAAGCGCTTCTTGTTCATTTAATTTTGGCTGATTGGTGAATCCTGCACCGGCGGCCGCCCCAATTCAAGTTATAGGACGAGAGTTACGGGGTCAAACGTCCGGCACAAGAGCTTCTTAGCGAGACGCTTGTTGGCCAGGCGTCGCAATAGACGCCTGCTTCGCCGTAGAGGGACGATGTGCCTTCGTCTCGGCAAGTTTCTGCGCAGCGGCTGCCTTACGTTCTGCCAGCTTCTTGCGATTGAACTCTTTGATGATCCGAGCGATGTAGGCCTGGGTCTCGTAATACGGGGGGACTCCGTGATATTGCTGCACCCGCTGTGGCCCGGCGTTGTAGGCAGCCAGTGCCTTCACCAGGTCGAAGTTGTATTTCTCGAGAAGTTCCCGCAAATATTTTGTGCCGCCTTCGACATTCGCCTGGGCATCGAATGCGTTCTCCACGCCCAGCGCTGAAGCCGTACCGGGCATGAGCTGCATCAAGCCTTGCGCGCCCTTCGGCGAACGCGCGTGCTGATTAAATCCGCTCTCGGCGTGGATGACGCTGTTCACCAAGTCGGGGTCCAGATGATGAAGATCGCTGCTGTTGTTGATTACGTCACTCAACTGCTGTGTGCTGAGCGGCGGCGTTGGAGCGTTGCGAATTTTTGCGGGCGGCCTTGCGAGAGGCGCAGAAACGATCGCCGCGGGAACCGGCTTCGGTGACAGTAGTGCGGCCGGCTGTGGCGGCAGACTGGTGTCCTTTTCGAAATGATCGATTTCTTTTGTCGGAACATCGATGAAGCTCTCGCTGTCGGCCCCGAGAAAGAGCCGCGTGACTGCGCCAATGTCACGACGGTGATCATGGCGGATCGAGTTACCATTCTGAAGGATGGCGAGATCCGAGGCATTTGCCGAGATCGCAAGTCCGGTTAGCAAAACGAACTGGAAAGCGAATTTCATGCTGAAAACACTGATCTAGAGCTTTTAACCGCAAAGATCGCTAAGAAAATCCGCAAAGAACGCAAAGAAAAACTTCGTGCCCACGAGCAATCAAACTCCGACTGTGGCCCCATCCAAAACTTGTTCGATGGCTGCCGCTACGCCATTTTCGGCGTTCGATAGAGTGACCGTCCAACCCCGGTTTTGCAGTTCGGCCGGTGCATTCCCCATGATAAATGGCCGTCCGGCGAAGGCAAGCATTTCTACATCATTATAGTTGTCACCAATGGCCATGACCTGTTCCCGGGGAATTCCGCGATGTTTGGCCCAGCGCGCCAGGGCGTGCCCTTTCGAGCAGCCGGTATTGAGGATATCGACGATGGTGAGATCGCGTCCCGGATATTCCGTGCGCACAATCGTAATGTCTTTTTCCAGTCCGCTGGCAGCCAAACCGGCAAGCGCCTGCTGCATCCTCGCCAAAGAACCACAAAACATGGCTTGCACCGGATTTGTGGTCAATGACTCATGGATCGGAACGACGAACTCGATGTATTGCAGATTTTTTTCCAGCCAACGCTGAATCACGTTGGTGAGTTCGTCCATGTGTTCGAGCACGATTGCGCCCTTGTTTTCGGTGTCGAAAGTGAGCACAGTGTTGCCGCGAAATTCTTTCATTGCGGCACAGAGCTTGCGGCAAGTTTCCGCGGGAAGCAGGTCGCGATGAAATGTCTCGCCCGCAAGTGACCGGGTGATCGCGCCGTTCGAACTCAACAGCCACAGATCAAAACCAAACTGTTCGGCGATCGGTAAAGCGAAAGTATGGCGGCGTCCCGTGCCTAGGACGACCTCGACGCCTTCATCGTGTGCGCGGCGGATTGCAGCTAAATCCCTGCTTGAAATCACAAATTCAGGATTGAGGATCGTGCCGTCGATATCGATCGCCAGAAGCCGGATGGGAGGGGTCGCCACACGTGATTTTAGCACTCGGCGCAGGTTCGGTTCTGGCCGGGGCAGCGTGGTATAGTGCGCAAAACGCATGGGATCTTTCGGTTTTCTGTTTCATCCATGGGCATTCATTCTGGTTGCGGTGGCGATTGTTCACTTTATTCGCCGCCGTCCGGATACTTTTTGGCTTTGGATCATTCTCATTGGCGGAGGGTTGGGCGCGCTGGTGTATATCGCAGTCGAGGTCATTCCGGATCTCGGATTGCTTCGGCAATCTTTCAAGGTTTTTCCGCGACGCCGGCGAATTCGAGATCTGGAAGCGATCGTGGTCGACAATCCTTCCGCCGGTAACTATGAAGAACTGGCGGACCTCTACCTGGAAGAAGGCAGCTTTGCGCGGGCGCGCCAATGCTACGACAAGGCCATTTCCTCGCGAACGGATTTGCTGGATCCGTTTTATCGGCGGGGAATCACCGAGATCGGAATGAACGATTTTGGTGCTGCGGTTCCAGATCTGGAGCGCGTGGTTTCTGAAGATCCTACCTACGATTTTCATCAGGCAATGGGCTTGCTGGGACATGCTTATGCGAATACCGGTCATCCGGATAAAGCTGAAGCTCTATTCAAAGAAGCCACCAAGATCTCCACTTCTTCGCAGACCTACTATAACTATGCTCGTTTTCTGGCCTCCCAACAACGCAATGCTGAAGCACGGCAATGGGCGCAACAGATTCTGGAGAAAAAACGGAATATGCCGGGATATTTGAAGCGTAGAGAGCGGCCGTGGTTTAGAAAGGCGAACGGGTTGTTGAGAAGTTTGCCCGTGACGTAATAGATTTTCTTTCCGTTCTTTGCGGTTAAGATCTCGTCAAAGCCCTTAACCGCAAAGACCGCAAAGAAAAGCATGCCTGTTAGACTTTTTCCATGGCTTCTTTGGCTTTTCTTGAATGCACCAAGTGTGGCGATCATTTCGACGCGAAGATTCCGCAAACGATTTGTCCTAAAGATGGTGGCATTCTCTACGCCCGCTACGATCTCGCCAAATTAAAGACTAGTTTCAAGAAGGAATCGTTGGCCGGACGCTCTCCGACCATGTGGCGATACGCCGAAGTCCTGCCCGGCGCCGATCCTGTGACCTTGGGAGAAGGCCTCACTCCTATGTTGCCCAGCCGGACCACCCCGAATGTTTTCATAAAGGATGAAGGCCTGAACCCCACAGCTTCTTTCAAGGCGCGCGGCATGTCGGCCGCCGTGACCATGGCGAAAGCCTACGGACTCAAAAAACTTGCGGCGCCTTCCGCGGGAAATGCGGCCAGCGCTCTGGCGGCATATGCGGCCGCGGCGGGAATTGAGGCACACATTTTCATGCCCAAGGATGTCCCTCTGGCCAATCGTGTCGAGTGCCAAAGTTACGGCGCGCATGTGACGCTGGTGAACGGATTGATCAGCGATTGCGCCCGTATGGTTGGAGAACGAAAAGAAAAAGAGGGATGGTTTGATATGTCCACGCTGAAGGAACCGTATCGCGTGGAAGGCAAAAAGACCATGGGTTATGAAGTGGCCGAGCAATTGGGATGGAAACTTCCGCAGGGAATTATTTATCCCACTGGCGGCGGCGTTGGTTTATTAGGGATGTGGAAAGCTTTCGACGAAATGGAAACCTTGGGCTGGATTGGCTCAGAACGTCCGAAAATGGTCTGTGTGCAGTCAGCAGGTTGCGCTCCCATTGTTAAAGCATGGGATGAAGGCAAATCAGTTTCGGAAATGTGGCCCAATGCTGCCACTTCGGCTGCCGGTTTGCGCGTCCCTAAGGCTTATGGGGATTATTTGATCCTCGACATTCTAAAGAAAAGTGGCGGGACGGCGGTCGCTGCAACCGACGACGAAATCATGAATGCACTTGGAGAATGGGCGCGGACGGAAGGTGTTTTTGCAGCTCCGGAAGGCGCGGCGGCCCTGGTGGCTTATCAGAAACTGCATGCCAATAAATTCTTCTCGCCCGACGATAAAGTTGTTTTGTTCAACACCGGCTCCGGACTTAAATATCTGGAAGTGATCGATGCATACAATAACCGTGGTGCGAAATCCCCGGCGTCGAGGCAGATTGGCGGAATCATCGGGCCGTATTAGCTTTCATCGCAGTGACCCTGGCATCGGGTATATGCACGTGTTCCGGACGGAAACCCATGCCGACTACGCGTGCCGGGATTCTTCGCAACACCGGAAATTGTTGCAGCAGTCTTAGCGGCAGAG
>DATBAX010000244.1:0-5392 GCA_036271275.1 Terriglobales bacterium
CGAAGTGACGAAGACTGATAACGGTTTCGTGCAATCCTGCGCATGCACTAGCGAATACGCGCTGATCTCGATCCACAAGCAGAGTGAGGCTGATCAGTCTGTATATAACACGGTGGAGGTCAAGAGCGGAGTCGACCTCAGCGTCGCGGAAATTATTGCTCGCTGGCAACAGAATCGTGAAGCGCAGAAACAAAAACTGGAAAACTATACGGCCTCCAGTTTCCTGAGCATGCATTTCGAAGCTACCACTCTGGAGCCGGGGTTTGATTTTTCGATGCAGCTCAAGCAGTTCTTCAGCCGGGGTGGTCCGACGGAACTGGCACAGAAAGAGTTCTATATCAATGGAGTGAAGTTCGGGAAGAACCATGAGTTTCCGCTACCGGCGATCGAGCCGGAAAAAGTCATGACCCCGCCCCTCGAACTTGAACTCAACGAACGCTATGACTATAAGTTGCTTGGGACCGAACAGGTGAATGGGGTCTTATGTTTTGTCGTGGGAGTCGAGCCCAAGGTGCGGGACGTGGCGCTTTACAGCGGCAAGATATGGATCGACGGTACGACTTTTCGCGAGGTGAAGCAAAGCCTGACCCAGCGCGGCGTCAAGAGTAACGTACTGGTGAATGTCGAGACCCAGAATTACGAACTGTTCCGCGACGACAAGGGAAATCAATTCAACTTGCTGAGATCGATTTCCGCACAGCAGTCTCTGAATGCCGCTGGGCGTGATTTTGTTTTGCAGAGGACGGTGCAGTTTTCGGACTACGTCATCAACAGCGCGAACTTCGGCGCCATCCTCGCGGCTGAGCATGATTCCGAAGACCCGATGTTCCGCGACACCGACCAGGGATTGCGATCGCTGCGGAAGAAAAACGGCGATCGTGTTCTAGTGGCCCAGAGCGCGAAGAACATTAAGTCGCGAGTTGGCGGCTTGATGTACGGAGGCACGTTCAACTTTCCGATTCCGTTTTTCGGGACTAGCACGGTGGATTTTGATTTTCATCACACTGGGGCGCAGCTTTCAACATTCTTTGCCGGGCCCATCCTGATTTCCGATCTCTCAAAACAGTTCCGGCCAAAGTTTCGCGTGGCGCTGGACCTGGCGCTCACCGGAGTGCCCGGCCAGAACCGCATCTATAGCAACAACAAGGAGTTGTTGCAAGGGGAGACATGGACATGGGAGCAAACTGCCGGCGTGCGTGCCTCGTGGCAGGCCACTACTCATCTCAGCGTGACGGCCTCCACTTACTTTTCGTATGACAATTTTCTGCGGACCAGCCAGGCGGAAGAGCGTTATGGACTGCCGCGCAATGGACTGAATGTGCTCCCCGGCGTCGAAATAAAATACAGCCGCAAAGGTTATGTATTCGACGCGCAGGGAATTCGGGGCGAGCGCATCGGCTGGAGGCCATTCGGGTGTACATCGCTGGACGCATCTTCAACAGGGTGCGGATCGTCGTTGCCTAATCCGCCGCCAGCCCCGAACTCTCTATTGGTTCAGCGGCCACAAAGTGCATTCACACTCTACGACGCGGAGTTGAATAAGGATTACTACATTCGCAAGTTCACCAAAGGTGGATGGGACGTATCTTACTGGGGCGGAGATCAACTGGACCGCTTCTCGCGTTACTCTCCCTCGTTTCTTACGACGCCGCGTCTCCACGGAATTCCGCCCGGCACGGATTATTTTGACGCCATTGCCATGGCAAACGTGCACTACGGTTTCAATTTGTTGGATTTGATAAAAGTCGATGGGATGTACGCGTATGCGCGTGCGCGCAATCTGGATGAGTCGCTTCGATTCCGTAAATTCGACGGCCCGGAAGTTAACTTCGACATCCCTGGTCCATGGAGTACGTTGATGCAAGGCACGGTTTCCTACGCGTTGGATGGAAACATTCCCCGCTACAATTCCCGTTGGGCCGTGTACATCCTGGTGTTCAAGCCGCTGCATTAAATTCGAGGATATGGCAGAAACAGTCATGGGTGATCGGTCCGCGGAGGGCAAGGTCGCGTTAGTTTGCTACGCTCCTGTAAAATGAACGATATGTCGACTGTTAAGGAGCAACTCAAGCCCATCATATTAAGCAGCTTGCGGATCACTGACTTGACGCCCGCAGATCTGCGCGATGACCAGCCGCTGCTTGGCGGAGAGCTGGAGATCGATTCCATCGACATCCTCCAACTCGTGATGGAAATTGAGAGGCACTTCAATATCAAGCTGGTGCAAGGAAACTTCGACCAGAAGGACCTTGAAAGCGTTAACGCTTTAGCAGCGGTTATCGAATCCAAAATGGCGGAAGCAAGGCCCTGAGTTCCGCGTTCCCCGGTGTGTGATCTTCCTTTTGTCCGAGCAGAAGCTATCCGAATACATGTGCGACCACATGATGGCAGACCAAAAGTGACGCGCTGGTACGAGCACCGTTTTCATAACACCACCGCGTTGCGAATGATTTTTGCTGTTATGCCGAGGTTGCCGCGCATACTCCATCCTCCGGTTGCGTTGGTGACGGCGCTGGTTTTCTTCTTCATCTTGAAAAAAGAGCGACGGGCGGTCACTGGAAATCTCCACCGGGTTTCAGGCAAGCGCGGGCTTGATTTGCAATGGAAAGTTTACTGGGTCTTCTATTCTTTCTGCGATCTCATGGTTTCCTATTGTTTTGTCCCGCAGGCTACAGATCCGCAACTGCTCGACATGCTGGTAAATCCAGGTGGCAGCGGGGCCAGGATCAATGAATGCCTGGCTGCGGGCAATGGGCTCATTGTGTGGACGGCCCACGTAGGGAATTGGGAATTCGCATCGCGGCTGCTGTCAATTTACGGCCGAGTGAATGTGGCGCGCGTGGTCGAGGAAAACCCGGCAGAGATCATGCTGCGGAATTTGATGGCCAGCGACCGCATCAAGACTGTGGACCTCAAAGGCGGAGTTGCGGCTACGTTGGAACTGTTGCAGGCGCTGCGTCGCAACGAGATCGTGGCGATCCAGGGAGACCGCGTTTATCAGCGTCACACGTTTGAAGTGCCTTTTTTTTCGCAATCCACTAGTTTCCCTGTTGGTCCTTTCCTGCTTTCGCAGGTTTCGGGCGCGCCGGTGCTTCCTGCTTTCGTGGTGCGACAAGGGTGGCTGCGCTATCGCGCTCTGATCGGCGATCCGATCCCACGCGTTCCGCCTTCGGTCACTCGTGGTTCCGAAGATGCCGGCTTGCGCGAGGCAATGTGCCAGGCTGTAAGGTCTTTGGAAACGACCTTAACGATTTACTACGATCAGTGGATGAATTTCTTTGATTTTTGGCCGCCAGCTCTTTGACGCGAGCTTCCGATTCACTTTCTCTCACGGCGCACGCTATTCATTTAGTATTCGGATGCGTGCTTGCACGCGAGTGGTACCGTCACGCAGAAAAGTAGGATTACCTCACTGAGTAGATCGAATGGAACAGAGTCAGGTGAGCGGACACGGTCAATTGACAGGTACACGAAGGTCCTCAAGTCTATGGCGGCCTCTGCGTGTGCCTACCTTCCGTAATCTGCTGATAGCGGATGTTGTCTCCGATATTGGTACGTTCATGCAGGGGGTCGGCGCTGCGTGGATGATGGTGTCGCTCGGCGCGGGTCCTGCCTACGTTGCACTCACGCAAACCGCGTCTTCGCTGCCGTTCTTTCTGCTGGCGCTCCCCGCGGGTTCTGCCGGCGATATCTTCGACCGCCGCAAGCTGATTCTCGCCACCGAGTCCTGGATGATGGGAGTAGCTTTGCTGCTGGCGGTATTGACCATCTGCGGTCTCATGTCACCGTGGCTGCTGCTGATGCTGACGTTCGCGCTCTCGGCCGGAGATGCGATTGAAACGCCAACGTGGCGCGCAATTTTGCCCGAACTGGTCCCCGAAGAAGACCTTGCAGCGGCGTCCGCACTAAATGGAATTGAATTCAATCTTGCTCGAGCGGTGGGGCCGGCGCTCGCCGGAATGGTGATCGCCGCTGCCGGCGTAGCCACCGCATTTGTGGTGAACGTTGCCTCGTTCCTTGGAGTCATCCTGGTTGTTGCAAAGTGGAAACGCCCGATTCGAAAGCGGAGTGTGCCGCGGGAAACCTTGGCGGGTGCTACCGTCGCTGCTATTCGCTACGTCCGAAACTCTCCCGCGATCCTTACGGTTGTGCTTCGGACAGGCGTCGTCATGTTTTTCTCCAGCTCGCTATTTGCACTGTTGCCATCAGTTGCGCGCACCGTGAACAAGACCGCAACGGGCTATGGGCTGCTGCTCGGATGTTTCGGACTCGGGGCAATTGCCGGTGCGTTCATCATGCAGTGGGCTCGCGGAAGATGGTCGACGGAAGTAGTCGTTTCGGCCGGCGTGACCATACTGGGGTTCGTGCTTGTAACGATGAGTGTCTTGCACAAATTGAGCACACTCTCCCCCGTCCTGTTCATTGGCGGAGCGGCGTGGGTCATCTTTATTTCTCTGATCAACGCCTTGGTGCAGAGCCTGGCGCCGGATTGGGTACGGGCAAGGGTCCTGGCAATTTTCATTCTGGTTTATCAGGGAGGCTTCGCCTTGGGAAGCGCCTTTTGGGGCGCCTTGGCGCAACGGACAAGCCTGCAGGTCGCGCTGATGTACGCCGGGATTGGGACCATCGGGAGCGTGGCGTTCGTACTCTTCGCAAAGCTTCCCGATTCCACGGTTGATCTGAGCCCATGGAACCACTGGCGCGCGCCGATTGTTGTCGAAGAAGTTGAGGCCCAGCTTCGCCAGGGGCCGGTGCTGGTTACGGTCGAATACCAGGTTGTTCGAGAACGTGAAGCAGAGTTTGTGCAGGCCATGAATGAATACGCCCGTATCCGGCGTCGTGACGGCGGCTACCGTTGGGGGATTTTCCGTGATACCGAAACCGCGAATCGTTTTCTGGAGACCTTCCTGGTCAATTCGTGGGCGGAACATCTACGCCAACACGAACGCCAGACGCAATCGGATGAAGCGTTGGAACAACGCATACGGACTTGCATTGCCATCGAACCGAAGGTTCATCACCTGATCGCCGCGAATGCGAGAGAAACGTCACTCGGGTCCGGCGGCGCGTTCTCTGCCATCCGCTGATCTCCGACCAGGAACGGACATGTCATGGGAATCCCAAAGCTCCCAGCAACGTTGACGGTGAAGCATGCAAAACGAATTGCATGTGATTCGATCAACGCGATTTGACTACACGTTTCAATCCACGTATAAAACTTGTGACTTGGTGTTGTATGGGAATCCGGTTTAATTCCGGAGCGGCCCAGCCACTGTAAACGCGGAGGATCGAGGCGAGCATGCCACTGGTGCAGCAATGCACTGGGAAGGTTGCTTCGATTCAGAGAAGCGTGAGCCAGGAGACCGACCAAGTTCACATCGATTCGAATCGA
>DATBAX010000245.1:0-9820 GCA_036271275.1 Terriglobales bacterium
AGTGCGGTCGACATGGCGCGCACCCAACTGGCGTCTATCACGCCATCTGTGGAGCAGCAGCAGAAATTCGATCAGATGCTCTCGGCCGCAAAGACTGACGAAGAGGCGTCGATGCTCGCACGACAGAACTTCGACTCGACTCAGATCACACTTTCGACTAGTCGTGACCGAGCGGTGTCGGCATTGTCACAGACTGCTCCATCGATGGCAAAGATGGCTGCGCCGGCGAACATCTCCAGTTCGACGACTGCGCCGCCCTCCGCTTTATCAAATGTGGCAGAGATCGCGCATACCTCGCAGCCCATCATCCAGCCGTTGTTGCCTCCGGCAGTCGGGAAAGGCGGACCTATAGAAACGCCATCCCCACCAAACCCTGTTTCCGTGAACTGCAGAAAAAGATCCAAACAACAGTGGATCAGTTGAAGTGTTTTCAATAAAAGCGGTTGTGCTTGAAAGTTCTAGTGTCCGGCCATCGGCTTACTCACTTCCACATCAAGCGTAATAGATATATCGTCGCCAACCATCGACGGGGCACCGTTCACTCCGAAATCTTTACGGTTTATTTTGGTGGTGACGGCCGCTCCCATACGGGAACCGCCCATCGCCGTAATTGGCGCAGTCGGGCCGTCGACATCGAGCACGACTTCTTTGGTCACGCCATGAATGGTGAGATCGCCCGCGATTTTCAGCTTTCCCGGCCCCGCCGCATCCGCATGTTTGGATTTGAAAGTGATTGTGGGATATTTCTGCACGTCAAGAAAGTTCGCGCTCCGCAAGTCGTTGTCTCGCATGTCGATCCGCGTATCTACTGAGCTCGCGTCGATGGTCACATCAATCGCGGTCTTGGAAGGATCCGCCGCGTCGTAGGCGACTGTGCCACTCAGTTTTCTAAACTCTCCACGGACGGTCGAGATTCCCAAGTGACGGACGGAAAACTGCGCCGCCGAGTGTGCGGGATCGATCTTCCAGGTTTCTACTTGCGAAAATGCAGATGCAGCGAACAACAATGCAGTCAGGCCAATCAACAAACGTCGGTACATAGATATTTCATCTCCTGAGACTTGATGTGTTCATAGTACAAGTATTTGGATGCTGGGCGCATCGGCTAGTGTCCGAGTCCAACATAGTTTCCGTATCCTACGATAACGGTTGATCCTACCAATAGAAGAAGAGCCAGCACCAACAACCGCCCGGCTTGCACGCCGGCTCCCTTCCATTCCTTCAAACCAATTCCCCAAAGACTGCTGAAAATGATGATGCTGGCCATGTGCAGCGTCCAACTCGAGAATTTATATTTCCCCATCTGGGTTTCGCCCATTGAGTAAAAGAAAAATTGAAAATACCAGGTGGTACCGGCGAGCGCGCAAAGCAAGTAGTTCCTCAGCATGGGAACGCGAACCGGCGCAGCCTTCCCTGTCGATCCCAGGTGTTGAACGACTTCCCTGCTGGGGGCATCTACGGCGGTTTCGATGATGGTTTCGCGAAGAGAAAGACTTTCCGGCTCGCGCGAAGTTGAAGTGAAATATTGATAGCCAGTTTTGTTTCGAATATTCAGAATCACGCACCAGATAAAGTTAGTGGTGAATCCGCCGACCAATACCACAACCAATACCGGCAATCCCTGCCACAATTCCGGCGTACCGTGTTTGATGGTGAGCGCTTTGATAGGATCGCCCGCGGCCAAGCCGTATGCAAAGCAGGCGCTCATGACTCCCGAAAGCGTGGCCACCCCCACGCCCTTCTTGAGATCAAATTCTCTGATCGTAACTTTCTGCTGTTCCGGTGACATGTTTCTCTCTTTATAAATACCGGCCAGCCCTGCCGCGGCAATGCCCAGCAGGCAAACGAAAATACCAAGCAGAATAATTCGTCCAGAGTTCGTGCCCAGTACCTGGGTCATAAACTCCCCGCGGAAGATTGGCGGAATCAAAGTTCCGAACGCGGCACACAGACCGAGGACCACCGCCATGCCCAGCGACAATCCGAGATAACGCATGGTTAAACCAAATGTGAGGCCACCAATTCCCCAAAGAATCCCAAATAAAAATGTCCAGAAAATAACTGTTGCCGGGGTTTCGCGCAGCACGGGCAACAGATCTTTCGTCATAAGAAACGCGAAAAACCAGGGGGCGATGATCCAGCTGAAGAAGCCACCGGCGAGCCAGAAGGTCTCCCATGCCCATCGTTTCACTCCTCGATACGGCACATAGAAGCTGCCCGAAGCGAGGCCGCCGAGCCAGTGATACATCACGCCTATGACGGGATTGGGATTCATACACTCCTTTTAAAATGAAAAACGATCGTCACAAGATCAGCTCACCTGAATGGACTCCATATTTAGCAACGCTCCAAGCTTTTTTATTTTTCCAGCAATGTGTCCAACGCCCACTGCGCAATGATGCGCTGGGCCATGGGCATTCCATTCGTTCATGAAGTTTCGCGCGCCAGGGGAAAAACGGTAGCGGCTGTTGGTGTTGCCGATTTCCAGGATCGGCCCGGTAACGGACTCGCCTTGTGCCATGAGGAGTTGGAGCTTGCCATCCGCAGTCTGAACCACTGAGAGCAGAGTTACCGGCCCGTGCTTGACCGACATCTCCACCGAGAGTCCGCGACCCACTTTACCGTGATAGATATTGAGCGGACGCACCTTGGTCTTTCCTTCCGCAATGGCAATGTGTCCCGGTCCATCGTGTCCCATCAGGATGACGTCATCGTTAAAGTCCACCGCGTAATGTTCAGTGAAAGATCCACCAGCGCCGAAGCTGTCCATGATCTTCATGGCCTGGGCATTCTTGATTTCATATTCGCCGGCCACGGGAACTCCGCGACCGGTCAGCAGACTGGTGCCGAGAATAATTGAACTGATCACATCTTCATTCTCGGAGTTCCCGGTGCCCTGATAGTAGTAAGCCAGAGAGCCCAGCTTGTGAAGGTCGACCACCTTATCCAGAGCGACTGAGGTGCGAGCCGCACATTCCAGATCTTCAACCGCACAGTCCGACTGAATATCGAATCTATCTTGAAATTCGAATATCTTGTTCTTAATTTCGCTCTCGGACACGCTGCGGCACAGCCCCGCCAGTTCGTCGACTTCAACTATTTCGATGTGCCCGCCAAAATAAGCGCACTGCTGGGTAAGATCGGAATAGATATCGAGCATCCCGCCGTAGTAATGCCCCATGATCCCAAGCCGATTGTGGTCCATGACGTTCGCTACGCGAGCGGCGTCAATCCATTCGTTAATTTCATCCCAGGCGATTGGATCATTTTCCAGGATGCCAGTGACTTGAAAGAATGGAATACGGCAACGCTTGAACACGCTGGCAATCTCAGGCACCGGACAAGCTGAACAGTGAGCCAGCCATTCTCCAGTCATTTTCGTGCGATCGTTCAGCTGATTGAAAGCCTGGTAATCGATCGCTGCACTGGGAGCCAGATTCAATATAATGACCGGGACTTTGGCACGACGCACGACCGGCAAAACCGTGGACGAAAGCGCATAGGTGCTTACGTATAAGAAGATCAAATCCACATCGGCGCGACGGAATTCATGGCCGGCCTCAGATGCTTTTTCGGGAGTATCGATTAGTCCGAGGTTAACGACGTTCACGCCAGGACGTTGCAATTTCTGAGCAACCAGTTGGGTGTATCCCTTTAATCGTTCTTCAAGCCCCGGGAACTGGGGCCAGTAGGTATCAAGTCCAATAGCGAAGAGACCGATTTTCAATGGGGGAACGGGCGGGGATGGATTCATGACGGCGACGGCGCGCGGGCGCAACCACTCTTTGAACCGCTGAACTTTATCCTTCCATGCACGCGATTGTCAATAGCGGGCTTATTTTCCTATTGAAGCCTTGCGCGGATACAGGCACAATGCTCCGTCATCCCTGGAGACATCAAATGCCGAGGCGTACCACTTTCCTCTTAGAAACATTCTTGTTAATGGCCTTAAGTTTGCTGCCGGCGACTCATAGTCTGGGTCAAGACCACGCCATCGTTCTGAAAGCGCACTGGGACAAGACGGTCAGTGTTTCGCAGACCACCGCCACGTTGCAAGTGGTTGTTAACCCGCCCATGCGGCGCGGTACGCCGATCCACGACAATGTTTTCAAAACTCTCCGTGATCTTAAGGCAGATTATGTCCGTTATGTTCCCTGGTTGCCCTATCCCCGGCTGGGCGTGGCCGAACTCGAACCGCCGACGGCCGGCAAAACATCCTGGGATTTTTCTCTGATCGATCCCATGACGATTGATTTTATTGAAGCTACCAAAGGGCATTCTGTCATTCTCAACTTCAGCACCATTCCGGCGTGGATGTTCAAGACTAGTAAACCAGTCACCTATCCAAGCGATCCGAATCAACCAGTGTGGGACTACACGCAGGGCGCGGAATTCCGGGACCCCACGATGAAAGAGGTAGGCGATTATTACGGCCGTCTATTTTCCTGGTACACGCAGGGTGGCTTTACCGACGAGGCGGGCAAGCGGCGTGAGTCTGGGTTCCACTACAACATTCCTTATTGGGAGGTGCTCAACGAAATTGAATATGAGCATCAGATGTCGCCGGAACTCTACACCCGCGTATATGACTCGGTGGTCACGGCGATCCGGCGCGTCGCGCCGCAAACCAAGTTTGTCGGATTGGCCCTGGCCACGCCCTCGCAGAGTCCGGAGCAGTTCGAATATTTTCTTAATCCCAAAAATCACCAGGCTGGCATTCCGCTGGATTTCATTTCCTATCATTTCTACGCGGTCCCCACTCCCGATCAAAACCCGGACATCCAGCAATACACTTTTTTCGCGCAGGCCGACGGATTCCTAAACACGGTGCGCTATGTGGAGTCGATACGAAAGAGACTTTCGCCGACGACAAAAACTACCATTGACGAACTTGGCGCGATCGCGGCCGACGATTTGGCGCAGGGCGATGCCAGCCACACTGCTCAGACGATTCCGAATTCCTACTGGAACCTGACGTGCGCCATGTACGCGTATCTTTTTGGCGAAATGACCCGCATGGGAATCGACGTGGTGGGCGAGTCGCAACTCGTCGGTTATCCAACCCAATTTCCCAGCGTTTCCATGGTGGATTGGAATACAGGTAAACCGAATGCCCGGCTATGGGTCCTGAAACTTTTGCGCGAAAACTTTGGACCCGGCGACAAGATTGTAGAAACCGAGCCATTCGATTCCGCCGCGTCTAATTATCTCTATTCGCTGGTGGTGGTAAAGCCGGACGGCAAGCGCCGTGCGCTGCTGGTTAATAAGCGCGATCGTCCTTTCGATATCTCTGTGCCCGGCGCTACTGGAGGCCGGGAAGAATACGTGGATCAAACCACGGCGTTCGATCCGCCTGGCTCGATCAAGTTGACTACCGACACGGTCACAGTGAGAGGATTGTCGGTGGCAGTGGTTACGTTGCCGTAAGCTTTCTCACAAATTTTCGCGAGTTTTTAAACAAAATAAGGATCCGTGCGACTCTAGATCAGGAGCTTGTCTTATGCCGCGTGTGGCGTTTCGTTTGCGAATCAAGGCCGATGCGATCGAGGGATACGAACGAGATCATGCCAATGTGTGGCCCGAGCTGCTCGCGAAACTAAAAGAAGTCGGCATTTCGGACTATTCAATTTTTCGACGAGACCAGGATCTCGTTCTCGTCATGCAGGTGACTGACTTCGATTCTGCCTGGGATGTTCTGGCCAACGATCCCGTAAATCTTCGATGGCAGGCGGAGATGGCAAAATATTTTGAGCCCGTTCCCGGAATCCAACCGGGCGAACGCTTCGCCATGATGAAAGAAGTTTTTTACATGGAATAAAAATATTTCTAGGAACAGCACGGCCATTGGACGTCCTCGGAAGATTCAACTGCTAAGCGTAAGTCGTCACTGTGGCAGCATTGCGCTCTCGACGATCTGCTGTGATGCGCTCCACGTACCCGTTCTGGCGCAGCGCTTCCAATGGATCCGAGGGCAGGCCGTGACTGGCGCGCCATTCTCTCAAAACCGGCCTTACGTCATACCAGAACGAGCTACGAAGGCATTCTTCCGCCTCAACCAGCGAACAGCTTTGCTGCAGCGTCGCTAGGCGTTCATGGTCCACAATCGCCGCTTTTGCATACAACTCCTGAGCAGTACAAACAGTCTGCACCATGGCTTCCATTTTGCCTTTTAGATTGTGGCTTTGATCAATCATGTAAGAGATGTCGGCGCGCTGACTCGTTTCCCATTCGTGGGTGTGAATCTCGTGAAAGATTCGGAAGACCTGGTAGGGATCAATGGAGCCCAAAGTCAAATCATCGTCGGCAAAGCGGCGGTCATTGAAATGAAACCCGCCAATCATTTTGTGATGCAACAGCCACGCTACGATCTGCTCGATATTCTGCGCTTGATAATGATGACCGGTGTCGACTAGAACCGACGCTTGCGGACCGGCATTCTTTGCCAACAGCAAAGCCATTCCCCAGTCGGCAATATCCGTGTGATAGAAGGCGGGTTCAAAGGGTTTGTATTCGATCAATAGACGCTGTTTGGCGCTGAGGTGCGAATGAACTTCTTTTAGCGACTCCTCAAACCACGCGATTCGCTTTCGCATGTTTTGGGTTCCTGGATAATTCGAGCCATCGGCAAACCAAGGGGCGATATCACGGCACTTCAATGCATCCGCGATTTTTACGCTATTCACAATATGGTCAAGAGCGCGCTTGCGGATTGAAGCATCGGGATTACCAAACGAACCGTACTTATACTCCTGGTCCTGGAAAATATTGGGATTGATCGAGCCCGCCTGAATTCCGTGCTTTCGGGCCAGCGCTTCGATATCCGGGACCTGCTTCAGGCCGCCGGGCAAGTCCCATTGAACATGCAGGGCGATGGTGGGGCAGGACCCGGTCAACGCATGCACTTGTCCGGCATCGCTAAACTTCTCTTCGATGGTGACCGCGGCGGCGGGCTGAATGAATTTTCCGAAACGCGTGCCGGTATTGGCAAATCCCCAACTGGGCAATTCGATGTGAAACCCGTCCAGTGCCGCATGAATGGTTGTTTCTAAGTTCCCCGTCATCCTCGTAGCCTTTCGGAGCCTGCCCGCATCGTACCTCTCAAAAGTCGTTCATCGCATGAAGGCTTCGGTCAGTCCCCCATCCACCGGCATTAAATGTCCAGTGGTGCATCGCGATTTCGGCCCTGCAAGAAACAAAATTGCTTCAGCGCAATCTTTTGGATCAATCGCATGATGAGTCAAAGTGCGTTTGGCATAAAAATCGGCAAGCAGGCCACGCAGCCGATCATCGGTGAAGCTTTCCTCGAACGAAATTTTGTACTTCTTTAGCGAAGCCATTACTCGGTCGCGCGGGAACATCGTGGATCCCTTGATCACGGTCGCGGGACTGATCCCATTGACGCGTACCCGCGGCGCCAAAGAAATTGCCAACTCCCTGACTAAGTGGCTGACCGCGGCCTTGCTTACGTCGTACGCCTCGCTGCCGCCTTTGGCGACGATCGCGTTGGCGGAACTGGTCAACACCATCGAAGCGTCCAAGCCTTGCTCCCGCAATACTTTTGCGGCTTCGTCCGCCAGCAAATAATTTGCGGTTACATTCAGTTCTAACGTTGTTCCCCACTGCTTATCGCTGATCTGACCGTCGGGAGATGTTGGAAAAAGAGCGGCAGTATTGATCAGGATATCGAGCCCGCCGTAAGCGCCGATCAATTCCCTGAGCGCAGTGTGAATAGCTTCGCGGCGGCTAATGTCGACTGCGACTGCAATAGCGAATTCTTTTCCTGCACTGGCCTTCGCCTCGTCCGCGACACGCTGCGCCGCAACGGCGTCACGGTCCGCAATCACCACGTGCGCGCCCCGTTCGGCCGCCAACAATGCTGTCTCGCGTCCAATTCCACTCCCGCCACCGACGATTAGGACAATCTGGCGGCTCAACTCCTTTTCGGGAGGCTGCCGGCGGATCTTGGCTTCTTCCAAGGCCCAGTATTCGATGCGAAACGCTTCCGACAGCGGCAACGCCACATAGTTGGAATGCACCTTAAACATTTCCGTGGGCGTTCCACCTGCTTGCGGTAACGTCTTTGAAAGATTTCCGTCGTTAAGAGAAGTCGCCCCCTCCATCACGTGGATTGCGTTTACGTAGAATTCGCCGGTCAGCCGCGCTTCTGTTTTATTCTTGCCGAAGCTGAACATGCCGACGCCGGGAATCAAAACCACCGTGGGACTCGCATCCCGCATCGCTGGAGAATCAGGTTGGGCGCATTGTTGGTAATAATCAGCGTATTCCTTCTGATAGATAGCGAGCGTGGCTTCGATCTGCTGCTTCAAACCTTCCGCGCCGTTGTTTGCTTGCCAGGAGACAAACATTGGCCGCACCTTGGTACGAATAAAATGATCAGGACAACTAGTGCCGAGATGGGCCAGATCCTTGGCCTCGCGTGCATTTACAAAGCGCTGCACTTCAGGAAGATCGCTGAAGTTGCCGATCAGCCGCCGACCGGTTGAAACGCGTCCCCGCAAGAACGGGAAAATATCCAGAGCGATTTCACGATGCTGCGGCAAGGTTTCGTATTGCAGTCCTCCAAATAATTTGGCGCCCTTTTTCTCTACGTGATCCTGTACGAACTGGCCCAATTGGTCGATAATCGAAATCGTGTTTTCGTAACACTCGCGTTGCGTACTGCCCCAGGTAAACAATCCATGCCCGCCCAGAATCACGCCGTCGCAATCTGGACTTTTCTGGACCGCCTCGCGCATCATCATGCCTAACTCGAAGCCCGGCCGCTGCCATGGCACCCAAATCAAGTGGTGATTGAAGAGACGATTGAACTCCTGCATTTTCTCGATGCCGTTGCCTGATGCCGCCAGAGCGATCCCCCAATCTGGATGCAGGTGATCCACATGACGGAAGGGGAGAAACCCATGCAAAGGCGTGTCGATTGAGGCCGCAACGGTATTCTTCCCGAAAGAACAGAGCGGATACATTTCTACCATCTCATCTTCAAACTCGACGCCTCGATAGCGAGACTCGAGGGCCAGCAATTTTCCGAGATAAAGAGTGGCTAGGCCTGACAACTTGATGCTTCCTAAATCTCCACCACTTCCTTTGATCCAAAGCACTTCTTCGTTCTTGCCGCTCAGTGGGTCAACCTGCGAGATCTTGGAGCTGGTATTGCCCCCGCCAAAATTGGTGATGCGGAGGTCCGAGCCCAAGAGATTGGAGCGGTAGCGCAGGAGTTCGGGCTCGTCAAATTTCGCGGCCGCCAGATCATCCCAACGATCTTCCAGGAACCGCAAGCCAGTCTTGACTTTCATAAGACCTCAATTATGCAGGAACTCGGGAGTTAAATCAGATTTGCCCTATCGAAAGGGTGAGAGTATTTCGGTGTTCATAATACTCCACAAATGCAATAGAGCACTAATTTCTATGGAGAACTTTCGAGTGATTGGTTGGATTGCCGATGCCGGTCGGACAAAAACTACGTAATTAGCGGATAGATCGTCAAGCCTGGTCTTTCTGTGCGCTCAGAACCTGCGCCCACTTCGTGGCTGCCTGAGACGACACACCCATACCAGGGGAACCGTGCCCAGCCAGGACTGCCAATTGGATTGCAAAGTTGCCGAGCGTCGCACTTTCGGTTGAGCCGATCGATATCTCAAGGCCTGTCGCTTTCGAAGTTAGGCCATTCAAAAATGAATTTTTACTTCCGCCTCCAACGATATAAATTTTCTTTAGTCGTTTGCCGGTTATTTTCGAGAGATCGCGCACCACGTCAGCATAACGGGAAGCCAGACTGTGAAAAATCACGTTTGCCATTGCC
>DATBAX010000246.1:0-4587 GCA_036271275.1 Terriglobales bacterium
TACCCAACCGGCGATTCTCACCGCATCCGTCGCGGCTTATCGAGTTCTAAACGAACAAAGTATCAAGCCCAATTTCGTGGCCGGTCACAGTCTTGGCGAATACTCCGCACACGTCGCGGCAGGAACATTCAGCTTTGCCGACGCTGTCCGCACGGTCCGCAATCGCGGGAAATATATGCAGGAAGCTGTGCCAATCGGAGTGGGTGCAATGGCCGCAATTCTCGGCATGGATCTCGATAAAGTGGCTGCCATTTGCACGGACGCCGCCCAAGGCGAAGTTTGCGAACCTGCCAATATCAATTCTCCCGGGCAGATTGTGATCTCAGGACACGCGGGCGCGGTTGATCGTGCCATCAAACTTGCGGAAGAACGTGGCGCCAAGAAAGCTGTCTCGCTTCCAGTGAGTGCGCCCTTCCATTGTTCCTTGATGAAACCTGCGCAGGACCGGCTGGCAGCCGATCTGCAAGCGCTTAGTTTTCAGAATCCCGCGATTCCGGTTGTCTGCAATGTGGATGCAGCTTCATTGACCGATGCGGGGCGCAGCCGCGATGCGCTCATCCGGCAAGTAACCGGTTCAGTGAAGTGGGAACAATCGGTGCGCTTTTTAATCGACACAGGCGTTCAGACCTTTGTGGAAGTTGGTCCGGGAAAAGTTTTATGGGGATTGATGCGTCAGATCGACCGCTCGAAAACTTGCCTGAATGTGGGCGATGAAGCTTCGTTGCAGAAAACCCTGGAAAGCTTGGCGACGGTCTGACAACTCGCCGATCAAGAACCCTTGTCATTTCGACTGAAGCGAGAAATCTGCTGCTCCCTCACTGCATGCCAAAAGCAGATTCCTCGGCGCTGCGCTTCTCGGAATGACAAGATTAGAGAGTTGAAGAGCTTCTACTCCAGCAACCAGGCCCACCAATTTCCGCACTGAATTTCATTGGGCGAAAACGACAGCGTCAAATCAGATTTCTGCACCCAGACATTGGGATGCTCCGCGCGCCCATTTACCGTGGCTTGCACAATTACGCCGCTGCCGGGGCTCAACGAGCAATCCACCGAATAATTCTTGATGATGCCCCACTGTCCGCTGGGACCCCAGTCGGTACGGAAGTCATTAAAAAGATATGCCGAATATTTCTCCGGATGCTGCTTCCAATCCGGATCATGGAACCAGATTCCGTATGCCGCGGGAAGATCCTGTTTCTGTAGCGCCGCAAAAAACTTATCCACCGCATGCCGCTCCGAGTAGTTGCGAAAGTGATAGGCCGCCCAAGCCAGAACGAGAACCAGAACGACAGAGGTGATGATCACATTGCGGCGTCGGCGGTCACGGGCGAAATCGTACTGCTTGGCATCGAGTAGCGTCATAGCATCCATAAGCATATCGGAAACCGCGGACTAGTAGAAAGTTCCCGAAATCTGAATTTACCGCGGAGATCGCCGAGAACGCAGAGAAAATCCAGGAACGTATTCTTTAGATTTCTCCGCGATCTCGGCGGTAAATATGTTTTTATAGAGTTCTTTTGAATAGAGGCGTCGCAATCGCCAATGCAATGATCGCAAACAGCGACAAATACATCATGTCGGGCCAGATGGCGGCGAATCCGGTTTCTTTCAACAGGAGGGACTTGAATCCGTGCACGGCGAAAGTAAACGGATCCACTTTGGCGATGCCCCGCAACCAAAACGGAAATGCCTGGATCGGATAGACCGCGCCGCTCGGAAAAAATAACAGCGTATTCAGGATGCCAAAGATCGCGCGCGGCACCAGCGGATCGTCCACTCTAACCACAAGCAGAAACATCATGGCATTTAGCGCAATCGAAGTGAGAATGATCATGGCCAGCAATCCGAGCGCGGTGGTGAAATGAAACAACGTGCCCACTCCCGCCAGCATCGATCCGATTACCGTAATCACAAAGCCAACCATCACGGCCTTTACCGCACTCGATCCGTTTAATCCCAGAACCAGTTCGGTTTTTGTGATGGGCGTTACCAAATACCCTTCATGGACGCCGCGGGCTTTGTCGTCGATATAAAGCATGCCGCCGCCGATCATGACTGACATAAATATCGCCAGCGTGATCGATCCTGGCAACAAGAACTTCATGTATTCGATATAGGGATAAAGTTCGACAATCTGCAACACGCTCTGCTGTAGGACACGCGGCTCGACCGTGGGATCATTCAGCGAATTCGTGATTTGCGTGAGTTCGTCTTCGAGCGTGGCGCTGATGAAGTTGTCGCTGTTATCTACGAGCAGAGCGATGCGGGGCTGGTCTTTCTCGTATACGCGCCTGGAATATTGCGGCGGAATGATCACCGCACCCTGGATTTTTCCGTCGCGCACATCTTTCATTGCCTGCTTTTCGTCTTGGTAATCCACGGCGGCGAAAGTGCGCAAGTTGGCGTGAACGGAATCGAATGCCTGGCGAATTCTTAGAGACTGCGTGCCGTGATCTTCGTCGACCAGACCGAGTTTCATGTCGCGGATCTTTCCGCCGAACGCATTGCCCAGAACGATGAGCTGCACCAGAGGAAAAATCAGCGACACCATCAATAGCGCCGGAGAACGGAAAAACTTACGCATTTCGCGCTCGATAATCGCCAGCATTCGATTCATGGTTGCACTCCTGGGCGGGGCGGCATCACGAATCCGTGCGCTTTGACCAACTCATCGCGTAATTGCCGGCCGGTGTAGTGGACGAAGACATCGTCCAGTGTGGTGTTTTGAACGGAGAGCGATTTCACAACCGCTTTGGCACGCACAGCCGCTTCCACGAGCTCCGTGGTGGTTTTCGAACCGTCCCCGGTAAGCACGCGGTACATTCCCGCGCCCTGATGGGTGACCGAGGTGACATCGCTTAACTTATGCAGGCGATCTTCCCAGTCCGCGGGAGCGTTTTCAAACTGCGCTTCGATCACGTTCGAACCCGGCACACTGGATTTGAGTGCTTGGGGCGTGTCCAATGCAACAAGTTTGCCGTGATCGACGATGGCAATGCGGTCGCACAAACGGTCGGCTTCGTCCATGTAGTGAGTGGTAATCAGAATTGTTAGTTGACGATGGCTTTTGATGTTGGTCAACATCTCCCAGACAGCCACGCGCGAAACTGGATCGAGGCCGGTGGTCGGTTCGTCGAGAAAAAAGATTCGCGGGCTATGCACCAGCCCGCGCGCGATTTCTAGCCGTCGCCGCATACCGCCGGAAAGTGTTTTGGTTTGGGCATCACGCCATTTGGTTAAATCCACCAGCTCCAGCAACTCGTCGATCGTGTCTTTGCGCTTCTTCGCCGGAACATCGTAGAGCTTGGCGTAGATGCTCATGTTTTCCTGCACGGTGAGATCTAGATCGCTCGTCAGGGCTTGCGGGATCACGCCAATGGCACGGCGGGCGGCGTCCGGATCTTTGCTGACGTCGTGGCCGGCAATTTTCGCATAGCCGGCAGTGATGGGAATGAGCGTGGTCATCATGCGAATCAAGGTGGATTTCCCTGCGCCATTCGGCCCCAGCAATCCGAAGATTTCTTCTTCTTTCACACTGAAGGAAACATCGTCGACTGCGGTGAACTCGCCGTACTTTTTGACGATGTGGTTCACCTCAATGGCGTTCGTCGGATTTTGGACATCCGCGCTCAACGCTGCACCGCCGGCGCATTCTCATTTGAGGCCCGCAGTTGATCTGGCGAGATGAGCACTTCCGCCGTCATCCCCGGCACATACGCACCCTTTGGATTATCCAAACGAACTTGGATGACGATGGTCTTGATGTCCCGCTTGGTGCGGCTGACATCTCGCTGCGTGGCGAAATCCGCTTCAGCGGATTTGTAGAAAACTTTTCCTGAAGTAATGGTCCCGCCAGGAAGCCGGATCCGCAGCGCGTCTCCCAGGCCGATGCGATCGGATTCCGTTTCAGGGATCGCGGCTCGTACCCAGGTGTCGCTTAAATCGACGATGGTGACAATCGGCGATCCGGCGGAAAGCACTTCGCCTTCACGAGCGGCGCGAACGGAAACCGTTCCCGTCACCGGCGCGTAAATCTTGGTATATCCCAGGCGCACGCCGGCTTCCTTGCGCTGCTCTTCCGCGTTGGCTAAGTCCGCACGCACCGATTCCACCGTGCTCTTCGCTGCCGGCGCTTGATTGGTGTTGGCGATCGCCATATTCAAATCCGCTTCGGCCGCACCCACCTGTTCTTGGAAAGATTGCACCAACGCCTGCTGCGCACTTAGATTACTTTGCGCCTGCACGCTGTCCTGCTCGGAAGCTACTCCTTGCTTCGCCAACTCAATCGTGCGCCGGCTGTCACTTTCAGTCCGTACTAATGTTGCTTGCGCCTGCGCCAGTTGGGCCTTGCTGGACGCCAGCTTAGCCTTTGCTCCGGCGACGTTGCCGGTGGTCGAACCCTGCGTGCCTTGTTCGGTGTAACGCATCTCGGAAACTTTATGTTCCAGGCTGGTGATGTTGGCGGCGGCCGCGCGCTCTTCGGCTTCGAGTTCCATGGGATCAAGCTCGGCGATCAAATCGCCTTGCTTGACTTGCGTGCCTTCGTCGACGAGTAGCTTGATGATTCGTCCCTGTACTTGCGGACTG
>DATBAX010000247.1:0-21704 GCA_036271275.1 Terriglobales bacterium
ATAAAAGGCGGCCACAGTAATCCTGCGGCCGCCTGCTTCAATGAATCATCCGTATTAGTTTTTACCGCTCTTGCCACTGCCGCCGCTGCTTTGGCCGCCGCCGCTGTCCAGGTCGATTTTTGCCAGCGTTGAGCCGGTATCGTTACCAATAGTCAGGCTGAGCGGCACCGGATTTGCACCATTGGTTGGGTCGCCATTGCCTTCAAAATGGAAGCTGAATGTTCCCGGCGTTGGCTGCGGCGTAATGGTGGCTTCTATACTTTCACCCGCAATACGGCCTTCAAAGGTAAACGCGGTTTTGGCTGCATTCAGTTTGAAAGAGTTCTTCGGAATTGTAAGTGTCAGCACTCCTACGCTGAAAACCACGTCATCCGTTGAGAGGTTAATGCCGTCACTGCCCGGGCCAAGAGTGAAGCTGCCTTGCGCTTCAAACTTTGACTTGAAGTTTTTTAGTTGTACGCTGGCTTGCAGATTGGCAAAGTTGGTAATGATTCTTGGAGCGCTGCCCGGCTCCAGGTCCAGCAGCATGACTACCAGGCTGAGGCAGTCATTTGCATTCACCTGTCCGGAGAGCGTAAGTGTAACGGATCCCGGCACGCCGCCAAAAGCCGGGGTCATGTCGATATCGTGAATGTCCCAGAGGCCGCCGTTTGGCGCGCGGCTTGTGCCGGCCGAAGGAAGAGAGTTTCCGTCCCACAGCGTTGGTGTATCCACAATGGTCTGGGTTCCGTTCGCAGTGCTGAAGACAACGCTGTCATCAGGAAAATCCTGGCCGTCGGCCACGTGAAATTCCGCGCGCACCGCTCCACCGCGATACTGGATGGGCGACAGCGTGGCATTCCAGCCAGGATCTTCACCGGGAAAGCCTTCTGGAATATTCGAGTCATTGCCGACAAAGAAAACCAGATCACGGTTATTGGTGGGATCTCCGTCATCGTAGATCACCACCAGTGAAGCGCCGTTGGGGCTGTAGCCCGGCTGTGAAGCCATCCCGCTGATGGCATAAGAGCCGTTTCCCGTAACAAAAGCTGTTACGTCGGCTTCAAAAGCCCGGCTTGAACCAGGGCCCCAGCAGTTTGTTCCGGCATCGCCAAGGGCAACGCCAGTTACCGGATGGCCGGCAAAAATAATATTGGGATTGTCATACACCCCATCCGCACTGGCGATATTGATGCCGTGCCAATACAAAAAGGCCTGCTTGATAACACCAATGCCTTTCACGGTAGTTAAGGTAATGGTGCCACTGCCGCCGCCCACGCCTGCAACGCCGGCGGATGTCCAGTCAATATTGCTGACTGTCCTGGTATGGCTGATTGGTTTTGCAACAGCTGGATTGATTGCTGCCACAGTTAAGACACATAGCGCAAGAATTGAAAATGCAAAGCGAGATTTCATTGTTCGTCTCCAAGGACTTTCTTCTAGATTTTCCGAGAGCCGTAAGGACTGGGGCCGAACAAGGGGGTAGAAGACAGAACCAACGGTTAGCGCCGCGGGTGCGGGCTGCGCAAGCCGCCAGTTATCGATCCTGCTTCCTTTGTATGTATATGTCGCAGCGAGGGCCAGCGTTACAAATAAAAGCGTGAATTTTTTAAAATCATGGAAATAAACCTTTCTTTATTAGAGCCCGTGTTTCATTAGAGTCTGGTTTTGGCTGTGCCCGCCAAATCCGCGCTAATCGCCTCAAGTCCGAGACTGGTACGGGTCAAGCAATCCTGCGTAATTCTCTTTGCAGTTTTGTTTTGGACGATTGATTCCGTTTCCAGAAACGAAATAGCATGTAGCACGTTGCGCCTAAAGCTATCCCTCCGCTTGCCGCGGTAATGCCCTTGCGGTGTAGAGAAACCCAAAGCTCATAGCTTCTTGGATGTGCCCTGCCACCAAAAGTTCCGTGCGCACCATGGTCTCCTGGTACGGGTGACCACAGATTGTTCGGGCGATTGGGATTTTCCAGTTCATTGGTTTGCTGCGAAGCAAAAGCAGTACGCCCTAAGTAATCATCCAGCAAGCCGGGAGCGATCTTGTTGCCGACAATCGCTTCCACGGTTGGCATCCCAACGTAAATCTCTCTGCGATCATGATGAGCAGCCCAATAGACCGCTTCAGCACCCACTTCCGGCTGGAAGATTGGCGGCACGGGTTGGGCTTTGTGCTTTAGGCGGCTCTTCACCCAACTGAATTGGGTGGTGTTGAGCGCCGGCATTTGCACCATTGTAACCCTGACGTTGCTCTTTTCGTGAATGAGTTCGCAACGCAGTGAGTCAGTAAATCCCGCGATCGCGTGTTTGGCCGCGCAATAAGCCGATTGCAATGGAATGCTGCGATATGCAAGGGCGGACCCGATTTGCACGATCGTTCCTTTGTCTCGCGGGAGCATTCTTTTTAGCGCGCAGAGCGTGCCATAAACGATCCCCAGATACGTCACCTCTGTGACCCGCTTGTATTCTTTGGGCTCCATTTTCATGACCGGCGAGAAGACCGAAGCCATCGCATTGTTGACCCATATATCGATGGGGCCGAATTCTTGCTCAACTGCAGCGGCAGCTTTCTCCATAGCATCCGCATCCGCAACGTCGGTGGGCAATACCAGCGCTCTTCCACCGGCCGCCTCAATCTCTCGTTTCGCACCCTCAAGACCTTCGACTCCGCGCGCCAGCAAACCCACGCTTGCTCCGCGGCTTCCGAAATGACGGGCGATTGCGCGTCCTAACCCTGCTGATGCGCCAGTGACTACCACAATTTCATTTTTCACGACGACTCCTTTCATAGTCCATTAAGCGGCCGGAGAAACTTCTCCGCCGCAAACCTCGACATTCAGCTTTCCGTGAACTTGGATGATTTGAGTATCAACCGATCCGTCCAGCCTGCGTTCAAATCGCAAATCTACCGACGCTTTTCCGACCCGCAGTCGTTTGAGTTCCAACTTTTGTATAAAGCTGGGTAGAGTCGGCCTAACAATCTCCAGACGGTTCGCAAAACCTTTCGGCACTAAGCCCAGCAATGATTCGACCATGAAAGGCACTGCGCCGGCAGCCCATGCCTGCGGATGGCACGCCACCGGATAACGGACCGGGATGTGAAATTCGCTGCGCGAAAAACCGGCAAACACTTCGGGAAGCCGGTAATGCTCGAAATGCTGGGCCGCGCGAACGATTCCGCCCATGACCGCACACGCCTCACGATCCGCACCATATTTTAGAAAGCCGGCGGCGATGATCGAGTTGTCGTGCGGCCAGACCGTTCCTAAGTGATAGCCAAGGGGATTAAATCGCCGTTCCTGATTCGACAATGTCCGGATTCCCCAGCCGCTGAACATGGCTTTTGACATCAGCTGCTTTATGGTCTTTAGGGCCCGGACAGGCCGCGCAATGCCCGACCATAACGCTTGCCCGGCATTGGATGAAACTACGGCCGCCGGTCTTTTCCCAGCTTGTAAGGCTAGCGCGTAAATGCCCTTATCCTCAAGCCAGAAGTCCCGCTCAAAGCGTGTCTGCAACTCGTATGCTTCAGCTCGTAGTCGTTGGGCGGCGGCTTGATCTCCCACGCGCTCAAACAGCTCCGCACATGACACTTTTGCAAGATAGACGTAGCCTTGTACCTCCACTAACGCAATCGGCGGCGCGGCGAGTGTACCATCGGCGTTCATGATCGAATCGCCGGAATCCTTCCACCCCTGATTACCTAAGCCGTTTTTGGACTTTGAGCTGTATTGAAGATAACCGTCGCCGGTTTGGTCTCCGTAGCGGGTGATCCAATCAAATGCTTTGTCAATCGCAGGTCGCAATTCATTAAAGAGCGACAGATCACCCGTCCACCGAGCATGCCGCGCCAGCAGGATCAAAAATAGAGGTGTCGAATCCACTGCGCCGTAATAAGGTGTCTGCGGAATTTCGTTAAGGTGGGCCAACTCCCCGACCCGCAGTTCATGCATGATTTTGCCCGGCTGTTCATCACGCCAGTCATTTATTTCTTTTCCCTGGTACCTTGCCAGCAGGCGCAACGTCTGCTCCGCTACCTTTGGCCGAAACGCTAGAGTTTGCATTGACGCAAGAATGCTGTCGCGGCCGAACAAGGTGCCGTACCAGGGGAGACCAGCGGAAAAATACTCTGCGCCGTCCAGAAAAGTGCGCAATGCTCCCAGATCGCGGATGGAGCGCTCGAATACATGATTGAGTCGATAGCTGTTGCTCTCCAGGTGGCAGTGGTCTTTGAGCCAGTCATCGGAGCTCTGGTGCAGACGATCGATCAGGGCTGCTGTGTCCCGGGTTGAGGCCGAACTTATTCTGGCTGTTTTTTTTCTGGAAGACTCCCTCAACTGAACGCTCAAGTGGAGTTTCTTTGACTCGCCCGGCGCAAGCGAAACTGAGATTTCCGCCCCAGTGCGATGTCGCGCCTTGAGACGAGAGGAAATATTGATCGTGACGCTCCGCTGCAATTGGTCCGCACCATCGTATCTAAATAGGAGTGCCCCGCGGTGCCAAGCTGGCGCCTTCGGCTTTCCAATCTGGGTGGGATGAAAGCCGCGAATCTGAAAAACATCCTCGAAGTCAGCTTGAAAGGAGAACGATAAAACGAACTGCAACTTCTCAATCGTGTAGTTGGTGCAGGTAATCACATCCTGCATGGAGAGGTTGGAAAATTGTATGATCCTCTGGCAGCTGACTCCCAGGCTTTGCTTTTCGAGCTGTGAACCGTTGGAGAGTTTCACATCGCGATTGGTCAACTCAAACGTCGCCATGTACCCGTGTTCGGAATTGCTGGCCAAAGCATTGAGTCTCGAGTCTTCGATTGTCAGCTCATAACCGTTCAGAAAACGGCAATCGTGGTAATACAGTCCGAATCCCTGGGTATTTTCTAGAGGGATGCTCCCGTCGTTTTGGCAAAGCACAAACAGGTCTTCGTCTTTGATTATGACCGCGTTCGCGATATTGGTCGGGCCGCCACGCGCACCTTTCGGTTTAAAGGAGGAATTCGTTCGCGGGGCAGCAGATTTCCTGCCCTGACTCTTCAATCTGCGGGCGCTGTTTTTACCGGTCATCCACAACTCTGGCCATAGTCAGCCTCACTTTATTAGAACCTGTTGGCGCCCGTTGGGTTTGCTCGACGCCAGTGGCTCTGGCTTCTACTGGCCCTTCACGCAAACTTCGGGGTCTAAGATTATTGATACGGTGGGGAATGCAAAGCCGAGTTCAGCAGAATGACGGATTCAGCCAACATTCCATCCGCCATGACACCTCTTCGAGCGATTCGATGGCGTGATGGGCTGCGGCGGTTTGCTACCTCTGCAGATTGTTGAGGCGTTTCAAACGCACCGAGGTACCATCCCTAAGACTAAGCGCGGCGTTGATCAGGCCGATGTGAGAGAAAGCCTGAGGAAAGTTCCCTACCAATCCATGCCTGGCATCATATTCTTCCGAAAGAAGTCCCACCTCGTTTCGTATCGACAGCAGCCTCGCGAAGTGTTCGCGGGCTTCTTTCAGCCGGCCCTGCAGGATATAAACATCAATCAACCAGAAGTTACAGGCCAGGAATGCTCCCTCTCCCGGCGGCAATCCATCCTTAACTTTTTTCGTGTCGTATCTCAGTAGCAAACCATCTCGCATCAGATGCTTCTCGACCGCACTGACGGTTCCCTTTATACGTGCGTCATCAATAGGAAGAAAGCCTACGATCGGCAAGAGCAATAAACTGGCGTCCATGTGCGGCTGCCCGTAGGCCTGAGTAAAACTGTTCATCTTTTTATGAAAGCCCTTTGTGCAGATCTCGGCGTGAATGCACTTTCGCAGTTTGCGCCAGCGCTCAACCGGTCCTTTTACGCCGAATTCATCCGCCATGCGAACCCCCCGGTCGAACGCCACCCATGCCATCACTTTTGATTGAGTGAATTGCCGGGGGCCACTACGGAATTCCCACAGCCCTTCGTCGGGCTCGTTCCAGATTTCTTCCAGGTGCTTGAGCAGCGGTATTTCCATGGCTGCCCCGCTCTTGTCTTCATGCGGATACAAATCATTGCGGCGCGCCAGATACAAGGAGTCCATGACTTCCCCGTAGGTATCCAGTTGGACTTGCGACGATGCCTTGTTGCCTATACGGACCGGTTTGGAGCCGGCGTAACCACACAGCCAGTCCGCGACCCACTCGCTGTGCTCACGCTTGCCAGTAATCCCGTACATGATTTTCAATTGACCAGGGTTTCCCTCGATCGCACGGCTCAACCATCCCAACCAGGCTCGAGCCTCCTCCTGGAAGCCGCATTCCACTAAGCCTTGCAGGCTGAACGTGGTGTCGCGCAACCAGCAGAAACGATAGTCCCAGTTCCGGACTCCTCCTGTTTTCTCCGGGATCGAAGTGGTAGGAGCGGCGACGAAGCCTCCTGATGGGGCATAGGTCAGTGCCTTTAGCGTAATCAGCGATCTTTCAACCTGTTCACGATAAGGCCCGTGATATTCACTCCGCGCGATCCACTTTCGCCAAAACCGGGCCGTCTGCTGCTGTGCCGTCCTCGCGGACAGGGCTGGCGGCTCTTCATCAGCAAACGAGTTGCTGTATTGCAGAGTGAAATAGTAAGTCTCATCTTTGTTGACTGACCAATCGGCATGCAAGTTGCCTTTGCCGGGGGTCAACTCGACATTGCTTCGCAGAGTTAGGCGATGTGGTCCGCTCACCACTTCCCACTTGTTTTTCCCTTTTCTTGCGATTCGTGGCTGTCCGGCACCGTAGTCAAAACGAGGAGAGAGAGTGGTCTGAACCTGGGCTTTCCCCGCAACTCCGCGAACAATTCGCACCAAGCTCGAATGATGGCGACGGCGCACCGTCATGAAATCAGTCAGCAACACGGCGCCTCCGGCAATCTGTGTTTGGAGGCTTTCCACAATCAAAGTTCCAGGTTGATAGGTTTGCTTGATACGCTTGGCTTTCTTGACAGAAAGAGACCATTCGCCATTCGCATCTGTGCCTAATAAACCCGCAAAACAAGCCTCTGAATCAAAATCAGGCCAGCATTGCCAGGAAATGGTGCCGCTCCTACTTACAAGAGCAGCGGTCTGAAGGTTTCCGATGAGGGCCAATTTACTGATATCCGATTTCATGAGCTCCGGGTAAGGGGGAATCTTTCGGTTCAGACAAAATTCATTTCTATGATGCGCCCAATCCGCGCATTGAGATGAAGAATCTGCTCGCGAAGTCTTCGCGCCGGCAAATGAGTCGAACGAACTGCACAGACCGCAGTTCACGCCGAAATCTAGAGGAGAATTTCGATTTCGTATTCACAGATCAGAGAAACTCGCCTGGCTTAACAACCTATGAGCGACAACTGGAATCGTACGGTTAAGATGATCAAAAAAATATAACAAACTTGGGGATGTGGTCTTGCTACGCCGTCAACGACAAGAGATTGCAGGACATTTTCTCCAGCCAATTTAACTGGGCGCTGGCCGCTCGGCTGCGAATCGGCCGGTGCCGTGGTTCGAGTCCATAGAACAGAATTGACTCTTTGATTGATACCGAGCGACAAAAACGGGTAATAACAACTCTGAGAGAGCGCCACCTCGACGCCGTCATCTGTGGTTCTGCCACTGAAGTCCTTTTGTTAAGCGGTTATTGGCCGGTGATGGGGGCAAGCATCGCCATCTTCACCGCGCAAGGTGAACTTCTAGTGGTATTACCAGAGGACGAGATCGAGCTTGCCGGGAAATCTTCCCAGGCGACCCTTACTCCCTACAAGCCGGCTGACCTAGCTAGGCTGATTACACCCGTTGAGGCGATTACTGATCCACTGCGTTCGATTATTTTGCGGCTTGGACTTCGCCGGGCGACCATCGGGATTCAGGTTGAACCCGGAATGCAGCCCGCAAGCTATGCCTCGTGTACCGATTTTCGGCCCGCTCTCTTTAAGTTAATGCAAAGCGTGATGCCAGATGCCACATATATCGCCTGCGACCAAGTGTTAGAACAATTGAAGGCGCAAAAAACTCCCACAGAACTGGAACAGTTAGGCAAGGCAGCGGAAATCGCCGCCACTGGATTCGGGATTGCTGCCAATTCGGTCCGAGTGGGACGACGCGAGGCCGAAGTCGCCGCCGATATACAGGCAGCTTTTCAAACTTGCCCGAAAGCCGCGGAGGCACAACGCAGCTATGGCTTCATTTTCTGCATGTCGGGTCCCAACTCCGCGTGCGCTTCTGCGGCCTATGCGCGTACGCGACAGCGGAAAATCGAGCAGGGTGATCTGGTGATGATCCATGCCAACACCTGCGCTGACGGTTATTGGACCGACATTACGCGTACTTACACTGCTGGCGCGCCTGATCAGCGGAAGGAAGCCATGCGCTCCGCCATCACCAAAGCGAGCAAGGCGGCTTTGGCGGCGGTGCGACCGGGAGTTTCGGCGCGCGAGGTCGATGGAGCGGCCCGCAGGGTAATGGTCGCGCATGGATTTGGCGACGCGTTCAAGCATTCCACTGGACACGGTGTCGGCTTTGCAGCAGTAGACGCCAACGCCCTTCCGAGGATTCACCCCCACTCTCCAGATGTTTTGGATGTCGGAATGACGTTCAATATTGAGCCCGCTGCATATTTCGACGGCTACGGCGGCATGCGGCATTGCGACGTGGTGGCTGTAACTCGCGATGGCGCAAGCGTGTTAACCGGATTCTGAGGTCAGGATTTGAGCGAGCAGTCAAACGCGAAGATAACGGGAACCAAAGTTGAGGCATTCACCGTTCCCACGGATGCCCCCGAGGCTGACGGCACGTGTTCGTGGGACAGCACCACCATGATCTTGGTCACGATTGAGGCAGGCGGAAAGTCAGGACTTGGCTACACTTACGCGGAGGAAGCCACCGCCAGGTTAGTGCATAGCCTCTTGTGCGAAATTGTTGCCGGCCGCGATGTTTTCGCGCACGCAGCGATTCTCCAGGACATTTACCGGCACGTTCGCAACCTGGGGGAGACTGGGATCAGCAGAATGGCAGCCGCCGCTATCGACAATGCCTTGTGGGACCTGAAGGCACGCCTGCTTGATGTACCCCTGGTTAATCTTCTGGGCCGGGTTCGCGACGGTATTCCACTCTACGGCAGCGGCGGCTTTACCACGTACAGCGATGAGCAGTTACAGCGTCAACTGAGCGGGTGGGCGCAGCAGGGTTTCTCGATGGTCAAGATGAAAGTAGGAAGCCATCCTGAAGATGACCCGCGCCGGGTTGCGGTTGCGCGCCGCGCAATCGGTGATATCTGCGAGCTCTTCGTTGATGCTAACGGCGCCTACACGGTTACGCAGGCGCTTCGCCTGGCCTACGAATTTGGCGAACGAAGAGTGCGCTGGTTCGAAGAGCCGGTGAGTTCGGATCATCTCGCCGGCCTGAATGAAATTCGTGTTCGGGCGCCAATAGGCATGGATATTGCGGCCGGGGAGTATGGCTACACAGCCTGGTATTTCCGACGCATGATCGATGCCGGCGCAGTCACTATTCTGCAAGCGGATGCAACCCGCTGCGGAGGCATCAGCGGGTTTATGGAGGTGGCCGCATTGTGCTGGGCGGCAAATCTGCCTTTGTCGTCGCATTGCGGGCCCAGCATGCATTTGCATGTCTGCTGTTCCGTGCCGCGGGCCATTCATATGGAGTTCTTTCACGACCACGCCCGCATCGAACGAATGTTCTTTGAGGGTTTTTGCGAACCGAAAGATGGAATCATGTCGCCGGACCTGACCCGGCCGGGAAACGGACTTGCTCTGAAAGAAAAAGACGCTGCAGTTTACCGGCTCTGAAGTTCGGCGGAAAGTTTTTGAGATACCGCACATGGCGCGCATAACGAAAGGGATGAACTCTTATGGCGAAGCAGGTTTCTGATCTTATTGTTGAACGTTTAATCGAATGGGGGGTGGATACGATTTTTGGCTTCCCCGGCGACGGCGTGGACGGTTTCTTCGAGGCGCTCCGCACTCATAAAGATCAATTGAAATTCATTCAGGTGCGCCACGAAGAAGCTGCGGCGTTCGCGGCAGTGGGATACGCCAAGTTCACCGGCCGCATCGGAGTTTGTTGTGCTACCTCGGGCCCCGGCGGAGTTCATCTGCTCAACGGTCTTTACGACGCCAAGTGCGATTCGCAGCCGGTGCTCGCGATCACGGGTCACACTTTTCACGACTTAATCGGCATGGACTATCAGCAGGATGTCGATCTCGATAAGCTTTTCATGGATGTCTCGGTTTTCAACGAGCGCGTTATGGGGCCGGCCCACGCAGTGAATGTGGTGGATATGGCGATACGCACAGCCTATGCCCGCCACGGCGTATCTCACATCTGTATTCCGAAAGACATTCAGGAGTGGGAAGTTTCTGATAAGCATCGCAATGCCGCCAATGTGGCGCATCACAGTGGGGATTGGAGCCTGCCCTCGACCGCCAGGCCAGTGGACTCGCTCCTTCGGCAGGCGGCGGACGTCATCAACGCCGGACAAAAAGTTACCGTTTTCGTGGGACGCGGCGCGCTCGGTTGCCGGGAAGAAGTGACCCAACTTGCGGGAATTGTCGGAGGCCCGGTGGTGAAGGCGCTTCTCGGTAAAGCGGTGCTCCCAGACCGCAGCCCCTACACCACCGGTGGCCTCGGGTTGCTCGGCACCTCGCCCTCCGTCGACGCTATGAACGATTGCGACACGCTAATCATGATCGGCACCAGCTACCCCTACATGGAGTTCTTGCCCAAACCTGGACAGGCGAAATGCGTGCAGATCGAAATTGATCCAACGCGGGTCGGGTTGCGGCACCCCGTGGACGTGGGTTTAGTGGGCGATGCCAAAACCATTCTCACGGCGCTGCTGCCGCTGCTGGAGCGAAAGAAGCAGGACTTCCTGGAGAAGGCCCAGGGACACATGAAAGATTGGAACGAGCTCATGGAAGAGCGCGGAACTCGGAAAGACATGCCCATGAAGCCCCAGGTCGTGACTCACACGCTGAACAAATTACTGAATGACGACGCCATTGTCTCCTCAGATAGTGGGACCATCGCCACCTGGACCGCGCGTTACGTGGAAATTCGCGGCACCATGCAGTTCTCGCTTTCCGGTTCGCTGGCCACCATGGCGAATGGACTGCCTTACAGTATCGGCGCTGCTGTGGCATATCCCGGACGACAGGTGGTCTGCGTCGTCGGTGACGGCGGGTTGACGATGCTGATGGGTGAAATCGCCACGCTGGTGAAGTATAACCTGCAAGTGACGGTGATCGTTATCAAGAACAACGTACTTGGCCAGATTAAATGGGAGCAAATGATCTTGGAAGGAAATCCCGAGTTCGGGGTAGAGTTGCAGCCGATCGATTTTGCCCAAGTAGCCAAGGCGTGCGGCGCACGGGGCTTCACCATCGAGCGGCCGGAGGATGTTGAGCACATTCTTCGCGAAGCCTTAAGTCACAAAGGGCCGACCGTCGTACAAGCTGTAGTCGATCCTAATGAGCCACCTATGCCGGGAAAGGCTACAACCAAACAGGCGCTCCATTTTGCAAAATCTCTGATGCGCGGACAAAAGGATGCGGCCAAGATCATCAAGACGATTATTCTCGACAAAGTTCGCGAGGTTGTTTAGCAATGCCGAAGCAGCAATCTGCGTTTTCCATCTGGCGGCCTCGCCGCGACTTGGAAATCGCGGCCAACCAAATCCGGGAGGGGAAGTTCCAGCGAAGTCTTGCCCTGCTCACGGCAGGCACCAGCGTGATCAGCGGACTTGAAGTCGCCTACGAACACTATCGCGGCAGCTATAGCCGGCGGGTGATGTATACGCCGGTAATTATGAGCGTTCTGTTGGCGGCTGCGGGCATTGCTGGTTTTTTCAGCCGCCGGATGGCAAGAACGGTGTTGCGTTTGGTGTCAACCGTAACCCTCATCGACGCCGCTGTGGGATTTTATTTCCATGTGCGCGGGATCGAGCGCAAGCCTGGCGGATGGCGGCTGCCCCTGACCAACATGATTATGGGGCCACCAATTTTTGCTCCACTGCTTTTCGGCACCAGCGCTTATCTCGGACTCATCGCCTCTTATCTTCAACGCGAAGACGACTCGAATATTTCGGTCTCCGGCAAGGATACTTTTCTTGCGGGATTTCTACCTTCGCGCGAAAGACGCCAATTTCTCTCGGCCGAGCAGGACATCCGCGAAGGACGATTTCAGCGGCAGGTGGCCATTGTGACAGGCATTAGCGCTCTGCTCAGCGGCTTCGAGGCTTTTTATTCGCACTACAAGAACAATTTCCGTTATGCAGCGCAATGGACGCCGATCATCCTGGCGCCAGCCTTGGCGGTCGCTTCCTTTGTTTCGGTGAAGAGTCGCAGAGTGGCGACGACGGCATTGCCAGTTTTGTCCCTATTGGCTTTGGCCGACGCAGCCGTTGGCTTCTATTACCATGGGCGCGGCGTGCGTCGCCGCCCCGGTGGAACCAAGCATCTCCTTTATAACGTAATGTACGGGCCGCCGATCTTCGCGCCCTTGCTGTTTGGCGCGGCCGGAATGCTCGGCATCCTGGCCAGCCTGCTTCGGCGAAAACGCAAATGAATAAAAGTGCTGATCTCGACTTCACTAAGCTGCCACGCGAGGCCGCCACGGGCAAACCGCTTGAGCCACGGCGCACGCCTGGTTATTATCCGGGCTTCAGCACGCTGTCGCAAAGTCCCTTCTGGGATGACGCGACCCGGCAAGTCGTCACCCGTCGCGTGGATTTGTCCCCTGCGGTAAAGTTCTTCTCAGCCGAAGAATTTGAATTCTGGACTGGGGTCTTTGGACATCTCGTTCCCCAGACAGACCGGACTCCCGATCGCCAGATTCCGCTCGTCGCCCCTCTCGATCACCGGCTTTACGTCAATCAGACTGTGGGATATCGCTACGACACCATGCCGCAGGACCGCGATGCCTACCGGCTCGGACGCGAAGCTATAAATAAAGAGGCGCTGCAACAATACGGACGCGACTTTCTTGCACTGCCTTATCGTCAGCAGGACTTGGTACTCAAAGCGATTCATGACGGAAAGCCGTACGCCGCACAGGAGATATGGGGTTCCATGTCAGTGCATCGTTTCTGGCAATTGATGATGGGCGACGTCATCGACGCTTACTATGCCCACCCGTGGGCTTGGGACGAGATTGGCTTCGGGGGGCCGGCCTATCCCCGCGCTTACACCCGTCTGGAAAACGGAGAGCCAGAGCCATGGGAAGTAAAAGAAAAACGCCATGAGTGGCTGGCGCCAGAAGCCGCAGTTTCCCATGAATTGGAATCAGCGGCGCACCACCATACCGAAGCCGACCAGCATGGCGCAGCAAAGGAAGTCTCGGCAAAGGAATAGTAAGGCAGTGAAAGAACCGATCCTAGGCGCGTTTCAACCTCCGGGCAACGACCAGCACATGCTGGGAGCATTGCAGTTCCTCCATGTGCCAATGCGGAAGTTCACACAGCAGGATGAGGTGGACTACTTAATTGTCGGGATTGGCGCCGCAGGCGGGGTTCTACTGCAACGTCTTGCGCGCGCGGGCTTCAATGTAGTTGGCCTGGAAGCGGGGCCATTCTGGGATACGGAGCGCGACTGGGTGAGTGATGAGGCGGGCTCGCATGAACTGTATTGGGAAGATCCGCGAGTCACCGGAGGGAGCGATCCGCTCGCGCTGGGCGCAAACAACTGCGGTAAGGGAGTGGGAGGAGGCACCGTCCATTGGGCTGCGTTTACCCCCCGGCTGCATCCCTCCGATTTTGAGGTCTATACGCGCGACGGCGTAGGCGTGGACTGGCCCATCAATTATGAGGACATTCGACCGTATTACGAGCAACTGGAACTTGAGATGCCGGTCGCGGGCCCGGCCTATTATCCCTGGGGCCATCCCCACGGATACGCCTATGGACCTCATCCCATGGGCGGCGTTGGCAATACGCTTATCCGTGGATGCTCAGCCCTCAATATTCCCGTCTCGATTGGCGGACCAGTCGCGATTCTTTCCGGATCTCACGGCGATCGACCGCACTGCATTTACCGGGGATTCTGCATTCAAGGGTGTAAGGTCGGGGCCAAAGCCAGCACTTTGATCACGCACGTTCCCGACGCGCTCAAGCAAGGCGCCGAGATACGCGATCACTGTATGGTTTCTCGCGTCGAGTTGGCCAAGGAAGGCCGCGTCACCGGCGTCTACTACTTCGATCGCGCCGGGAACGTGAACTTTCAAAAGGCGAAGGCAGTGATTATCTCCGGCTATGCAATTGAAACACCGAGGCTGCTCTTGAACTCCGCTTGTCCCGGATTCGAAAATGGTCTCGCCAATTCCAGCGGCACAGTCGGCCGTTACCTGATGGCGCAGGCAGGCAATGTTGTGCTGGGCCGCTTCGAGCAGCCGGTTCGCATGTACAAAGCCCCTCCGGCACATGCGCTAACCGAAGAGTTTTACGAGACTGATCCGAAAAATGACTTCGCTCGCGGATTTGCCATCCAGACCGTCGGTCCTCTGCCCATTGCTTTTGGTAAACAAATGTTGGCATCCAAGAAAGCATGGGGATGGGGCCTGCGGCGCGAGATGATGGATTACAACCACTGGGCGGCATTCGGCCTTCTAGGCGAAATCTTACCTTGGGATGACAATCGCGTGACCCTTGCCGACGAAAAGGACCGCTTCGGCCTGCCCGTGGCCCATGTCAGTTTTAATTTGCACGACAACGACAAGAAACTGATCAAGTTCGCCAAAGAAAAGACAATGGAAGTGATGGCTGCCGCAGGCGCGACCGAGGTGGAGCAGGAGGCTCGTTACGCCCATCTGGTGGGTGCGGCCCGCATGGGATCGAATCCCGCAACTTCGGTCGTCGACAAATTCGGTCGCTCCCATGACATCGCCAATCTCTTCGTATGTGACGGCAGCATCATGCCAACCCAGGGTTCGGCAAATCCCGGATTAACCATCCAGGCTTTGGCCGCTCGAACCGCCGATTACCTGATCTCACAGGGTGCCCGGGTATTCCAGTCGAATGATCGTGATATGACAACTCCGCCGATCAGAAAGGAACTAGCGCCCGCCGAGACCTGGGGCAAGGGAGTTCCAAGGCTGACTGGGAAACCATGAAGGAGAGACTAGGGAGTATCTCGACGGAGTTCACGCCAGCTTTTTGAGCCCTGCCCTGCGGCGATGGCAACAGCTTGTTGTTGGCGTTCGGTTTGAGATCTGGAAAAGCGTGAAAGCGGCTAACCGGTAGATGGCCGAAGAAAATGCGGCGGAAGCCGGACCGTCAGAAATCTGTCTAGGGTTCGTTACCCGCTTTTTGATTGCGAAATGTGACGCCTTCGCAAGAAATGTAGTTACTTGAGGCAGCAGAAATCCTAGAATGCCCACAGACGATAGTAGCTGGCCGGAGATTTTTCCATCAACGACCAGCGACAGATTATTGCTTTGGTGTCAAGCAATCCAAGCTTAACCTATTCGAACCCTAAAATTCCCGAGAAGCCCAGCCGCAATTTCAGCTCGGGCCGGTCCACAATCGTTGCGATGGCTGGCAAATTCAGCCGCTTTTCCTGACCACGGGAAAATATTCCCAGTATTTTTATCGATAATCGCAATATATATCGCCTTACGATATATAATAAATTTTAGCAATAGGCATGCGGGTTAGCGACTTGCGCAACCGGCTAGTATTCCATTCTTTACGACCTGGAGTGCCGCCAGCTTTAAATTTATCTCCGGAATTTTTATCTCCTGATAAATAGCAACACGCAAGTCTTATCCCTTCCTATTGCATATCGTCACCTGAAAGGAGCAAATCTATGCTGAAAAGACTTAATTCCATCCTCTGCTGCTCTGCGTTTGCGGCAGCGGTTCTTATTTCCACGCCAGGCCAGGCGCAATCACCCAGTAATAGTAAAGAGACTTCGCAGGCTTCTCATGGAAGTACAACGAATACAACGGCTGCTTCGAATGACAGGTCGGGTACAAATAACCAATCACATGATCGGATGCACGTTTCAAAAACAGCGGTACACGTACTGCGCCTGACTGATCAGGCGCGGCAAGCCCTCATCAGCCAAGATCAGAATCGCGCGCAAACTGACGTGAATCAGGCGCTGAACCTGGCCAATCAAGTTGAGCGGAAGATACCTAGCAATTCCAAGGACAACACCCATGTGGTTCCGATTTATGCCGAGTTGGAGCAAACGTCCTTTTTAGCGCCTGCGCTCGCCGCAAGAAATGCGAAACAAGGGAATGCACAGAATCAGCAATCTGCATCGAGCAACACTTCAGGGCCACAGAACAGCCAGAAACAGATGGCATCCAATGCCCTTCCGCAGAGCGACCAGCCTAGGAGCAACGGAGCTGAAGTCGTGAAATCGGTGGAAGGAGGGTACAGCTACATCGGCTTAGATATGGATGCAGTGCGGGAACATCTCCAGGCCGCCCAACAGGCATTGAAGAATAATAATCCGGGTAATGCTGATCTTGAATTGGCAAGAGCACAGGGCTCACTCATTACGGGAACAATCGAGAGCAATATGCCTCTTGTACGCGCCCGTGAGAACTTGTCACTTGTTCAGGACAATCTCAACAAGGGAAACTACACGAAAGCCAAAGTGGAACTCAAAGCCGCTGCGAAGGCGCTCAACAATTATTCGGGCGACGCTAATGCGCCACACGCTAAAGATGCGAAAAACCTTGGCGTCGAGATCACTTCCGGGGCGAATTCAGTTACGAACAATCACACCTCTATTGAGAAAAACGTTGATACCTGGTGGAACCAATTAGCGAATTGGACAAATCAAAGCTAGTTCCTTTTGCCTTACCAGCGATGATCGGGGCCGTGCACTTGCTGCGCGTCCTGATTTTCCGCTGGTGCGGCGGTAATTTTAGCGGTACTTATTTCTTTGAGCATCACTGTCAATATTGAATATTTATTTTGCCTTGGTAACTGAAGGCAGCAACTCTACCTTCATCGCTCGAATCAGATAAATCGATGCGCCACTGATCTCGTTACTTTTCCCAGGTTTCCTGATTCTAGAAGTTAAGCAAGGATTTTTGGAATTGCATCGCGTAACGATTCATTGATACTTATAATCGGCAACTTTGCTCCCCGGGGCTGCACTTCTATGGTTTTGCGCCACAGATTTTGTTTTCTCTGCTGTTTTGCCGCTGTAGTGTTTCTGGCCACGTTCTGCTACGGTCAAGCCTCCACCCAGGGCCAATGGTCATCTCTGCAAAACTGGCCTACCCGCGCGGTTCACACAACCCTTTTACCCGATGGACGAGTGTTCTTCGTTTCATATTACGGAGAATCACTGAACCCGAACATCTGGGACCCGGTCAGCAACACGTTTTCTCCGGCTGCCGCCTCGACCTATGCTTTGTTCTGTGCGGGGCATACGTCCATGGCTGATGGCCGGGTATTTATCGCCGGTGGTCATATCGCTGACTACACAGGATATGCGCACGCAGTTATATACGATCCGTTCCAGAACACGTTGACCCAGGTTCCGGACATGAACGAGGGCCGGTGGTATCCAACAACCACCGAACTGGCGAACGGCGACATACTTGTGCTCTCGGGTGATGTAAATTCCAACACCGTCACAGATACCCTGCCCCAAATCTATCAGGTCGCGACGAATACCTGGCGCAATTTACCTTCAGCGCAGCTTATGCAGGCGCTCTATCCGGTAATGTTTGTTGCGCCTAACGGAAAAGTTGTCTATGCCGGGCCGGAGCCCCTCTCACGCTACCTCGACACCACTGGCGACGGAACGTGGACCAACCTAGCAACAAGAAAGTTCACCAACTGGCGCGACTACGGCCCAGGTGTGATGTATGAGACGGGTAAGATTCTGGATGTCGGCGGGTCCGATCCACCCACGGCAACGGCGGAATCCATTGACTTAACTGCTGCGATTCCTGCTTGGGCTCTGACCGGAAGCATGCATTTTGCCCGCCGGCAGCACAATGCTGTTGTGCTGCCGGATGGAAAGGTGTTTATCGTAGGCGGAAGCAGCGGCTCCGGTTTTGATGATTCCACCAATCCTGTGCTGCCAACGGAGATGTGGGACCCGGCTACGGGACAGTTTACGGTCATGCCCGGCATTGCTGTCTATCGCGGCTATCACTCGACGGCAATCCTTCTTCCCGACGGCCGTGTACTTTCAGCTGGCGGGAATGTAGGTGGAGCAAACGCTCAGATCTATTCTCCGCCGTATTTATTTAATGGTGCGCGCCCAACAATTTCCTCGGCGCCCACCAACGTGGGCTATGCTCAGACTATTTTTGTTAGCACTCCTGACGCGGCTTCGATTACCAAAATTGCCTGGATCAGAGTACCGTCTGTTACGCATACCTTTGATGAGAGTGGCCGCTATATGCACCTGGACTTTACCCAGGGTACTGGTGGGTTGAACGTAACCATGCCGGCGAATGGCAATCTGGCGCCGCCCGGATACTACATGCTTTTTATCCTGAGCGGATCGGGAGTTCCGTCGGTCGCTAAAATCATTAATATCAGCCAAAATGGCGGTTCAACCGGCACGGTAACTGGCGTGGTAACCAACACCTCAGGCGCTCCGCTGGCTAACGCTTCTTTATCCGGGGGCGGCGTTTCAGCTACAACCGCTTCCGATGGCGCCTACACCCTCAATGACGTGGCACTCGGTAATTCTACTGTTACAGCTACGCTTTCGGGGTATAGCGATGCGTCGGCGCAAATTACCGTTACAGCAGGATCTACGGATAATGTGCCTAACCTGCAACTTGCTCCGATAGCCCCGGGCACTATCACAGGCACTATTGTAGATACCAGTGGAAATGCCATTCAGGGCGCCAGCGTGACTGGCTCCGGGTTGACTGCCTTGACCGACGCAAGTGGCAGCTATGCTCTCAACGATATTCCTGGGGGAGCCGTCACCCTGGTTGCGTCCGCGGCAGGCTTCTCACCTGCCACGGAAACAGTAACAGCCACAACTGGAAACACAGTGGCTGCGCCAACAATGGCCCTGGCCTCCAATTTGGGCAACGTGATTGGAAAGGTGATGGCCGCTGCCAACGCGCCAATCGCGGGTGCAACGGTAACCTTCGGTGGAGGAACTGCCATCACGGATTCAACCGGTAGCTTTAGCTTTACAAATATTCCGGCGGGAACCATTCAGTTAGTGGCTTCGGCGAGCGGCTTCCAGAGTGTGATACAGAATGTGACCGTCACGGGAGGTAACACCACGACGGCCAATTTCATACTGGCTGTTGCCAACAATGCTCCAGGAACCGTAACCGGGACAGTTACGAATATCCAGACGCACGGAGTGATCGTCGGTGCTTCCGTGAAGTGGAACACAACTTCTGCCACCAGTAATAGCGGCGGGGTCTACTCAATTGCCAATGTTGCCGGCGGAACCCAGACCGTCACCGCGAGCGCTGCTGGATATTTGCCTGTGAGCACTCCTGTGAATGTTGACGGCGAAACTTCCACTTTGAATTTCCAGCTTTCCACGGCGGGGATTCTTAATGTGACGGTCGTTAATTCAGGGGGCTCGCCAGTGAACGGGGCCCTGGTAAGCCCTGAGCGGCGGCCAGATCCCCACGTCTCTCACCGGCGCCACGAATGCTTCGGGCATATATTCCAGCGGGTGGATACCGATAGGGGCTTACACGGTAAGCAGTGGCTCGGTGAGTGAAACCGCCACGGTCACCACCGGAAAAACTACCTCCATCACGATCACCCAGAGCTCTGGCCCAACCACTGGAACGATCACAGGCGTTGTTACAAATAGCTCCGGCACGGCATTGTCCGGTGCGACAGTTTCAAGCGGCGGCATTAGCGCCACGACCCAGGCAAACGGGACATACAGCCTGGCTAACGTTCCTGCCGGAGCGCAAACTGTAACTGCGTCGCTAACGGGGTATCAGACGGCGACGCAAAGCGTGACCCTGACCGCAGGTGGAACGAGTACCACTAATTTCTCCCTGACGCAGGCTTCGTCCACCGGAACGCTTACCGGGAAAATCACGAACATCGCTACGGGTAGCGTTCTCTCAGGGGCCACTGTGAAGTGGGGAAGCATGGCAGTTTCCACGAACGCCGGTGGTATATACACCATTTCCAATGTGACCAGTGGCAACCAGTCGCTCACCGCGAGCGCAACTGGATATCTGGCCCGCAACAGTACCGTGAATGTGGTCGGCGGCGCCACTGCGACCTTGAATATCCAGTTGTCGGCTGCCGGAATTATCGCTGTCAAAGCTGTCAATGCTTCAGGCGCTACTGATCCGGGCGCAACCGTGACTATCAAAGGCGGGAAGATCTCGACTACCGTTCCGGGAACTACCAATGCCTCCGGAGCATTCAGCAGCAGCTGGATTCCGATTGGCACCTATACAGTCACCATTTCTGAGAGTGGTCATACGACTCAAACTCACACTGCTACAGTGACCAGTGGCAAAACAACCGCCGTGAACTTTACATTTTGAAAGATGGCCAACGGATGAGGAACATGAGCTGCAAAGTCCTTTTTCTTGTGATCGCGGCCTTGTTACTGGCGCCTTTCGCGCTGGGACAAAGCTACACATTAACTAACCTGGGCACGCTGAGACAGGGAAGCGCGCGCGTTCATGGCATCAATTCTCAAGGACAAATTGTGGGTGGATCTGGGCATCCACATGGTTCTGATACTCATGCTTTCCTTTGGACGAAAAAAGGCGGCATGAAGGACCTGGGCTTTCTATCAGGCGGCGACTATAGCGTTGCCATGGCGATTAATGATGCTGGCCAAGTGGTTGGGACTTCTAACTCCACCAATGGCATACATGGATTTCTCTGGACAAATGCTGACGGCCTGACCCAACTGCCTAGCCTTCAAGGAACGGACAACAGCAGCGCTTACGCCATCGATCAATCCGGTCAGATTGCCGGCGCTTCCGGAAGCCATGCCGCTCTCTGGATGGGAAACTCTATCAAGGATCTCGGTGCCTTGGGCGGAACATGGAGCGAAGCGCATGGCCTCAACAACGCCGGTCAGGTTGTTGGCGTGGCTGATACGCCGTCAGGCTCTCGTGCCTTTCTCTGGGCGGACGGATCTGGCATGAAAGATCTGGGCGTACTGCCGGATGATTCAAGCAGCCGGGCCAATCATATCAGTGACCAGGGAGAGGTGGTCGGAGCTTCTGAGGGAATGGGGGGTGTTCGCGCATTTTTGTGGACCAATAGCGGAGGCATGCGGGCGCTGGCTTCACTTCCATCGGGCGGCTATAGTGAAGCCTTTGGAATCAATAGTCTCGGACAGGTCGTTGGCCAATCGGGAAGTTCCGTGGGAACACGAGCAGTCTTGTGGAGTGGTGGTTCGGTTACGGACCTCAACGACCTTGTGATGGATTTGCCAGTTGGCACCATTCTGACTGGAGCTTTTTCCATCAACGACCAGGGGCAGATTGTTGCCTTTGGTGTAAGCAATCCCCGCTTAAACAAAGACCGGCAGGCGCGAATGGACGATCACCTACATTCTGGTCCAACACATGTCTATCTGCTGACACCACAGTCCGCCTCAACAGCTCCGTAACTGAGTTTTATTGAGAATTCTAGTGAGTTCAAGTGCAACCACCGGGCCGCAGTAGGACAGATGACAAAACCAGACAGCCCATCAAACCGCCAGAATTCAAGAGCTGAGGGAAGAACAACGGTTGCACCTGTCTCGCGTCTTCATCGACTATAAGATGTTTCAATTCGCAAACCTTCAA